>JBNGDM010000351.1:0-2898 GCA_049975105.1 Rhodovulum sp. | reverse complement strand
GTGGGTCAGGTGTGGTGCCGGAGGTCGTCCGGGTGTCGTCTGCGCTCAGCTCAGCGGGTCGTCTGTCGCGTAGTACACCACCACCGCGATGGTGGCCGCCTTCAGGCTCGCCGCGCCCTCGACTGGCAGATCGACCGGCCGCGGCGCCTCCGCCTCGACCCAGTCGCAGAGCCCGCCCAGCGTCCGGTCGGCCGCGAGTGCCGCGCCGATGCTGGCGGTCAGCGTGTCGAAGGCTGCGTCACGGTCAGCGCCCTGCACGACGGCCTCGATCTCGGCGCGGTGCTGGTAGTGGTAGGCCAGCGGTGACAGCGTCACCTCCGGATCCCCCGGTTCGCCATCGCGCAGGATCAGCAGGCCTTCCGTCGGCACGCGCTCTGGCAGCACGTCGCCGCGGAGCGCGGTCGCGGGCAGCGCCAAGAGCCGCGCATGCAGCGCGGCGAGGATGGTTTCGCGAGGGGTGGGCATAAGCTTTGTGTTATCGCGGGTGCAGAGAAGGTCAGGTCAGAGTCCCCAATGAACCGCCCCATGCCAGGGCGGAGCTTCGTTGAGCCCTTGAAGGTTCGACAGTCATCGGCATGCCGGTTAGGCTATGAAACGAAAAGGGGAAATGGATGAGCCGGCCTGTCAGCTCAAGAACACCTATCCTCGGAGATGTCGGCGTAGTTTTTCGCGTGTCGGTCGCGATCGTCGTAGTCTTCGTCCTCGCGGCCGCGATGGCGCCGGGGCCAGTGGAGCGCGCCGCGCAAGCGGTGCTCCACGCCACGGCGACGAACGTCGGCTGGATGTACCTTCTGGTGATGAGCGGGTTCGTTTTCTTCGTGCTGTTCCTTGGCCTGTCGCGGATCGGGACCATAAGACTGGGCGCCCCGGACGAGCGGCCCGAATTCTCGTTTCCAAGCTGGCTCGCCATGATCTTTTCGGGCGGCATGGGCGTTGGGCTCGTGTTCTGGGGCGTCGCCGAGCCGATGATGCACTTCAACGCCCCACCGCTCGGCATCGGGTTGCCGCGAACGGCCGAGGCGGCACAAACCGGCATGCTCTATGCCTTCTTCCACTGGGGGCTGCACCAATGGGCGACTTTTGCGCTGGTGGGGCTCGCCCTCGCCTATGTCCGGTTTCGCCACAAGAGCCATGGCCTCATAAGCGAGACCTTCCGCCCGCTTTTGGGACCCCGCGTGGATACCGGCTGGGGCAAGGCCATCGACGTGCTGACAGTCGTCTCGACTGTATTCGGCGTGGCCACGACGCTGGGGCTTGGTGCACTGCAGATAAACAGCGGAGTCGCAGAGCTGACCGGCGTGCCCTACGGCTTCCCGGCACAATTGGTGATCCTTGCCGTCATCGGGGGCCTGTTCATGCTGTCGGCCATGACCCCGCTCGACCGCGGCATCAAGCTGCTGAGCAATGCCAACATGGCCCTCGCGGCGGCCCTTCTCGGATCGGTCCTCCTCTTGGGGCCGACATCCTTCATCTTCGGGGTCCTCACCCAGACCCTGGGCGAATACCTGGGTAACGTGGTCCAGATGAGCCTTGTCACATCGCCCTATTCGAACGGGGCGTGGGTTGAGCAATGGACCATGTTCTACTGGGCCTGGGGTTTGAGCTGGGCACCCTTCGTCGGCAGCTTCATCGCCCGGATCTCGCGCGGGCGGACCATTCGCGAATTCGTCCTCGGCGTAATGATCGTCCCGGTGGCGCTGAGCATGCTGTGGTTTTCGACCTTCGGCGGCGCGGCCATCCGGTTCGAGATCTTCGAGAACGCCGGCATCGCCGATGCCGTGGCGGCCGAGGTCCCGGCCGGTCTCTACGCCCTGCTCGACCAGTTGCCCGGCAGCGGGGTGCTCACGGTCGCATCCATCATCCTCGTCGGCATGTTCCTCGTGACCTCGGCCGACTCGGCCACATTCGTGCTCGGCATGTTCACCTCGAAGGGCGTACTCAACCCCACACGCGCGGTCCGGGTCCTCTGGGGCTGCCTGCAGCTGTTGATGGTGGTGGTGCTGCTGATGACCGGCGGTCTGGAGAGCCTGCGGACGGTTTCGATCATCGCAGCCTTCCCGTTCATGCTACTGATGATCCTGATCGCGGTCTCGCTGTACCTTGATCTTTCGCAGGAGATCGCGGCGCGCGACGAGAAGGCGCGGGTGCTCGAGCGGCGGATCGAACGCCTGCTGCTGCGGGAATCTGAACGCGTGGCGGCTGAGAAAGCCGAGGCCGAAGTTCATCCAACAGTTCCCGAAGGCTCTGAGCCGATGACCTTGCCAAGCTCGGAAAAGAACAGCGCCAGTAACTGAAAATCTGACGCCCCGGATAAATTTCCCGCTCTTTGTCGCCTTCTCAAGGATGACAGCGCATTTCTTGCAGCTTCAGCTGACCGGGCGCTCGCCTCACGGCCCCAGCAATTCGACCGGTGCCTATCCCTCCGTAAAATTCGTCAGCGGACGCCCAAGAGCGTCGGTGTGCAGGCGGTTTTCGCTGCATCTGCATCAGGTGGCTTTGTCCGCATAGCTGACTTCAAAACCTTCCCTCCACCCACTTCGCCACGATCAGCCCCGGCACGCTGTCATGTGCGCGCTCGGCGTCCCGGTCCAGATCCAGCCGCTTCGGAAGCTTGACCTGCGGGACGAGCAGGAAGATCGGCGCGGTGACCTGGTTGCGGCCGGTCTTCGCGCGCGAGGCTACTGCCTGGCCGCGCTTGTTGATGCGGGCGCGGTCGGCGACGAGCAAGCTCGGCCCGCGGCGACGGTAGACGAAGCGCAGGCGCAGGCCGCGGCGGCGCTCCCATGCGCCGGGGGTGATCTTGCCGCCGCGCAGGCCACGCCCGGCGGCGGGCGTCGGGATCGCGAGCCAGAAGCCGGTTTTCGAGCGGATCAGCGGGCCGGTGTCGTGGGCGCCGAC
>JBNGDM010000350.1:0-2927 GCA_049975105.1 Rhodovulum sp. | reverse complement strand
GCGCCCATGTTCGATGCGAGATGATCCGCGCCGTTAACGATGTCGCGAGCAGGGCGCGCCACCCCTCGGGACGGCCCGCCAGCGGCGCGGCGACCAGCGTCCCGCCGCGCCAGACCGCGGGCCCGGCGATCAGCGAGGCGCGCGGCAGCCCCGTTTCGCGCCAGCCGGGGCACTCGGCCAGCCCCGCCTCGCCCAGCGCGCGCAGCTCCAGCCCCGGCGCGGACGGACCCTCCAGCCACCAGCGCCCGTCCCAGGGCACGCCCACCGGCGCGGTCGTCCGCGCGACCGCCGCGGGTTCGCGCGCGATGCGCAGCGCATCCCCCTCCCACGACAGCAGGCAGCCATGCAGGGTGGCCCGGGGCGCGCGTGCCAGTGCTGAAAGGGTCTCGGCCAGCGCCTCGGCCCGCGGCGGATACTCGGCCGAGGCCACCCAGCACAGCGCCGCGACCAGCAGCCGCCGCGCAATCTCGGCGGGCAGCGCGTCCAGCCCCGCCCGGTCGATCAACACGTCGCCGCGGTCCTCGCGCGCGATCCGCGCCGCGGCATCCAGCGTGCACGCCTCCAGCGCCGCGCGGGCCGAGGCCATGCGCCCCGCCACCGCAGCCAGCCCCGCGGCATCGATGCCCAGGGGCGCCAGCGCCGCCAGCGTGCGGCGCGCCTGGACCCGGTCGAAGCGCGCATCCTCGTTCGACGGATCCTCGACCCAGGTTTCGCCGCGCTCACGCAGAAAAGCGCGCAACGCGGTCCGCGACAGCCCCAGCAGCGGGCGCAGCCACGTCACCCCCTGCGCCGTGCGCGCGGCCGCCATCGCCGACAGCCCGTCCACCCCCGCACCCCGCGCAAGCCGCATCAACACCGTTTCCGCCTGGTCGTCGCGGGTATGGGCCAGCGCCACGCACCCGATCCCCCGGCCCGCCGCCCACTCCGCAATCAGGGCGTATCGCGCCCGTCGCGCCGCATCCTGCAAATTGCCCGCGCCATCCCAGCCACCCCAGCGCAGCACGTCATGCGACACGCCCAGCCGCGCACAGGTGTCGGCCACGAAGCGCGCCTCCGCGGCGGCCTCGGGGCGCAGGCCGTGATCGACGGTGACGGCATGAACCGGCGGGAGGCCGCGGGCGGCCAGCGCGTGCAACAGCGCCATGGAATCGCCGCCGCCCGACACCGCCACGCCCAGGGGCGCGTCGCCCTTGCAGGTCGCGGCCAGCGCCGTCTCGATCGCCCGGGCGGCCGGGCTCAGTTGCACCCGATGGCGTCCATCGCGGCATCCGCGTCCTGCGCCTCGACCGAGTCCGGGAACCGGGTGCCCACCTCGCCCAGCGTCACGCAGGCCTCGCGGGTCTGACCCAGCGCGTCCAGCGCCAGGCCCAGCTTGAACAGCGCGGCGGGCGCGTTCGGCCCGCCCGGGCTGCCCGAGAAACTGTCCAGATAGGCGCGCGCCGCGGCCGAGGTGTCGTCCTCGGCGCTCAGCGCCTCGCCGCGCAGGAAATGCGCCTCGCCCGACAGCGGGCTGCCGGGATAGGATTCGGTGAACCGGGCGAACATCTCGGCCGCGCGGGCAGTCTCGCCCGACTCCAGCGCGGCGCGGGCGGCGTCGAAATCGGCCTTTTCGCCCACGGCAAGTTCCGCGCCCCCCTCGGTCGCGGGCCCCGGCGCGGGCAGCGCGGGCGCGGGACGGGCCATCTCTGCGCCGCCCAGCGTCGTCGTCTCGCCCAACTGGCTGACATCGCCGCCCTCCAGTTCGACCAGCCGGAATTCCAGGTCGCCGATCCGGCGGGTGCCGTCCTCGACCACCTTCTGGATGCGGAATTCCAGCTCCTCGGTCTTCGAGGTCAGCCGCTGCAATTGTTGCTCGATCGCATCGATGCGCTCCAGCGCCGAGCCGCCCGCCAGCGCCCCGCCCGGCGCCCCGGTCGTGGACAGCTCGCGCTTCAGGCGCTGGATCTCGACGTAAAGTACCGACATTTCCTGGCGGATATCGGCCAGCGTTTCCTCGCGCGACTGCGCGGCGGCCGGTCCCCCGGCCGCCAGCATCACGGAAACGCCCAGCACAAGTGCGGCGATGCGCATCACGGCCCCCTTACGCCCCGGCGCCCGCGGCGACGACGGTCACGGCGCGGCGGTTCTTGGAATAGCAGGCCTCGTCGGAACAGACCTCGAGCGGTCGTTCCTTGCCATAACTGACGGTGCGCAGCCGGGCGGGCGAAACCCCGCGCGAGACCAGGTATTCCTGCACCGCGTTGGCGCGGCGCGCGCCCAGGGCAAGGTTGTATTCGCGGGTGCCCTGCTCGTCGGCATGACCCTCGACGATGGCGGAATATTCGGGGTTGTCCATCAGCCAGCGCGCCTGGCCTTCCAGCGTGGCCCGCGCGGTGTCGGAGAGCGTGCTCTGGTCGACGGCAAACAGCACCCGGTCGCCGACGGTCTGGTTGAAATAGGCCACGCTGCGCGGATCGGACGGCGAACCGGCCGCATAGCCGCCCGCCGCGCCCATGCCCGCGCCGCCCCCCATGCCGAAGCGGTCGGGGTTGGAACAGCCGGCGACGGCCAGCGCGGCCACCACGAGGAGGGTCTTGGAAATCGGGGTCATTCGGGTCTTCCTTTTTGTCGGGACCGGACCGATGGAGGCATCCTATCAGCCGGGTTTCGGTTTGAAAACGTGAGGTCTCAGGGCAGAAGCGGCGACCAGGCCGGGTCGGAGGCGGCGCCCTGGAACGGCACCCGGCGCAGGTTCCGCCCGGTGATGTCGACCGAATACAGCGCGGGCGCACCCTGCGCCCCGGCGGTCTCGCGGGTGAACATCACCACCCGCCCGTTCGGCGCCCAGGTCGGCCCCTCGTCCAGGAAGGACGCGGTCAGCAGCCGCTCCTCGGACCCGTCGGTGCGCATCACGCCGATGTGGAACCGGCCCTTGTTCTGCTTGGTGA
>JBNGDM010000349.1:0-2935 GCA_049975105.1 Rhodovulum sp. | reverse complement strand
GCCTCGCACTGGCTAATGCAGGGCGAAAGGTGGGGTCCAACCGCCGCTTACGTTGGTCCCCACATAGCCCACGGCCCCGGCCCGGTTAAGGGCCTCGATTTCGGCGATCTTCCAGGACTTCTGCTCGTCCATCCACCAACCCCTGGGCATCAGCCAGCGCTTGGACCCGCGCGGCGAGACCAGGAGGACATGCACCGAACCGTCCGTGGTCCAACGCATGGGAAAGGCGGCAATCTTGGTGCCGGACCGGGATCTGTTGCGATGGGCCATCGGGTAACGCCTTTTGCGCGGCATGTAAGGCACTGGTCCCGGTTGCAGCGCAGGCCCTTTGCCAGACCGGAACGGCCGCACTGCAAGAAAATCGTTCTACGCCAACCACTCTACAGGGGTGGGAACAACGATTCATTGCCGCCGCGCGCGCAGCCTCATGCTGCGCCCAGGGTCGTCATGCCTTGCGCCCGAAAAGCCCGGCAATCGGCAGGATCGCATATTTTACCAACGGGATTAGCAGCGCCCCCAACAGCAACCCGATCAACCCGTCGATCACCGCCGTCACCAGCCATTCGATAGTCCCCACGGCGGCCGGGGGCACAAGGTGGCCCACGGCCACCGCAAGGTCGTGGATGGCCACGTAAGGCGCCTCGATCCCGAGTTCGTAGAGACTGTGAACGATGATCGAACCGCCGACCCAGATCATCGCAGCGGTGCCGACCACTACCAGGATCTTCATGAAGGCCGGCATCCCGCGCACGATCCCGACCCCCAGTTTGCGCGTAATGGCCAGCCGGCCCTTGGCGGCCATGGCCAAACCAGCGTCGTCGGCCTTAACGATCAGCCCGACCGCCCCATAGACCGCAACCGTGATGATGACACCGGCCAGGGCCAGCGCCGCCGCGACCATCCAGAAGGGCAAGTCCGACGGCAGGGCGGACAACGTGATCGTCATGATCTCCGCCGAAAGGATGAAATCGGTCTTGATCGCGCCCTTGACCTTCTTCTCCTCCAGGTGCGCATCCGATAGTTTCTCGCGGTAGAGATCCTCGTCGTGGTGATCGGCCGGGTTCAGGGCGTGCCATATCTTCTCGGCCCCTTCGAAGCAGAGAAAGGCGCCACCCAGCATCAAGAGCGGCGCGATCGCCCAGGGCGCGAAACTCGACAGGATCAGCGCGAGGGGCAGCAGGATGACCAGCTTGTTGAAGAAAGATCCGCGCGCGATGCTCCAGACGATGGGCAATTCCCGATCGGCGGCAAAGCCGTGCACGTATTTGGGCGTGACCGCGGCGTCATCGATCACCGCTCCGGCAGCCTTGGAAGAGGCCTTGACCGCCTGGCCCACCACATCGTCGACCGAGGCAGCCGCCACCTTGGCGATGGCCGCCACGTCGTCGAGCAGCGCCAGAAGTCCGCTCATATCCCGTCCCCCGTTGCCAAGCCACGGCCCAAGATACCCACATTGCCGCGAGTGGCAACGCGGTTCGGCCCGGGACCGGGCTCAGGCGGGCAGCACGGAGACTCGCGGCGCGTTCCGAAGCGCGGCGAGCGCGGCCCAAAGAACACAGATCGGCAGGGTCAGCAGCACGCCGAAGCCAAGCGTCGGCAGCGCCACCAGGAAAGTCAGGACGATCATCACGATGGCGCCGGTCTTGGTCGAGTAGAACATTCCGAACGGCCCCATCAGGATCGTGGCGATCACCGCGACCGCGACGTTGTCGCCGCAATGAAGCGTGCCGTCCTCGGCACGGGTGCAGGGTTTGTGAATGGTCCAGGTCATGTCGTGTCCTCGCTGGTTGCGATCACGCCCGGCACCGTCCCGCGCCGGACGTCCATGCCGCCAACGTTCCGCCCGAATTCCGGCGAAAATAGCGCGGCGCCGGGGGCGCCGCGTGAAGAATGGCTAAAAATGGAATCGTCCCGGCCGCGCCTAGAAATCCAGGTTGGCCACGCTCAACGCGTTCTGCTGGATGAATTCGCGGCGCGGTTCCACCACGTCGCCCATCAGCTTGGTAAAGATGTCGTCTGCCTCGGCAACGTCCTCGATGCGTACCTGCAACAGGGTCCGGGCCTCGGGGTCCAGCGTCGTTTCCCACAGCTGGTCGGGGTTCATCTCGCCCAGGCCTTTATAACGCTGCAGCGTCAGCCCCTTTTCCCCCTCGGCCAGAATCGCGTCCAGCAATTCGCTGGGGGCGTGAATCGGCTGTTCCCGCTCTTTCCGGACCAACCGTGCGGGCGCGCCATAGGTTTCGCGCAACCCATCCGTGAAGCCCCCCAGCCGCCGCGCCTCGGGCGAACGCAGCACGGGGCCGTCCAGCACCCGCACCTCCTCGACCCCGCGCACCATGCGCGCCAAGCGCATGCCATGGTCCTGCGTCGGCCGACCCTGCCAGCCGCGTTCATATTCCAGCGCGATCAGGTCCAGCCGCTCGGCGACGCGATCAGCCGTGCCCTGAAGGTCGGAATCGATCTGGCCGGGCACAAAGGCCCCGGCGATCGCCGCCTGTTCCAGGATATGCGCGGGGTAGTGCGTCGGAAACGCCTGCAGGATTCGCCGTGTCTGGCGCGCCTCTTCGACGACGCGGGACAGGTCGGCACCGATGATTTCCTCACCCGACCCCAGCCGCAGCACCGCGCCCTCGATCCCCATCTCGATCAGGTAATCCTCCAGCGCCGCCTGGTCCTTGAGGTAGACCTCGGACTTGCCGCGCGCGACCTTGTAGAGCGGCGGTTGCGCGATATAGAGATAGCCGCCCTCAATGATCTCGGGCATCTGCCGGAAAAAGAACGTCAGCAGCAGCGTACGGATATGCGCGCCGTCTACGTCCGCGTCTGTCATGATGACGATCTTGTGGTAGCGCAGCTTGGAGATATCGAACTCGTCGCGCCCGATCCCGGTGCCCATCGCGGTGATCAGCGTGCCGATCTCCTGGCTGGACAGCAT
>JBNGDM010000348.1:0-2978 GCA_049975105.1 Rhodovulum sp. | reverse complement strand
GGCCATAGGCATAGGCCAGGGCGATGCGCGCCGCGCCGGGCGGCGGGCGCAGCGCGCCCCCGATCAGGGTCAAGAGCCGTCCAAGATGCGTGTCATCGGGGATCCTCATGCGCAGCCAGATAGGGGGCGACCCGGGAAAGACGACCTGCGCGGCGCAAGGGCTGCGTCAACCGCCACCCTACCCCTCGACCTCGACCATCACTTCGTTCCGGCGCAGGAAGGGCGGTGTGAAAGGATCGTTGTAATAGGCGTATTCCACGGGGCCGACCGCCGTCAGGCCGCGACCTTCGATCCACGCCATCACACGATTGGTGGCGGCCTCGAAATTCGCATCGCTCCATTGCCCGGAAAACCGCAACGCCGCCATGGGGCGCGGCGGGATCTCGGCCAGTTGCACATCGCCCATCGGCGCCGGAAGATCATCGAGGGAGAGGCCCGCCGGCATGATGAACGACACCGTCCATCCATCCCTGGCTGGCTCCTGGGTGACCGGCGCGGTCATCGCGATCTTGCCATCCGGAGCGACCTGGGTCAGCGGGGCCGTCATTGCGATCTTCTCGCCGCCACGCTCTTTGGCGAAGATGTAGCTCGCCAAGGGCCCGAACGCGGCGCGCACGGCGGTATCACGCGCACCCGGCCGCGTCACGCTGGCGACAACAAGGGGCGGGTACCTGCGCAGTTCGAATGCGTCATCGGACAGGTCGAGGCTGTAATCGGGCGTTTCGACAGACCGGGTCACCAAAAGTGTGCCGGCAACCGCGGTGACGACGGCGACACCGGCAAGGCCCCACAGAAGTTTGCCCATGGTTTCCACTCCTTGCTTGCGGCTTCGGACAGACCCCCGGTTGTCTCGGGTCACTCCGGTGGATGGTTGCACGGTGGGGCCGAAAACGAAGGGGCCGGGCAAAAACCGCCCAGCCCCGATCCTGGGGAGACAGGATTTCAGCGGCGCGTTACTCGGCGGGGACGGCCTTGGCCGAGGCTTGCGCCTTGCGGCGACGGGTTTCGGCAAGCTTCTCCTCTGTCTGGCGCATGTTGATGTAGGCGAAGGCCACGACGAAGCCGAGGGTGCCGAGCATGAGGGGGCCGATGATGTCCATTTCCAGTTCCCGTTTGTGTAGCGTGGTTTTGACAGGGAAACGGCACCAAAGGCCGCCCGGATCACTCCACCGCCGAAAAATTATGTGGATTCAGGTGCATACTCTGCATGCGGCAATGTAACGAAATGATCGGTCATGGAAATCCCGGTCTGACCCGGCGTGATAAAACCAACGTGAGTCGAAAGAACGGCCAGGGACGGGCGGCACGGACAAGGACCTCGACGCCGCGGATGAGGAACGGAAAACCGGCCGCTCCTATCTTGCCAGGTCTTGTCGCATCTGTTGGGCGGTCCGGTCGATGCGGGCACTCGACACGGCACGTCGCGCGTCTATATCACGCCACCGGGTATGGGAGACGGCGCTTGGACATTAATCTCCTCGATGGTGGCATGGGCCAGGAACTGGTGCACCGGACCGGCAAGGCCACACCGCTCTGGGCGATGCAGGCGCTGTTGGATGCGCCGGAGCTTGTCGGCGCGGTGCATCGTGATTTCTTCGCCGCGGGGGCCGAGGTCGCGACCACCAACACCTACGCGGTGCTGCCTGACCGGCTGGCGGCCTTCGGAATGGCGGATCGGCTGGAAGAGCTGACCGCGATCGCCTGTGACATCGCGACTAGGGCGCGGGACGCGGCCGGTGGCGGGATCGTCGCGGGGGCGCTTGGCCCTCTGGGCTTTTCCTACCGCCCTGACAACGCCCCGCCGGCCGAAGAGGCCGCGGAGACCTATGCCCGCGTCGCGCACATTCAAGCTCGGGTCGCCGACGTTCTACTGCTGGAAACGATGTCCTCGGTCGACCAGGCCCGCGGCGGGCTGATGGGCGCGCAGGTCACGGGCAAGCCCGTCTGGCTGGCGCTCAGCGTGGATGACACCGACGGGACGCGCCTGCGCTCGGGCGAGCCGCTGGCCGAGATCGCGCCGCTTCTGGAAACCTTCAAACCGGCCCGCGTCCTGCTGAACTGCTCGCGCCCCGAGGCGGTGTCGCAGGGCCTGCCGATCCTTGCGGGGCTGCACCCCCATGTCGGCGCCTATGCCAACGGGTTCACCCGGATCGATCCGCGCTTCAACGGGATCGGCGCGACGACCGATCTGCTGAGCACACGGCAGGATATCGGCCCCGCAGCCTATGCCGCCTTCGCCCGCGACTGGGTCGCAGAGGGCGCGCGCACCGTAGGTGGCTGTTGCGAGATCGGACCCGCCCATATCGCCGAGCTTGCCCGCTGCCTGAAACCGGCGGCCGACACCGTAAGCCCCGCCGCGCACGGCTAGCGGCCTGACGCGCCGTCCAAGGTCGACACGCCCACGGACGCACCGCCGAAAACGGCGGCCCGGCACCGCTTGTTACGTGGCACGCCTTGGCGCACCCCAAAAGCTGCCTATCTGACTCATGATTTGCCACCCCGCATCCGAGGTTCGACATGCCTGCCGCAACGCTACTCGACCTTGTCATGGCACAGCCCAATGCGTGCCACAGGCCGTGGTGCCCGTGCGTTAGAGGCCGCCGATGATCGTGCTCCGCGCCACCTGGGGAATTGTCGGGTTTCTGTCGCTCGGCCTGGGCATTCTGGGCATTTTCCTCCCGCTCCTGCCAACCACCGGCTTTCTTCTGATCGCCGCGTTCTGCTTTGCCAGGTCGTCACCGGCACTCCATGACTGGCTCGTCAATCACCGCCATCTGGGCGGCCCCATCAGCAGCTGGCGCGAGCATCGCGCGATCTCGACACGGTCAAAACGACTGGCGATTGCCTCTATGGGTGCGGCCTTCCTGCTCAGCGTGCTGCTGGGCATGGCAGCCTGGGTTCTGGCGCTCCAGGCGGTGGTCCTGACCACGGTCGGTGTGCGTCGTCAGATAATTTGGGACATCTGAGCGGTTTTCCGT
>JBNGDM010000347.1:0-2987 GCA_049975105.1 Rhodovulum sp. | reverse complement strand
GCCTAGCACCCTGCCCGGCTAGGCCAGCGCCGTCAGCGCGGCGCGACCCAATGCCTGGGTCTCGAACGGGTCCGGCCCGAGCGGATTGATCTCATCTCTCACGCGCAACTCTCCCTTATCGATCAGTTGAATAGTCATTGGCGTCATAGGCCTCGACCTCGCCGCCTTCGAAATCGATTTCGGTCGCGCGCACGGCAGCCCGCTCCTTTAAATGAGCTGCGGCGCGCGCACGCTCCAGAGTGGCAAGGGCCTTGGTCACAGGCGGCACGAGCGTCGGATCGGCTTCGATCGCAGCAAGGATGGTGGCCCCGGCGACAGCCGCTTCATGCTCATCGCCCAACCGCAGAAGACAGGCCTTGTGCGCGCCGATCTCTGCCCAGGCCTCTATTGCCAGCGCCTCGGACATGTTGAATGCGCTGCGGCTGACACCATCGGTCATCTGAAGCATGACGCGCACGCGGCGCAGGCTGTGCCGGTCGGTGGTCAGGCCAAGGCCGTCACGCAGACGCAGCACGTCTGTCGCGGCACCATGCGCAAGCGTTGCATGAAACCTCGCGCGCTGTTGGTCTGTCAAATGGGGTTGGGGCATCTGGTGTGTCTTTCTTTCAGTCAGGCAGCAAAAAGGGGGCTGCGGGAAAGATGGCGCCTCCCGCACTTGAAAAGGTTCGAGACCTCGGATTTTCGTTGTTAGTCGTGCGCAACCACCACGCTCTTGAGGGTTGGCAGTTTCTGCGCGGTTATGAGCGGATCAAATGACCGTCATGGGCGCGACCTTGGTGTTGGCGTCATCTGAGGTCCTCGTCTTGTTCGTTGATTTGACTGGGGAGTCTATCCAAAGCCTCGGATCCTTTGGGCCGGGCCGGGCACGACGGAGTTTGCGCGGCTTCGCCAACTGCAAATTCAATCCGATCGCCGCGAAACTGACTGATGACATATTCCTGCACCTCGCCACTGGCGCGGCAGGCATTTACCCCCTTCACATGCAAGACTGGCTGGGTGCGGGGCATCCTTAGCGCAAGCGCATCCTCGCTCCTCGGCAGTCGCGTAGTGATCAGGCTCTCGATCCGGTCAAGCGTGATCCCGCCCACCTCGCGCAAATGCCTCGTGAGCGAACCGCCTGTGTAAGTTTGCGCAGCCATCGCCGCTGCGCCGCACAGGAAATGCAGCGACACGGCATAGGCAATGTCCCCCTCGCCGCGCAATGTCCGCAAACACAGGATCGGCGTGTCTTCGGCCAGACGCAACTTTCGCGCCACCGACTGTTCGGCCACGATATCGGCCCGATCAAGAAGCGTGACCTGCGCTGTGCGCCCCGAAGCCGCAAGCCGCTCGGTAAAGCGGGTGTCACGTCCGATCCCATAGACCAGCTCACGCGCCAGAACGCGCGTGCCACGTCCGTGCACGCGCTCGACCAGCCCTTCATCGACCAGCACATCGACCGCGCGGCGCAATGTGTGCCGATTGACCCCGAAGCGCGCCGCCAACTCGATCTCGGAGGGAAGCCAGTCATCTGCCTCATGTCGCTCGGCAATATCGGACCTGAGCGCCGCCGCAATCTGCGCCCATATGGCCATTCCCGCGTTTCTGGCTAGCGTCGGCATAATTGTCATCCACCTCGTGTTGTCGAGACGTGTATACGAATCGTCTAAAACTAATGTGACATCGCATGCTGCGGGGTCTCCAGACAGACGGTAGAGCCGCCCGAGAGTATCGACGGGGGCGGATCCGTTGCCTGGGCGAACCTTATTTCAGTCGAAATCCGCAGCATGTGTGAAGGCTGTTCGCTGCGTTGCCGGCAACCTGTTTCACTTAGGAAGCGATGATACTCTGAGTCGCAGGAGAAATTTTTTCATTTGCTTCCGGAGAGATCTATATCGCCGCCGAGGCATCAAAATAGCTGGATATTGTCGGTGACTTTTCCGGAGATGGTCGAAAACACCGAAGTTCCCGAAAACGCCTTCCCCTTTAGCATTCGCGCGCTCCGGCGAACTCTATCTGTATGCGGCGCGACCATTGGCTCTTGATGCGCTGCAGCACGGCTGAAAGCGCCATTTTCGGCGCCACATCGGCACAATGTGTATCGAGGCGACTAATTTCCATACCAGCTGCCACCCTGCGCCCATGCGGAGCGGTCAGTTCGCGGAGCGCCACATCCGATACCGCCCCTGCCCTGTCACCTCGCGGATCAGACCTCGCACTTCCATCCAGGCGAGGTTGCGCTGGACTGCGGCACGGCTGGCACCCGTCAGGGCTTCAGCCATCGGGGCCGAAACGAGAGGCCATTCGGTCAGAACGGTGCGCAAGGCGCGAGGGGTCTTGCCTGAGAGTGGGGTCATCTCGGTTTCAGCCCGCGCTGACCATGCCTCGATATCGTCAAGGTGCCGCATTCCAGTCAGGCAGGCGGTCTCCAACCCGTCAAGCCATCGCGCCAGACGGTCAGCGGGTGGGCCGCCAGCGCGCAGCCCCCCTGCCCCACCCATGGCCAGAGGCGCAAAGACTGCGCCCTTGCCGTCGCTGGCCGCGATCCGCGCGGCCGTGACTGCTGCTTCCATTCGATCGCCCGGCTGCCCAAGGCCCGCCAGGCTCCAGAGGTGAAAACCAGCGCAGGCACGGGTTATCGGGTGAAGATCGGCGGCTTGGGCCATCAGGTCGAGCCAACCGCCCGCCCGATCCGCAAAGGGCTCGGCTTCATCTGCCATGTTTTCGGGGTCGCGACGGTCGAGGAAGGCGGACAGGTCCGCTTCCGGCCCCGGACCACCTGTCAGCCGCCGCACCGCCCATCCGACACGCGCGAGCGCCGCAGTATCGTCCTGCACGCCGGACAGGCGCATGGAGATCCAGAGCGCCAGCCGATCCGGGCCGATGCGGTCACCCGCGAACCAGCTGAGGTCTGCAGCCTCGATCAGCGCGAGCCTGTGCCGCCATCCTTCCGGGCCGCGCTTCAGCCGGTCGTCCAGCGCGCCGACGCGACCGGCCACACGGGCAAG
>JBNGDM010000346.1:0-2998 GCA_049975105.1 Rhodovulum sp. | reverse complement strand
AGGGTCCAGCCGCGCGACAGGGCCGCGATGTCGGGACTCACGACGAGGTGGCGCCGGCCGGCGATCCGCGCGTGCTGCCGCCCGGGCGCGGGCGGTTCGGGAAGCACGGCCGCGAATTCGTCCGAGGACGCGCGGCGCACCCGCCAGACCCCGTTCCGCAATTGCCAAAGCGCCAGTTCCACGCGGTCGGACTCGGGAAACATCGCGGAATCGAGCGCATCCAAGCGGAGGCTGAGACCCGAAAGCCCCCCGTCGCGCAGCACCGCCACCACCCGCGACACCGTCTGTTCCCGCTGCGCGGCGTCGTCGCGTGCCGCATCGCGCAACAGCATCCAACTGAGCCCCCCGGCCCCGATCACGGCGATCGTCATGAGCACCGCGAAAAGGCCGCCGATCGACAGGGCCTCGCGCCGCGCCAGCAGTCTTTGGACGGCGGGGCCGATCATTCCGTGTCCGACGCGCCCGCACCATCGTGTCCGAGCAACGGCTCGGGCCGGAAGGTGTAGCAGTTGCCTGTCGTCTCGATGAACTCGGGCAGCGTCTCGCCGCGCGCTTCGGCGAATTTGCGCAATGCGTTCACCAGGCGGAACTTCGTGGCCGAGACCGGGTTCGACCCGGGCTCCATGTAGACCTTCTCCCAGATGTCGAGATAGAGCATCTTCTGCGGGATCGGCAGCCCGTTACGCTCGGCCAGATAGATCAGCATCTCGGTCTCGCGCGGGCGCATCTCGACCCGGTCGGCGCGCCAGCGAACGATCCGGTCGCGCCGGGCCAGTTCCAACGGCCCGAACACAAGCTGATCCTCCGTCTGGCGGGGTCGCAGCACGAGCCGCACGCGGGCGCGCAGTTCGTCGGCATGGGCGGGCTTGCAGAGGTAGTCGTCCGCTCCTGCCTCCTCCAGGCCCCTGACACGGTCGGCGACGTCGGTCATCGCGGTGTAGAGAATGGCCGGCGTGGCGATACGCGCAGCGCGCAGGCCGGCCACGAAATCGAGCCCGTCCCCGTCGGGAAGCTGCCGGTCCACGATCAACGCGTCCACCGGCCCGGCGCGGAATGCCGCGCGCCCCTCCGCCAGCGTGCCCTGCGCGATGACCTCCATGCCGATCGCGTTCAGTTCGCGGGCGACCCAGGTCCGGATGTCGGCCTCGTCGTCGATGACCAGAATACGCGGCCGGTCGTTGATCCGGCAAAGCGCCTGTACCCGGATCACCAGGTCGTCGGCGCTGTCGTCGCGCAGGATCACGTCGGCCGCGCCGGCGGCAATCAGGGCATCGCGGCGGACACGGAACACCTCGCCATGGCCTAGCGCGAAGAGCGCCAGGACGGGCACCTTGCCGCGCGTCAGGCCGGCGAGCCGCGCGTCGGCCTCTGCGGCCGACAGTTCGGATAGGTCGACGACGAGGGCCGACAGCCCGGCCAGAGCGGCCTCGGCGGGCATGCCGGGCAATCGCCGGACGCCGAGCCCGTGTTCCCCGAAAAGCCCGGCCGAAAGACGGAGAAGACTTTCGTTTTCGGAAATGAAACCGATTTGACGCATGGATTGCGTACCGCCCCAAATTCGCCGGCCGCCCAAATTGGCGCCGGCATGTGACGGCAGTTTAACCATTTCTGCCAGCCGGTCGAAATAATCTCTGTTGTCATCCGTAGCGCTGACAGGAACTGTCATCCGCGGGATGGGCGCAGTGGTTGACCGCCAATTTTAAATACCATTAACTCCATGATGGAAAACTTATTATAAGGGCCGAATTTCGGCTCGGATTGCGATGTTACGTGTGGCGATATTCCTGATGGCGATCGGGCTGCTCGGTTTCGTGGGCGCCGCGGCCTATGCAGCGCTGGCTGCATGCCGGATCGATCTTCCCGTACTCTCGGGCTTGGTGCAGGGCCATTGCCGGTCAGACGCCGCACTGGACAACGACCGGCAACTTGCCCTTCTGCGCGCCAGCAATGCGGCGCTGCTGCGCGAGATCCGCGAGGTCGAGAACGAGATCGCCAAGCTGCAGTGCGAGGCCGTCTACGAGGCACCGCCGCCGCCCGAGCCCCCGGTTCCGCCGGTCGTCGAAAACGAGGCACCCGTGATCAACGAGGAAGCTTGGAAAAGCGGCGACCTGCGCGTGCTTGACGGCTGCTGGGAGCTCGATTCCGATTTCCAGACCCGCAACATCCAGACCGGGCGGATCACGCATTACACCCGCTGGGAAATGTGCTTCGACCGCAATGGCAACGGGCGCGAGACGATGACCGCGACCGATGGCACGACTTGCAAGGGCGCGGTGTTCGGCAAGTTCCTGGACGTGGCCGGACCGCGGGGCCAGCAGCGCCTCGAGGTGCGCGAGCCCGGCAACCTGCAGTGCTCGAACGGGTCCTACATCCACCAGCGGATCATTACCTGCGAACTCGTCGGCGACGGGACCGCCCTATGCTCCAACTTCCAGCCGGAAACGGGCGGGCGCGGCGAGGTGCGCCTGCGCCGCAGAGCCGGGAACTGAGGGACCATGGCAGAACATTTCCTGACCAAGAGCCAGATCGACCTGGGCCAGTGTCTCGAACTGGGCGACGGCTTCGCCCTCGAAAGCCATGACGCGCTGCAGCGGGCGCTGCGCGACCGCGTCTCTCCCGAGGCCGCCGCGCTGTTCGCCGAGCCGCTCATCAGCCGCGGCAACGATGCCGCGCCGGCCAGCGTATCCTGGTATACCGACCGGCCCGGCGAGGGGCGGCCACTGCGGGTGCTGGACGACACCGACCGGGCCCGGGTCGAGGCCGTGCTGGGCGAACGGCTGCGCAGGGTGGGCGCGTTGCTGAGCGATCCCGAGGACGGGCCGCTGGTGGGCGCGGCGCTGCACCTGGCGAACCATCCCGACGGCGACATCTGGGTGGTGGACGGCCAGCCGGTCATCGTCAACTGGGGCATGCTGCCCGTCGGCATGGGGCGCGACGCGGCGGCGCGCTCGGCCCATTTCGCGGCGACGCTTGGCCGCTTTTTGCCGCTGGCCTCGGC
>JBNGDM010000345.1:0-3020 GCA_049975105.1 Rhodovulum sp. | reverse complement strand
CCTTTTAAAGGAAAGGGGCCGGGGGCGTCAGCCCCCGGCCCCGGTCGCCTTGGCGAAGCCAAGGCGAAACCTCTCCGGCGCGCCGGCCGGGCCTTAGCCCAGCATCATCTGATAGCTTGCTGGCACATAGCGGAACCCATCGCCACGGGTCTCGACGAAGCCGTAGCCCGGGAACGGCATGTGATAGCCGATGAAGGGGGTCTTGTCCGCGGCCATCATGTCCAGCAGGCGCCGGCGCGTGGCCGCGGCGGCTTCCTTGTCGCGGTCATAGAGCACCTCCCAGTCGGGATGGGCCAGCGACCAGACATAGTGGTTGGCGAAATCCGCGCCGATCACCAGCCCCTTGCCCTCGCTTTCCAGCATGTAGGCCATGTGGCCGGGCGTGTGCCCGAAGGCGGCCATCGCGGTCACGCCCGAGGCCACCGCGCCGCCATCCTCGATGAACGTGGTTTTCTCGGCCAGCGGGCGCATCTTGGCCTCGAAGGTCTCGTTGCCCGACATGTCCCAGGCGTCGAACTCGGCCGCGCCGGTGTAATAGGCGGCGCCCGCAAAGGTCTCGCCCGCCTCGCCCGACAGCCCGCCGACATGGTCGCCGTGCATGTGGGTGATGACCACCTTGTCGATCTGGTCGGGCGCATAGCCGGCGGCGGCCAGCGCGGCGGTGGTGCCCTCGGGCGAAAGCCCGGTGTCGAACAGGATCAGCTCGGACCCGGTGTTGACCACCGTGGGCGTGAAGAAGAACTGCGCCTTGTCCGCGGGGATCATGTTATCGGCCGATACTTCGGCGAATCGATCCGGCTCGACGTTCAGGCCGAAGATCTTCTGCGGTTCCTCTACGGTGCGGGTGCCGGCCAGAAGCGTCGTCACTTCGAAGCCGCCCAGTTGGAAGCGGTGGAATTGCGCCATGGCCGCGCCCATCATCGGCGCGGCGGCCCGCGCGGTCCCGGTGGCGGCGGCGGCCAGGGGAAGCGCGGCGCCCGCCATCAGTGCCTGCCGCCGGTTGAAGGTCGTGCGTGTCATCGGGGATCTCCCTGATTGTTCCCGCTCTCAAGGATAGGGGGAACGGCGGCGCTTTCTACCGGCGCCCGGCGAACCCGCGCACATCGGCTGTGCGCCTATTCCCACCAGCGGTCGATCGCGGCGATATCGTCGTCGGACCAGCCGAAATGATGCGCGAATTCATGCACCAGCACATGCGCGACCAGCGCGGGCAGCGCCACGTCTTCGCGCTCTACCCATTCGTCCAGGATCGGCCGGCGGAACAGCCAGATCGTGTCGGGGCGGTCGGGCTGATCCATCACCGATTTCTCGGTCAGCGGGATGCCGTCGTAAAGCCCGGTCAGCTCGAACGCGTCGTCGATCCCCATCTCGGCGAGGATGTCGTCAGGCGCGAAATCCTCGACCCGGATCGCGACGGCGCGGGCGGGCGCCCGGAACGGGTCGGGCAGCGCCTCGCGTGCCTCGTGGGCAAGCGCTGCGATCTCGTCAAGGCTGGGGGGCGTGGTCAGGGGGCGAAGATCGGTCATCGGGGGTCTCGGTCGCTTTGCCCCTCATATGGACAAAACCGCCCGTCTGTGAAAGAGCGTCGCGCGAACCAGGAGAGTGCCATGACCACCGTCACCCGCTTTGCCCCCTCGCCCACCGGCTATCTGCATGTCGGCAACCTGCGCACGGCGCTGTTCAACTTCCTGATCGCCCGGAAAACCGGGGGCACCTTCATCCTGCGGCTGGACGATACCGACCCGGAACGCTCGAAACAGGAATATGCCGACGCGATCATGGCCGACCTGGAATGGCTGGGCCTGACCTGGGACCGGGTCGAGCGGCAATCCGCACGGCTCGACCGCTACGCAGCGGCGGCGGATACGCTGCGCGATGTGGGCCGGTTCTACGAGTGTTTCGAGACGCCCACCGAACTGGACCTCAAGCGCAAGAAACAGCTGAACATGGGCAAACCCCCGGTCTATGACCGGGCGGCGCTGGCCCTGTCGGACGCGGAAAAGGCGCAGTTGCGGGCCGAGCGGGCGGGGCACTGGCGGTTCCTGCTGAAGCACGAGCGGATCGAGTGGACCGACGGCATCCTGGGCGACATATCGATCGACGCGGCCAGCGTGTCGGACCCGGTGCTGATCCGCGGCGACGGGCAGGTGCTCTACACGCTGGCTTCGGTGGTGGACGACACCGAGATGGGGGTAACCCATATCGTGCGCGGCTCGGACCACGTGACCAATACCGCGACCCAGATCCAGATCATCGAGGCGCTGGGCGGCCGCGTGCCGGCTTTCGCGCATCATTCCCTGCTGACCGGCCCGCAGGGCGAGGCGCTGTCGAAACGGCTGGGCACGCTGTCCTTGCGCGAACTGCGCGCCCGCGGGGTGGAACCGCTGGCGCTGTTGTCGCTGATGGCGCGGCTTGGCTCCAGCCAGCCGGTCGAGCTGGCCGAAAGCATCGACCAACTGGCCGAGGGGTTCGACCTGGCGCAGTTCGGCGCAGCCCCAACGAAGTTCGACGAGAACGACCTGTTCCCGCTGACCGCGCGGCACCTGCACGGCCTGCCCTACGATGCGGTCAAGGACGAGCTCTCCGCGCTGGGCGTGCCGGGCGAGATGGCCGAGCGCTTCTGGGCCGTGGTGCGCGAGAATATCGGCACCCGCGCCGAGATCGCCGATTGGTGGGCGCTCTGCCGCGACGGCGCGACGCCGGTCGTCGACGACGAGGACCGCGAATTCGTCGGCCAGGCGCTGGCGCTGCTGGGCGAGCCGCCCTACGACGCGGCAACCTGGGGCACGTGGACCGCGGCGGTCAAGGACAAGACGGGACGCAAGGGCAAGGGCCTGTTCATGCCACTGCGCAAGGCGGTGACGGGCCGCGCCAGGGGGCCGGAGATGGCTGACCTCCTGCCGCTTTTGCGGAGAAAGCCGGGCTGAGGCCTCGGCCCGCGCGCCGGACGAGTCAAAGGCGCGCCTTCGGCGCATTACTTTCCTCTCGGTCGCGGCCATCCGGCCGCGCCCTCGGGCGGG
>JBNGDM010000344.1:0-3027 GCA_049975105.1 Rhodovulum sp. | reverse complement strand
CACGGGGGCGAAGCGGTCCAGGCTTTCGGCGATGGTCGCGTTGATGTTGGCGCGGCTGAAGCCCTCGGACGCCGCGCCGAAAATGGCGATCTCGTCGGCGCGGGCTGCCCGGGCGCGGTCATAGCCCTTGATATTGGGCGTCAACGCGGCGTAGCGCACGCCCGGCGCGCGGGTGATGCCCGCCAACACCTCGGCCCCGTCGGCCATTTGCGGCACCCATTTCGGCGAGACGAAACTGGCCACCTCGATCCGGGCGAAACCGGCGCGCGACAGCGTGTCGATCAGCGCGATCTTGTCCGCGGTGGGGATCGGGCGTTTCTCGTTCTGCAACCCGTCGCGGGGGCCGACCTCGAAGATTTCGACCCGCTCAGGCATCGGGCGGCCCGTAGAAATCGCGGGTGTAGATCTCGGGCGTGCCGTCTTCGCCCATCGCCTTCTGGAAGGCGGGGCGCGCGGCGAGGCGGTGGTAATAGGCATCCACCCCCGGCAGCAGGTCGGCAGGCACGAAACGGCGCGCGATCATCACGCCGTAACCCACGTTGGTATCCACCGCCGAAAAGCCCGACGGCAGCAGCCAGTCGCGCCCTTCCAGCGCGCGGTCGACAACCTCCAGCGCCTTTTCCAGCCGCTTGGCCTCGAGCCGCATCACGGTGGGGCTGCGCATCCAGTCCTCGCGCAAGGCGATATGCTGCTGGGTCAGCGCGGCGAGGTGCTGGCCGATGGTTTCCGCGAAATGCAGCCATTCCAGCCAGTCGGCGCGTTCGGAATCGCCCGGGAAGCGGCCCAAACCGCAATCGGGCCGGGCTTCGACCAGGTATTCGGTGATCGCGCCCGACTCGAACAGAACCCGCCCGTCGATTTCCAGCGCGGGCACCCGGCCCGCAGGCGACAGCGCCAGGTAATCGGGGTGGCGCAGCGAGCGGTCGAAGAAGGAATAGCGCTGGACGTCGAAGTCCAGCCCCATCTCGTGCATCAGCCAGAGCGTGCGGAAGGAGCGCGCCTGCGGGCAGTGGTGAAGGCGGATCATTGGGTGTCCTCCTCTTCCAGCCGGATCAGCGCGGCGCCGGCCTCGACCTGGGCGCCGGCTGTGGCCATCACCTCGGCCACGGTGCCGTCGCGCGGCGCGGTCAGGGTGTGTTCCATCTTCATCGCCTCAAGGATGGCGAGAGGCTGGCCGGTTGTCACGGCCTCGCCCGCGCCCACCATGACGGATTTCACGAGGCCCGGCATCGGCGCCTCGATCAGGCCGGAATGGGCGGCAGCCGAGGCCGCACGGTCGAGCGGGTCGAGCGGCGTGAAGGAAAAGGTGCCCGCCGCGCCCGCGAAGACATGGATCGCGCCGCCCGAGCGGGCGACCTGGCCCGGAGAGGCGCCCGCGATGCGCCAGCCGCCCGCGTCGCGATGCGCCTCGAGGGTTTCGCCCGCGATCTCGACCGTGGCGCGGCCCGGGCCGTGGACCAGCACCGCGCCGGTGATCTCCTCGCCCGCATGGGCCAGCGTCAGCGTGCGGCGCAAGGGTGCCCAGAGGGTGAAGCCCGCAAGCGGGCCGTCGGGCGGGGCGGCGGCCTCCAGCATCGCGGCGGCCTGCACCGCCCGCGAGGGGCCGGTTGCGGCGGTCAGGGCGGAAAGATCACGCTCGATCAGGCCGGTATCGACCTCGCCACGCGCGAAATCGGGGTGGCGGGCCAGCGCGCCCAGGAAGGCGAGGTTGGTGGTGGTCCCCGCGACGCGGGTATCCTCGAGCGCGCGGGCCAGACGGTTCAGCGCCACGGCCCGCGTCGGGCCATGGGCGATGATCTTGGCGATCATCGGGTCGTAGAACGGGCTGATCGTATCGCCGCTGCGCACGCCCGTATCGGCGCGGATGCCAGGGGGGAAGGCCAGGTGCGCGAGCGTGCCGGTGGCGGGGAGAAATCCGGCGGGCACGTCCTCGGCGTAAAGCCGCGCCTCGAAGGCATGGCCGGTGAGCGGGATCTGGTCCTGTGTGAGCGGCAGCCCCTCGCCGGCGGCCACGCGGAGCTGCCATTCCACGAGGTCGAGCCCGGTGACGGCCTCGGTCACGGGGTGTTCGACCTGGAGGCGCGTGTTCATCTCCATGAACCAGAAGCGGTCGGGGTGAAGGCCGTCCGAGCCGTCGACGATGAATTCGATGGTCCCGGCGCCCTTGTAACCGATGGCCCTTGCGGCCCGAACCGCCGCCTCGCCCATGGCCGCGCGCATCTCGGGGGTCATGCCCGGCGCGGGGGCCTCTTCGATGACCTTCTGGTGGCGGCGTTGCAGGGAACAGTCGCGTTCATAGAGGTGGACGGCGTCCGTGCCATCGCCGAAGACCTGCACCTCGATATGGCGGGGCTGGTCTATGTATTTCTCGATCAGCACCGCGTCATTGCCGAAGGCGGTGCGGGCCTCGGACCGGGCGGCGGCGAGGGCGGCGGGGAAATCGGCCGCGCTTGCGACCTTGCGCATGCCCTTGCCGCCGCCGCCCGCGACGGCCTTGATGAGCACGGGATAGCCGATCGCCTCGGCCGCGCCGGAAAGGTGCGCGTCGTCCTGGTTCTGCCCGTGATAGCCCGGCACGACCGGCACGCCGGCCTGTTCCATCAGCGCCTTGGCCGCGTCCTTGAGGCCCATGGCGCGGATCGCGCCGGCCGAGGGGCCGATGAAGGTCAGGCCCGCCTGTTCCACGGCCTCGACGAAATCGGGGTTCTCGGAGAGGAACCCATAGCCCGGGTGGATCGCCTCGGCCCCGGTGGCCTTGGCGGCTTCGATGATCCGCGCGCCTTGCAGGTAGCTTTCGGCGGGCGGCGGGGGGCCTATGGGCACGGCCTGATCGGCCAGGGCGACGTGGCGGGCCAGTTCGTCGGCCTCGGAATAGACGGCGACGGTGGCGATGCCCATCCGGTGCGCGGTTTCCATGATCCGGCAGGCGATCTCGCTGCGGTTGGCTATGAGGATCTTGCGGAACATCGTCACCTCTTGCGGGGCGGAAGCGGGGGCCAGCCCCCGCACCCCCGGGGTATTTGGACC
>JBNGDM010000343.1:0-3048 GCA_049975105.1 Rhodovulum sp. | reverse complement strand
ACGCCCAACGCCGGACAAGCGGGGCGAAAGCACCGCGCCGGCCCGGGGGCGGGAGCCCCCCTTGCCGCCCGCGCGCCGCTCGTGCAGGAAAGGCCATGGCCAAGGCTCAGACCCTTTTCACCTGCACCGCTTGCGGCGCGTCCCACAAGAAATGGGCCGGGCGCTGCGACGCCTGCGGGGCGTGGAACACGATCCAGGAGGACACCCCCCTTTCCGCCGCGCCCGCGTCGAAATCGCTGGGCACCGCGCGCGGCAAGACCCTGCCGCTCACCGACCTGTCCTCGACCGAACCCGAACCGCCCCGCGCGGCCAGCGGCATTGTCGAGTTCGACCGCGTGCTGGGCGGCGGCCTCGTGCCCGCCTCGGCGATCCTGGTCGGCGGCGATCCCGGCATCGGCAAGTCCACGCTGCTCTTGCAAGCCACCGCCGCTTTCGCGCGCAGGGGCCTGTCCTGCATCTACATCTCGGGCGAGGAAGCCAGCGCCCAGGTCCGAATGCGCGCCCAGCGCCTCGGGCTGTCCGACGCGCCGATTAAACTCGCCACCGAAACCAACCTGCGCGACATCCTCACGACGCTGGATGCCGAGCGCCCCGCCCTCGCCATCATCGACTCGATCCAGACAATGTGGGCCGACCAGGTCGACAGCGCGCCGGGCTCGGTCACCCAGGTCCGCGCCGCCGCGCACGAACTGACCGCCTTCGCCAAGCGCCGGGGCAGCGCGGTGATGCTGGTGGGCCATGTGACGAAAGAGGGCCAGATCGCCGGACCCCGCGTGGTCGAACACATGGTCGACACCGTGCTGTATTTCGAGGGCGAGCGCGGCCACCAGTTCCGCATCCTCCGCGCGGTCAAGAACCGCTTCGGCCCGGCCGACGAAATCGGCGTCTTCGAGATGACCGGCCAGGGCCTGGCCGAGGTGCAGAACCCCTCGGCCCTGTTCCTGTCCGACCGCGGCGAGCCCGCCCCCGGCACCGCCGTTTTCGCCGGCATCGAGGGCACGCGCCCCGTTCTCACGGAAATCCAGGCGCTGGTCGCCCCCTCCCCGTTGGGCACGCCGCGGCGCACGGTCGTCGGCCTCGACGCGGGGCGGCTGTCCACTACGCTTGCCGTGCTCGAGGCCCGCTGCGGCATCCCCTTCGCCGGGTTCGACGTGTTCCTGAACGTGGCCGGGGGCTTGCGCGTCGCCGAACCCGCCGCCGATCTCGCCGTGGCGGCCGCCCTTCTCAGCGCCCGTGAAGATGTCGCATTGCCCTCCAACTGCGTGCTTTTCGGTGAGATATCGCTTTCGGGGGCGTTGCGGCCGGTCGGCCAGACGGAAAACAGGTTGAAAGAGGCGCAGAAACTTGGTTTTTCCACGGCGATTGCGCCCGCCAACAGCAAACTGGGCGCGCCGACGGGGATAAGCGTGCGCCAGATCACCGATCTCGCCGCCTTCGTCGGAGAGACATTCGGCGCGGGATAAGGCCGAGGAGGGACGAGCATGGAAGGATTCACAGCCGTCGACGGGGGCGTGGCCGCCGTCATCCTGCTATCGGCGATCCTGGCCTATTCGCGCGGCTTCGTGCGCGAGACGATGGCAATCGCGGGCTGGATCCTGGCCGCGGTGGTGGCCTTCATCTTTGCCCCCCAGGTCGAACCGATGGTCTATGAGATCCCCGTTCTGGGCAACGTGATCGGCGGGTCCTGCGAACTGGCGATCCTCGCGGCCTTCGCGCTGGTGTTCATGGTCGCGCTGGTCGCCGTGTCGCTGTTCACGCCGCTCCTGTCGTCGATGATCCAGGGCTCGGTGCTGGGCGGGCTGGACCAAGGGCTGGGCTTCCTGTTCGGGGTGGCGCGCGGCGTGCTGCTGATCGCGGTGGCCTTTCTCGTCTACGGCATGGTGGTCACGACCGAAAGCTACGCGGTGGTCGACAATTCCCGCTCGGCCGAGATCTTCGCCTCGCTGACCGACCGCATCGCCCAATCCGACCCCGACAAGGCGCTGGGCTGGCTGACCGGGCAATACGAGGCGCTGATGGGCAGCTGCGCCGCGCCCGAGGAACCGCGCCGCCTGCCCCAGGTCGAGTGATACGGGCGAGCCGCATTCATATTCTATAAAGCCTGTTCGATGATCCTGACGTCAATGGAGGCTCAGGATTGGCGACCTACGTCTTTCCCGGATACGACGATGACGACATCGTGTTTCCCGGCGGCACGCCGTCGACGGGGAAACGGTGACGTTCACCTTTGCGGCGAACCACCAGATCGAGATCACCGATGCGGACAGCCGGCTCGAGGACGGCACCGACGACCGCGACGACGAGGACAGCAGCCAGACCGCGGTTGTCTACGACGAACTCGGGCAGGTCGAAACCTCGGGCCAGATCCAGCCCCGGCAGCGGGTCGTGTTGTCGGACGGCACCAACAGCCACGTGATGCACCGGGTCTACATCGCCGCGTCGAACAGCTACTACTAAATCTTCGAGGCCCCCCCCACCCGAACTCAATACGACCTACACCGTCACCTCGGTGACCACGCCCAACGATACCTCCTATTCGGCCTTCTCCACCACCGGCGTGATCTGTTTCACCCGCGGAACGCGGATCGACACGCCGGACGGCCCCCGCCCGGTCGAATCCCTGCGCCCGGGCCAGCCGGTCTTTTCGCTGGATGCAGGGGCGCAGCCCATAGTCTGGATCGGCCGACGCACGGTCCCGCCTGGCGACCTGCGGCGCAACCGCAAGCTTCGCCCCTTCACCTTCGCTCCGGCAACGCTGGGACCCGGCCTTCCTCGGCGGCCACTTAGCCTGTCGCGCCAGCAACGGGTGCTTCTGGCCGGGATCGACATGATGCGGCTGACCGGCCACCCCGAGGCGCTTGCCGCGGCCCATACCCAGGCGGCGCTGCCGGGCGTGGTGCAAAGCTGCCCGCCCTTCGGCGTAGACTATTTCCACATCCTGCTGCCTGCGCACGCCCTGGTGCGGGCCGAGGGCGCGCCGGTCGAGACCCTGCTGCCCGGCCCCGAGGCGCTGCAAATGATGGCGGTCTATGGGGACATCCCCGACAT
>JBNGDM010000342.1:0-3055 GCA_049975105.1 Rhodovulum sp. | reverse complement strand
GGGCATCCGCGACAACGCCCCCGACGCCTTCGTGATCTGCATCACCAACCCGCTCGACGCGATGGTCTGGGCGCTGCAGCAATATTCCGGCCTGCCCGCCGAAAAGGTGGTCGGCATGGCCGGCGTGCTGGATTCGGCGCGCTTCCGCCACTTCCTCAGCCTCGAATTCGACGTCAGCATGAAGGACGTCACCGCCTTCGTCCTCGGCGGTCATGGCGACACGATGGTGCCGCTGACCCGCTATTCCACCGTCGGCGGCATCCCCCTGCCCGACCTCGTGGACATGGGCTGGACCACCCAGGACAAGCTGGACGCCATCGTCCAGCGCACCCGCGACGGCGGCGCCGAGATCGTGGGCCTGCTGAAGACCGGCTCGGCCTATTACGCCCCCGCGACCAGCGCCATCGAGATGGCCGAGGCCTACCTGAAGGACCAGAAACGGCTTCTGCCCTGCGCGGCCTGGGTCGACGGGGCGCTGGGGCTCAAGGGCATGTATGTCGGCGTGCCGACGATCATCGGCGCCGGCGGCATCGAGCGGGTCGTCGACATCAAGCTGGACCGCGCCGAACAGGAAATGTTCGACAAATCCGTCGACGCGGTGCGCGGCCTGGTCGAGGCCTGCAAGGGAATCGACGAGAACCTGGCCTGAGGCCGGACGAAAACCGGTTTGTGATCACACCTGCGAAAGGTGTGATCACAAACGCCAAAAACATCGCATAATCGCGTGAAGTCCGGGCGAAAACCGTTTCGCCATCCCCTGTTCCATGCTTAGACGCGGAAAACCGCACCAGCATGGGACCGCTTGATGAACATCCACGAATACCAGGCCAAGGCGCTGTTGCGCAGCTACGGCGCGCCGGTGTCCGACGGCCATGTCGTCACCCGCGCCGAAGAGGCCAAGACCATCGCCGGCGAACTTGACGGCCCGCTTTGGGTGGTCAAGGCGCAGATCCATGCGGGCGGGCGCGGCAAGGGCCATTTCATGGAACCCGAAGCCGGCGAAAAGGGCGGCGTGAGGCTGGCCAAATCCGTGGGCGAGGCCGCCGAAGAGGCCAAGAAGATGCTGGGCCGCACGCTGGTCACCCACCAGACCGGCCCCTCGGGCAAACAGGTCGGCCGCGTCTATATCGAGGATGGCTCGGGCATTTCCCGCGAGCTTTACCTTGCGCTCCTGGTGGACCGTCAGACCAGCCGCATCGCCTTCGTCTGCTCGACCGAGGGCGGCATGGACATCGAAGAGGTCGCCGCCTCCACCCCCGACAAGATCCTGTCCTTCTCCATCGACCCGGTGACCGGCTACCAGGGCTATCACGGCCGCCGCATCGCCTTTGCGCTGGGTCTGGAAGGCCAGCAGGTCAAGCAATGTGTCCGCCTGATGGGCCAGCTCTACAAATGCTTCACCGAGAAGGATTGCGAGATGCTGGAGATCAACCCGCTGATCGTGACCGACGCGGGCGATCTGAAATGCCTGGATGCCAAGATGGGCTTCGATTCCAACGCGCTCTATCGCCATGACGACATCCTGGCGCTGCGCGACGAAACCGAGGAAGACCCCAAGGAACTCGCCGCCTCCAAGTATGACCTGAACTACATCGCGCTCGATGGCGAGATCGGCTGCATGGTCAACGGCGCCGGCCTCGCGATGGCCACGATGGACATCATCAAGCTCTATGGTGCGGAACCGGCCAACTTCCTCGACGTGGGCGGCGGCGCGACCAAGGAGAAGGTGACCGAGGCGTTCAAGATCATCACCTCGGACGAGAACGTCAAAGGCATCCTGGTCAACATCTTCGGCGGCATCATGCGCTGCGACGTGATCGCCGAGGGCGTTGTCGCCGCGGTCAAGGAGGTCGGCCTGCAGGTGCCCCTGGTGGTCCGGCTCGAAGGCACCAATGTCGAGAAGGGCAAGGCGATCATCAACGGCTCCGGCCTCGACGTGATCGCGGCGGACGACCTTTCGGATGCCGCCGAGAAGATCGTCAAGGCGGTGAAGGGCTGATGCGCGTCGCCGTCGCCCTGGCCTGCGCGGCGCTTGCGCTTGCCGCCCCCGCGAAGGCCCAGACCTTCGAAGAGGCGGTGCGGGAGAATATGGCGCTCGGCCTGCGGCTGTGTCTGAGCGGCGGCAGCGACATGCAGGCTTGGGCGAACATGTTTCGCGCGGCCGGTTTCGCAGAGCGGGTCGAGCGCAGCAGCGGCAACAGCGACACGACGCACTTCTTCACCGCTCCGGCCGGCACCGCCGAGGTGGAACTCTACTACGGCGAGTTGCCGGAGCATTGCGTAGTCAGGACCGACCACATGGGCGTCACGGATGCCTCGGCCCTTCTGGACCAGATCGTGCCCCAGATCTATCCGGGCTTCGTCCGCCGTATTGACCAGGGGCCGCCAAACCCCGCAACCGGACAGCCGGCTATCTGCGTGCGCTACGAGGACCCCGCGAACCCGATCGGGCTTGTCGTCGGGGTCTCGACACCGGTCACCGGAGGCTGCACGGAAGACGGTAGGAGCCAATTCTATCAGTCATATCGCGTTTAACGGACACAAGGGACAGACATGGCCGTACTCGTCGACAAAGATACCAAGGTGATCTGCCAGGGCTTCACCGGCTCCCAGGGCACCTTCCACTCCGAACAGGCCATCGCCTACGGCACCCAGATGGTCGGCGGGGTGACGCCCGGCAAAGGGGGCCAGACGCACCTGGACCTGCCGGTCTTCAACTCCTGCCACGAGGCGGTGCAGCAGACCGGCGCGAATGCGTCGGTGATCTACGTGCCGCCCCCCTTCGCGGCCGACTCGATCCTCGAGGCCATCGACGCCGAGATCCCGCTGATCGTCTGCATCACCGAAGGCATTCCCGTCCTCGACATGATGACCGTCAAGCGCGCGCTGGATGGGTCGAAATCGGTCCTGATCGGCCCCAACTGCCCCGGCGTCATCACGCCCGACGCCTGCAAGATCGGCATCATGCCCGGCCATATCCACAAGCGCGGCTCGGTCGGCGTGGTCTCGCGGTCCGGCACGCTGACCTACGAGGCGGTGAAACAGACCACCGATG
>JBNGDM010000341.1:0-3058 GCA_049975105.1 Rhodovulum sp. | reverse complement strand
GGACGAGGCCAAACCGCAGGGCGATCTCGGCAATATCGATTTCATGATGCCCGTGCCCTTCGAAAGCGAGGACGACGGCCTCACCCCGCGCAAGAGCACGACCGAGGAAGAGGGCGGCGCCTGGGAGGACGGCGCACCCGAGCCCATGCCCATGGAGGAAAGCGCCCCCGACGCGTCCGGCGGCGGCTGGGATGCGGGCGCGCGCGGCGGCGGCGAGGAAAGCCTGCCATGGGAGGAATCCGAACCCGCCGGGGAAAGCGGCCCCTGGGAGGAAAGCGAACCCGCCGGGGAAAGCGGCCCCTGGGAGGAAACCGAACCCGCCGCGGACGGCGCCCCGTGGGAAAGGGGCGCCGCCGTCCCGCAACGCGGGCCTTCCCCGGCTGTGGTTGTTCCCGCCCCCGACGCGCCCGCCGCCCCCGGCCGCACCGCCGAAACCCCGCCCGCCGAGGCCCAGCGCGAGACCGACCTGTCGCTGCTGCGCGGCCATTACTACCCCGGCGACGCGGTCGATGCGGCCGACCGGCTGGCCGAGGCCGACCCGCTGGCGCCTGCGCGCGACCACACGCTCGAGGTCGCGATCCGGGCGCAGCGCATCGGCGTTCCGGGCGGCGGCGCCCAGCCGATCCAGAACCCGCGCGTCGGCCGCGAGGATGTCACCGTCTACGTGGCCGTCTCGGGCCCCGCGGCCGAGCTTCTGGCCTTCGAGGACAGCCTGTTGCCGCTGACCTGGCCCTTCGACAGGGACAGCACCCCCGCCTTCTTCCGCTTCCGCAGCCCGGCCATCCTGCCCGACACCCTGTCGCTGTCGATCCGGCTTTACACCGCCGATCTGCGCCTGCTCGACCTTGTCGAACTGCGCCTCCAGGCCGGGCGCTGGGCCCTGCACCGGGCCGAGGGCGTGCTGCCGCCCATCGAACCGGCCGCGGGCGCCGATCGCGACGCGCTGGCGCTGCATATCCGGCCCGAACCCCTGGGCTTCGGGGTCGAGGCCATCGTGCGGCGCGACGGCGAGACGCGGCTGGCCGCGCCGCTGGGCCGCACGCTTCTGACCGCCGATCTAGACGCGCTGCTGGCCCGGGTGCGGCGCCACTGGACCGAACTGGTGATCGGCAAGATGAGCCGCCGCAAGGCGCTGTCGGGGCCCAGTTTCCGGCTGGAATGCCTGGAACTGCGCAAGCTGGGCGAGGACGCCTGGCGGGTGCTGTTCGGCGACCGCCGCGGCGCCGATGCCGGCGCGGCCGAGACGCTGGGCGACATGCTGCGCGCCGCACCGCTGCCCGACGATGCCGCGCTGCGCGTCACCTTCGAACCCAATGCCGAAAGCTTCGCCTTTCCCCGGGCGATCCTGGCCGAGCCGACCCCGCGCCGGCAGGGCCCCGACCCCGACGGGCTGTGGGGGCTGCGCTACCGGATCGAACTGGTGCGCCCGCAGGGCCGCCGCCCGCCGCCGGCCCCCGGCGGACCGGTGCGGATCATGGCGACGCTGGACAAGGGGTTCGCGGGGCTCGTCGACCATGCCGCGACGCTGGAACGGGTGGCCGGAACGGGGGCGGGGGCCACGATCCTGCCCGCCGCGGGCCGCGACGACGTGCTGGACGGGCTGGAACGCGACGACCCGCCCGAGATCGTCTATTTCTTCTGCCACGGCATCGCCGCCTCGCGCCTGGCCCCGATCGGCGCCGACGTGGTGGCCGAGATCCGCGGCCTTGCCGAGGCGCTGGAGGCCGACCAGAAAAAGCCGTGGAGCCTGTTCCTGACCCGGCTGGGGGGCGCGGGGGCGGGCGCGCGGCTGTTCACCGGCAATGCCGAGATCAGCGAGGACGACCTGCGCGGCGCCGATTTCTTCCGCCACGCGAAACGGCCGCTGGTGTTCCTGAACACCTGCCAATCCGCCGACCTCTTGCCCGCGGTGTCCTCGGGGTTGACCGGGGTGTTTCTCGACCGCCAGGCGGTGGCGGTGATCGGCACCGAATGCCCGGTGACCGCGCTCTTCGCCGACGCCTTCGCCGGGGCACTGCTGCCGCGCCTGCTGGCGGGCGAGGCGCTGGGCGCGGCGATGCTGGCGGTGCGGCGGGAATTCCACGGCGCGCATAACCCGCTGGCGCTGCTCTACACGCTTTACGGGCGCGGCGACGCGCGCATCGCCGCGCCCCGTCCGGCCCAGGCGCACATACCCAAGGAGGAGGGGACCACATGACCACCGACACGGCACTGGAGGAAAAGACCATCGCGGCCGCCGAAACCTTCGCCGCCGAGAAGGACGAAGAGGCGCTTTACGTGATGCTGGGCAAGCAGGAAAAGGCGCTGGCGCGCGACCCGTCGCTGGCCGCCCAGCCCGCGCTGGACCCGGACTACGACAGCAGCCACATGGGCCTGGTCGACGACCTCAAGGATATCGGCAAGCGGATCGTGGCGCGCTGGTCGCGCGCGCTCTACGACCTGGTCTGCGGCGGCCAGGGCGAGGATGCCGACCGCAAGAAGCTGATGGACGCGCTGAATGTCAGCGAGGCGGCGACCATCGGCGCGGTGACCGCGCTGCTGTTGGGGATGGCGGTGCCGCCGCCCATCGCCGCGGCGGCCTCGGTGGTGATCGTGCGCAAGTTCCTGATGCCCGCGGGCGAGGAGGTCTGCCTGTTCTGGGGCGAACAGCTCGACGAGGCGTAAGGCCGGGCAGCGGCCGCCTGCGGCAATCCGGGTGCGGCGGGCCGCGGCGCGGGCTGCTAGGCTTGGCCCATGACGATCCGCCCCGCCACCGCCTCGGATTACGGCCCCATCGCCCGGCTGCTGGAACAGGCCTTCGGCCGCCCGGACGAGGCGCGCCTCGTCGAGGCGCTGCGCGCCGAGGGCGCGATGGCCCGCGAGATGGTCATCGCGACCGGGGCCGAGGATATCCGCGCCTACCTGGCGCTGGTCCGCATGACCGAACCCACGGGCTGGCTGGCATTGGCCCCGGTGGCGGTCGCGCCCGCCTCGCAGGGGCTGGGGCTGGGCGGCCGCCTGATCCACGCCGCGCTCGAGGTGGCCGCGGCGCCGGTGGTGGTGCTGGGCGAGCCCGATT
>JBNGDM010000340.1:0-3079 GCA_049975105.1 Rhodovulum sp. | reverse complement strand
GGGCTTGGCGACGAGTTCTGGCAATACCGCCCGGCCCATGCGGGCGACGAGGCGCGGATGATCGACTGGCGCCGGTCTGCCCGGTCGGATGCCCATTTCGTGCGGGAAAAGGAATGGCAGGCGGCGCAAAGCGTGCTGATCTGGGTGGACGATTCCGCCTCGATGGGCTTTTCCGGCGACAAGTCCCACCCCACCAAGGCCGAGCGGGCGCGGGTGCTGGCGCTGGCCGTGGCCGTGCTGCTGACCCGCGGCGGCGAACGGGTGGGCCTGTCGGGCACCGGCCTGCCGCCCCGGCGCGGCCCGCTGCAATTGCTGCGCATGGCCGAGGTTCTCTCCGGGGCGCAGGGCACGGCCGATTACGGCGCCCCCGATGCGCGCGGCATGGCGCCCCATTCCCGCGCGGTGTTCCTGTCGGATTTCCTGGGCGATCTCGCGCCGGTCGAAAAGGCGCTGACCGAGGCCGCCGACCGCGACATCAAGGGCGCGCTGGTGCAGGTCCTCGATCCCGCCGAAGAGGCGTTCCCCTATGACGGGCGCACCATCTTCGAAAGCATGGGCGGCAGCCTGCGCCACGAAACGCTCAAGGCGGGCGACCTGCGCGACCGCTATCTCGACCGGCTGGCGGAGCGCAAGGCGCGGCTGGCCGACCTGGCGCGCGCCACCGGCTGGCATTACTCGGCCCATCACACCGGGGAATCGGCGCAGGGCGCGCTCTTGTGGCTTTACCGCGCGCTGGAGCGGGTGCGCTGATGTGGACCCTGGGCGGCATAGGCTTCACCGCGCCCGCGCTTTTGTGGGCGCTGATCGCGCTGCCCGCGCTGTGGCTGTTGCTGCGTGCGGTGCCGCCCGCGCCGATCCGGCGGCGCTTTCCCGGTGTCGCGTTGCTCCTGGGCCTGACCGATGACGAGACCCAGACCGACAAGACGCCCTGGTGGCTGCTGCTGCTCAGGATGCTGGCCGTGGCCGCCCTGATCGTGGGTTTCGCCGGGCCGGTGCTGAACCCGCAGGACCGCCAGCCCGGCACCGGGCCGCTTCTGGTTTTCATCGACGGCACATGGGCCGATGCCCGCGACTGGCCGCGCCGGATCGACCGGGTCGAGGCCCTGCTGGAAGAGGCCGGGCGCGACGGGCGGCCCGTGGCCGTGGTGCAGGCGACCGACATGCCCGAGGCGGGCCTGCCCTTCCAGGCGGCCGAGGCCTGGGCCAGCCGCCTGGCCGGGCTGAAACCCGCGCCCTGGCTGCCCGACCCCGAGACCCTTGGCGAATGGGCCGAGGGGCTGGAGGGCGGCTTCGACACCTTCTGGATGTCGGGCGGGCTCGATTACCCGGGCCGCGCCGAATTGCTGTCGACCTTTTCCGCCTCGGGCGCGGTCCGGGTGTTCGAAAGCCCGCGCCCCGTGCTTGCCCTGCGCCCCGCCGGGTTCGAGGACGGCGCGATCCGCCTGACCGCCCTGCGCGCGCGGCCCGCCGAGGCGTCCGAGATCACGCTGGCCGCCACCGGCCGCGATCCGGCGGGCATCGAACGGGTTCTGGCCCGCGTCCCCGCGACCTTCGAAGCGGGCGAGGGCATGGTTCAGACCGACCTCGTCCTGCCGCCCGAGCTGCGCAACCGGATCAGCCGCTTCTCGGTCGAGGGCGTGCGCTCGGCCGGGGCCGTCACGCTCACCGATGACAGCCTGAAACGCCGCGAGGTCGCCCTGATCGCCGGCCGCGAGAACCGCGAGGGGCTGCAACTGCTCTCGCCGCTCTTCTACCTGCAAAAGGCGCTTGAACCCACCGCCGACCTCGTCGACGGCACGCTGTCGGACATCATCCTGGCCAGTCCCGACGTGATCGTGCTGGCCGACGTCGCCACACTGTCCTCGGCCGAGGCGGCGGAACTGCAGGACTGGGTGGAAAAGGGCGGCCTGTTGCTGCGCTTCGCGGGCCCGCGGCTGGCTGCCTCCGATGTCAGCCGCGACGAGGAAGACCCCCTGATGCCCGTGCGCCTGCGCGCGGGCGGGCGCACGGTCGGCGGCGCGATGAGCTGGGGCGAGCCCAAGGAATTGCGCCCCTTCGCCGAAACCTCGCCCTTCTTCGGCCTCGACCTGCCGCCGGACGTGCGCGTGAACGCCCAGGTCATGGCCCAGCCCGACCCGCAACTGGCCGAACGCTCCATCGCGGCGCTGACCGATGGCACGCCCCTTGTCACCCGCAAGAAGCTGGGCGAGGGGCAGGTGGTGCTGTTCCACGTCACCGCCAATGCGGAATGGTCCACCCTGCCGCTGTCGGGCCTGTTCGTGCAGATGCTGGAACGCCTCGCCGTCTCCACCCGCCCCGCGCGCCCCGAGGCGGCGGAACTCCAGGGCACCACCTGGGTCGCCGAAACCGTGCTGGACGCCTTCGGCGAGGTCGGTGATGCCGGCACCCTGCCCGGAGTGCCGGGCGAGCAACTCGCCGACGCGCGCCCCGGCCCCGACCTGCCCCCCGGCCTCTATGCCGGAGAGGATCGGCGGCTGGCGCTGAACGTGATCGGCCCCGACACCCAGATCGCCGCCACCGCCTGGCCCGCCCGCATCCCCGTCGAGGGGCTGGCCGTCGCGCGCGAAACGATCCTCAAGGGCTGGCTCCTGACCGCCGCGCTGGCGCTTCTGGCCGCCGATATCGTCGCCTCGCTCTGGCTCTCGGGGCGGTTGCGCGGTCAGCGCTCGGGCGCGGTGGCGGTGCTGGTCCTTGCCCTGATGCTCCCCATGGAGGGCCACGCGCAGGACACCGATGACGCCCTTGCCCTCAAGGCCACGTCCGAGGTCGTGCTGGCCCATGTCGTCACCGGCGACGCGCGCATCGACGACGTGGCGCGCGCGGGGCTGGTGGGCCTGTCCGAGAAACTGTTCCAGCGCACCTCGATCGAACCGGCCGCCCCCATCGCGGTGAACCTCGAAACCGACGAGCTGTCGTTCTTCCCGTTCCTCTACTGGCCCGTGACGGCCAGCCAGCCGCAGCCCTCGCCCGAGGCTTACGCCAAGCTGAACCGTTACCTGCGCACCGGCGGCATGATCCTGTTCGACACCCGCGACGCCGATGTCGCCCGCTTCGGCGG
>JBNGDM010000339.1:0-3100 GCA_049975105.1 Rhodovulum sp. | reverse complement strand
GGATTGGCCCGCGAAAGTTCGCCCCGCCAGGTGGCGCAGCGCCGCGGCAAGAAGGTGGCCGACATCCTGAAAAAGGATGATGCGCCCGCCCAAGAAGCCGCCGAAGCGTAAGGAGAGGGACACATGGCCAAGACCATCGTCGTCAAGCAGGTGGGCTCGCCCATCCGCCGCCCCGCCATCCAGCGCCAGACGCTGATCGGGCTGGGCCTGAACAAGATGCACCGCACCCGCGAACTCGAGGACACGCCCTCGATCCGCGGCATGATCGCCAAGATCCCGCATCTTGTGGAGATCGTCGAAGAGCGCGGGTAAGCGGTCTTTGCGTGCAGGATGAAACAAACACCCCCGTCGCTCTCGCGGCGGGGGTGTTTACCTTTGCAGGGATGCGCGCGTCCGAGCATCCTTCCTTGCGTCTCTCCTGCCGACCGGGGTGCATCATCCCGGCGGCGCGCCGGCACGCCATGAGCGCGAACCGAGTGTCGTCAGAGACGCAAAGGGCGAGGAGCGCGCTACCTGCCGACAGCAGAGCGGCCTGTCGGAGAGCCTTTGTGTTTTTCACGGCACGCCGGCAAACCGAGGCGTGTTACCGGGTGGTGGCTTGTGGACAATTGCCCTAGGGTTCAGCGCCTTCAGACGACAGCGGATGTTCAGCTTGGCAGCACGGTTTCTTTCCGAGTCCCCCGATGACATGTCAGACGTGAGCGTCCCGCGCCAAGGCACGAAGACGGCCATAGCGGCGGCCGCGGTGATTGCGGCGAGTGTTTTCTGTGGCGTGGCGCTACACGTCCTGTTGTCCGGTCATCCGCATGAGGATGCCTATATTCTGTTCCTCTATTCGGAGAACCTGTCCGAGACCGGGCGCATCTCTTATTTCGCGGGCGGGGCGCCGGCCGAGGGGGCGACGGATTTCCTTTGGATGGTCCTGATCGCCGCCTTGCATTCAATCGGCATTCCGAGCGGTCTCGCGGCTGTTGTCCTGAACACTTTGGGTGTGGCGCTTGCCGCCGGGATCGTCGCCGAAGCGATCCTGCGGTCGGGAATTTCGCCCGTCTTCGCCATCGTTACGGTTCCGTTCCTGGCGCTCCTGATGCCGATGCAATCAGGCTATGGAGGGTTCTCGGCGCCGCTGTTTTCCGCGCTTTGCCTGCTGTTGGTCCGCATGCTGTGGCTGGCGCCGGGAAAGGCGCTGTTTCTCGTCCCGATTCTGTCGCTTGTCTTGGGGCTATTCCGGCCCGATGGCGTTATCATCGGTGTCGTGGCGACGCTGGTCGGCCTTGGGTTCGTTTCAGCGGAGCGGCGCCGGCGGTATCTGCAGGTAATGCTCGCCGCCGGATGCCTCGGCGTTGTCTACTTCGCTTGGCGTTACATGTATTTCGGTGAGCTGTTGCCGCTTCCGCTGATCGTGAAGACCGCCAGCACCGAATTCTTGCCCGGGCTGTCCACGATCGAGAAATGGCGCGATGCCATCATCTTCATCTTGATCGCCGCACTCTTCACGGTGTGGAACCTTCCGCAGAAGCGGAGGCTGCTGTTGGCGCTTTTGCCGTTGGGCTGCCACCTTGCGGCCTTGGGCTTCACGGTCCAGTCGCAGAACATCGCCTTTCGTTTCGAGGCACCGCAAACCCTCGCCATCGTGATGATCGCCGTCTCCGGTCTTGCGGTCGACTTGTCTGCGCGCCGGATCCGGCTTGGCATTCTCCTGCTGTTGCTCTGCCTGGTGCAGCTTGTGAAGGATGGCGAAAGAGGCGGGGACCAGATCTCGTATCTGACCAACGATGATTACATAAATTTCTTCCCTCAACTCATCGCGCCGAACATATCCGAGGACACGACCGTCGCGCTAACCGAAGCGGGGCGTTTCGCCTACTGGACATCTGGCGAGATGATCGATCTGGTCGGGTTGAACACGGCCTATACCGCACATAACGGGGCGAGCGCAGATTTCCTGGCCGAGATCCGCCCGGACCTGATCTTCATCCACGTCGCCAAGTCGGCGAAACTCACCTGCGCGTCCGGGCCGTTCTGTGAAATCGATTTCGCGGAACTGGTCGCCGCGCGGCTGGATCAGCGATCGGCCTCCTCGGTTGAGATCCGCGTCGACCGGGCGCCGTTGGCTGTATACGAGTATCTCGCGCGGTCTCCCGAAGACTATCGGCTATTCGCCGTGCGCTATTTCGGAAAATATACGCACCTTTATGCGCTGAGGAAGGACGGCGCCATTCGGGCAGAAGATTTCGTCGGCGCCCTGTCGGCGTCTTTTCAGTCCGAGCACAGGCAACCGTATCTGCAAAGCCTGCGGCGGTCCGCCCGGTAAGAGTGCGAGCGCGGATGCCGGAAACGCACCTGTGCCCTTGAATTGATTCCGTTGCCCCGCTATGAGCACGCGGTGGCCATTTTGGCTGAACCACAATCGTTAACGCCGTGGCCGTCCCATCTCGCTTCGGGGGCGCGTCCGGCCAAGGAAAAGCGACATGAAACTGCACGAACTGCGCGACAATGACGGCGCGGCGAAAAAGGCCAAGCGGATCGGCCGCGGCCCGGGCTCGGGCAAAGGCAAGACCGCCGGCCGTGGTATCAAGGGTCAGAAATCCCGCTCCGGCGTGGCCATCGCGGGCTACGAGGGCGGCCAGATGCCGCTCTACCAGCGGCTGCCCAAGCGCGGTTTCAACAAGCCGAACCGCAAGCAGTACGCCGTGGTCAACCTCGGGCTGATCCAGAAATTCGTCGACGACGGCAAGCTGGACGCCAAGAAGCCGATCGACGAGGACGCGCTGGTGGCGAGCGGTTTGGTGCGCCGCAAGCTGGACGGTGTGCGCATCCTCGCCAAGGGCGAGTTTTCGGCCAAGGTCCAGCTCGACGTGACCGGCGCCTCGAAATCCGCGGTGGCCGCGGTCGAGAAGGCCGGCGGCACGCTCAAGACCGCCGCCCCGGCCGAGGCGTCCGAATAAGTGGTTGTTCGCGGGCCCCGCGCCGCTTACATCACGATCTAGTTTTCCAAAGCGCCGCCGGAGCCGGAAAACGGTTTCGGCGGCGTTGTCCTTGAACAGAGGCTCAGCATGGCATCTGCAGCAGAGCAAATGGCCGCGAACATGAGCTGGGG
>JBNGDM010000338.1:0-3100 GCA_049975105.1 Rhodovulum sp. | reverse complement strand
AAACCCGAAACATCACGCCGCTTCGGCGGGTTCGTGGGTCTGGCAGGCCGAGGGACAGACCCGCGCGCAGGCGCCGCAGCCGATGCAATCGCCGGCATCGGCCACCACCATGATCTTGCGCTCGATCTCGTCCTCGTATTCCTCGTCGTCCACGTCGACGATCTCGTCCTCGTCGGTGACGCCCTTCAGGTCCAGCACGTTGCGCGCACAGACCTTGTAGCAGCGGCCGCAGCCGATGCATTTCTCCATGTCGATGGCGACAAGGAATTCCGGCACGTATTCCGTGCCGCCGCGGGTCAGGGCGGTGATCGGCATGGCTCAGGCCTCCTCGGCGGCTTTCTTCGCCGCTTTCAGGTCCTTGCGCGCGGCGCTCAGTTCCTTGAACACCTCGAATGTCTCGGCCGCCACCTCGGGGATCTTTTCCCAGTCGGTGGGCAGTTCCTCGGCCAGGTCGTGCAGGTTCATCTTGGCGTTGGTGGACCGCATCGAGAGTTTCTTCACGCGGGTTTCAAGCTCTTCCAGGCTCATGCCGGGCTCCTTTGGTCGGGTTTCGCGGCACCGGAGCGGATCCGGCGGGAGAACGGGGTGCGCCCGGGCGAGGGTTTCAGCGACACGGGCGGCGCGGATCTCTTCGGCGCGGGCAGCGGGCGGATCCGGATCATGCGGCTCAGACCCCCGCGGCCTCGGGGAAGCGGGCGACCATCTCGGCGGCCTCGGTGGTGGCCTTTTCGCCCGCCTCGGCCAGCTTTGCGTAGGTTTCGAAGCCGAAGCGGTGGATGTCGCGCACATGTTTCGACAGCACCACCAGACGGCCCGAGATCAGCACGATCCGCCCGAATCCCTCGTGGTGGATCTTCGACATCTGCGCGGCCATCGCCCCGGTGCGTTTCTCCAGCAGCAGCGCCACCGCCTCGTAGAACTTCTCGACCCGCCACAGAAGATCGGGGTCGGGGTCGCACATGATCGGCATGTCGCGGCGTTCCTCGCGGGTGACTATGAAATCGGCCAGCAGCTCGGCATCCGCCTTGTCGTCCCAGCTGCCATAGCTGTCCTCGGCCCGGATCACCGCGACCAGCTGGGCCAGGAACTCGCTTGCGGGCATCGCGCCGCCGCGCGGCAGGGTTTCGGTCTCGGTGCTCATTCGGTGACATCCTCGGCATAATCGGCGGCGAAATCGGTTTTCGGGCGGCCCAGCACCTTGCGCAGGAAGGGCGGCGGGCTGCCCTTGAGCATGGTCTGGGTCTGGGCCAGCACATCGGCGATGGGTTCGGGCGCCTTGCGCTTGATCGGGTGGATGCCGGCGCGCACCACCTTGGCCGCGGACGGCCCGCCGATGGCCAGCACGAACAACAGCGCACAGCCCGAGAGCGCCTCGACCTTGGGGGTGATGCGGTCGTCGATATCGTTGTGCTGGCCGCTTTGGGCGGTCACCTCGTCGAATTCGAGCACCTCGACCACCCGGGCCGAGGTGGTCGTCACCTCGTAGATGGCGAATTTCCCGGCCGAGCCGAAATGCGCGTCCAGGTGTTCCATGTCATTGGTCGCGATGGCGATTTTCAGGGGCGTTTCGGTGGTCATGGTGGTCTCCGGCTCAATGAGGCGCAGTCTGCGGGCGGTCATGTTCGAACTCCGGGTCTATGGGGGCGGCGCCGAAATCCTCGGGGCGCGGGGCGTGGGGGTGGGCCAGCATGGCGTTGGCCACCTCGAACAGGAAGGCGCGGGTGCCGCGATAGCCGACGCGGCAGGCATCCTGCGCGCCCAGCCGGTCGTTGATCGGAAAGCCCGCGCGGATCAGCGGCAGGCCGGTCGCGGCGGCGGCGTGGCGGGCATGGGCATGGCTGATGAGCAACTGCGCCCCGCCGCTGCGCGCGACCTCTTCCAGGTCGCCCAGGTCGCCCAGGATCGCCTCGTCTGCGGGGATCAGGTCGACCACCGGGTTCGTGGCCGAGGTCGTGACGCAGCCCACCGCCTCGGCCCCCATGCCCGCCAGCGCCGCGGACAGTGCGTAGGCCAGGTCGGGATCGGCGGCGATGGCGTATTTCAGCCCGCCGGTCTGGAAATGCGCGTCCAGCATCGCATCCTGCAGGCGCGCGCGGTCGCGCTTGATCGCGGGGGGCGCGTCGGCCACCCCCGCCACCCCCATCAGCGCCGAGACGAAGGCATCGACCGCCCGCATCCCGCTGACCGAGGGGAAGACCTGCACCGGCATGTGGCCGCGTTCGCCCAGCAGGCGCGCGGCCCCGGCCATGCTTTCGCCGATGGCGAAGGTGACGGCAGAGCGCGCCATGGCGGGGATGGCGTCGACGGGCGTGCCGCCCAGCGACCGGCCCGCCCAGTCCTCGGCCAGATGCCCGTCGAGCGAGGCGGACAGGTCCGGCAGCACGATGGGTTTCAGCCCGAAGGCGCGCACCAGCCGCACGATCTCCTCGACCTCGGCGGGCGTCAGGTAGGCGGCGGGCAGGATGTTGACCTGGCGCAGGTCGGCGTCGCGGCCCACCGGGTCGATCTCGGGCACCAGCGTCTCGATGATCGCGGTCACCGCCCTGGCCCAGCCATCCTCCATCGCGCCCTCGAAATCAGGGGTGGAGGCATAGACCACGCGGATATCGGCCAGGTCGGGGCGGCGGGCCATGATCTCGGCCAGCTCGCCGCGGACATCGTCGCCCCGGGTTTCGGTCAGCGCGGTGGACGCGATGCCGATGAACCGCGGATCGGCCTTTTTCTTGAGGTTGGCAATGGCCTCCTCGATCTGCTCGGCGCCGCCGAGGATCGTGCTGACCTCGTTCATCGCGGTGGTCTGGAGCGGAATCGCCTCGCGGAAATGGCGCACCATGTGGACCATGGCAAAGGCGGTGCAGCCCTGCGCGCCGTGGAACAACGGCACCGCGCCCTCGATGCCCAGATAGGCCATGGCGGCCCCCAGGGGCGCGCTGGATTTCAGCGGGTTGGTGGACAGCGCGCGGCGCGGACGGGTCAGGCGGGCCATGGGATCAATCCTCGAAATCGTTGGGGTCGTTGGCGATGCCGGATACCGGGCAGCGGTCCTTGAGGCGCGGGCGGTGGCCGGCAAAGGGGCGGGCGACCTGCCACGGGGCGGGCG
>JBNGDM010000337.1:0-3128 GCA_049975105.1 Rhodovulum sp. | reverse complement strand
ATGCTGGCGCGCTGTTGCATGCCCCCCGACAATTGCCAGGGGTATTTCTTGCCGAACCCCTTCAGGTCGACAAGCTCCAGCACCCGCTCCACCCGCTTGTCCTGTTCCGCCTTGGAAAACCCCATGATTTCAAGCGGAAGCTTGATGTTCCTGGCAATCGTCCGCCACGGGTACAGCCCCGCCGCCTGGAACACATAGCCATAGCTGCGTTCCTGCCGGGCATTGTCGGGCGTCATCCCGTTCACCGTCAGACTGCCCCCCGTCGGATGCTCCAACGCCGCCACGCAGCGCAGGAAGGTCGTCTTCCCGCACCCCGAAGGTCCTATGAAACTTACGAAATCTCCCTTCATCACCTCCAGCGAGACATCGCTGAGGGCATGCACGGGGCCGTCATTCGTCTGGAACACCAGGTCGAGGTGATCCGCCTTCACGATCGGAGTCTGCACGTCTTGTCCCTTACCCGCGCGCGCCCCGCCGGGACGCGCGCCGTTACCGTTTCCTCAGACCCCGCTGGCGGGAATCCCTGTCCGTTCCACCTTGCGCGGCGCAGTCAATTCCTTCCATGAAGACAAGGCCTTGTTGACCGCCCCATTGGGGTCGCGACGCACGAATTCGCCATGCCCTTCCTGGCCCACGAATTCCCCGTCATTCACCGCGACCCTCCCCCGGGTCAGCGTGAAGCGCGGCAGGCCCTTGACCGTCTTGCCTTCGAACACGTTGTAATCAATGGCGGATTGCTGGCTGGCCGCCGAAATCGTCTTTTCCTTCTCGGGGTCCCAGACCACCAGGTCGGCATCCGCCCCCACCAGCACCGCGCCCTTGCGGGGATAGCAATTCAGGATCTTGGCGATATTGGTGGACGTCACCGCCACGAACTCGTTCGGCGTCAGCCGCCCGGTCCCCACGCCGTAGGTCCACAGCATCGGCAGCCGATCCTCCAACCCCCCGGTTCCATTGGGAATCTTGGTGAAATCGCCGACACCGTAACGCTTCTGCTCGGTGGTAAAGGCGCAATGGTCCGTCGCGACGCAGGACAGCGACCCGCTCGCCAGCCCGTTCCACAGGCTATCCTGGTGCTTCTGGTTGCGGAAGGGCGGCGACATCACCCGCCGCGCGGCATGGTCCCAGTCGGGATGGGCGTATTCGCCTTCGTCCAGCGTCAGGTGCTGGATCAGCGGCTCGCCCCAGACCCGCTTGCCCAGCATCCGCGCCCGCCGGATCGCCTCATGCGCCTCTTCACAGGACACATGCACGACATACAGCGGCACACCGGCCATGTCGGCGATCATGATCGCGCGGTTGGTGGCCTCGCCCTCGACCTCCGGCGGGCGCGAATAGGCATGCGCCTCGGGGCCATTGTTCCCTTCTTCCAACAACTTGCGCTGAAGCTCGGCCACCACGTCGCCGTTTTCCGCATGGACCAGCGGGATCGCCCCCAACTCGGAACAGCGCTTGAACGAGGCATACATTTCGTCGTCGTTCACCATCAGCGCGCCCTTGTAGGCCATGAAATGCTTGAAGGTGGTGATGCCGCGATCCTGCACGACGGTCTGCATCTCGTTGAAGACCTGCTCGGACCACCAGGTGATCGCCATGTGAAACGAGTAGTCGCAATGCGCCCGGGTCGACTTGTTGTCCCACATCTGAAGCGCGTCGAGCAGCCCCTGCCCCGGGCTCGGCAGCGCGAAATCCACCACCATCGTGGTGCCGCCCGACAGCGCCGCGCGGGTGCCGGATTCGAAATCGTCCGCCGAATAGGTGCCCATGAAGGGCATCTCCAGATGCGTATGCGGGTCGATGCCACCCGGCATGACAAAGCAGCCGGTGGCGTCCAGCGTCTCGTCGCCCGTCAGGTCCGGCGCGATCTCGACGATCCTGCCGCCATCGACCAGGACATCCGCTTTGTAGGTCAGGTCGGCGGTGACGATGGTGCCGTTCTTGATGACTGTGGTCATTGGTTTTCTCCCTATCTCAGCGGCCATATTTTGCGGCGCAGCCCAAACTCATCTGGCACCGTGAACGTATTGAAATGCTCATAATGACTGAACCACATCTCCCCACCGGCCTCATAGCCGCGCTTGCAGGTCAGTTCATAAAAGACGTCCGCAAGGTATCGGATGACTAAGAACGCATAATAGCGGCCATACTTCTGAGCAATTTCATTCTCAGCTGTCCTGAAAGATGCCTTCTCAATTGTGTCGAGAGCACTTCCATCTTCTGCCATGTGACGTACTATCGCCACATCACCCAGGAGAGCTTGCATTACCGACGCGCGAGATCGCGCAAGCCTCTCTTTCTCCGTATCTCGAAAGTGCCGTCGCAGGATACGCTCTCCTACATTTGAATCCCAAGAAGAAAGTGGCTCCTCCGACGTCCCGCCAACCCCTTCCATCATAGAGAAGTTTGCGTAACGGCCGCGCTTTGCGTCTGCGAAAGAGTCGAGTTCACTAATGATCGCCTTGGATATTTCATTATCACATTTGTATTTGGAGCAGACATTCCTCTCGGCGGCGATGTCATCAACTTTTGATATGAGTTTTTCAATTTCGTGCCCAAAGGATTTCAGATCCTTCGTAGTCGGAAATCGCTGTTGGCTCTGCTGATAGTCGAAGCTCAAAATAAGTTTACAGAGGCGCTCCAACCCAACCGCCAATGAGAAGAAAGCGTTGTAATACTCGCCCATACCGTCGGCGTAATTTGCCTTTCCGATAGACGTGAGCCCTGCTCCGAGAAGCTGACGTGTGAGCTTGCACTCAAGAGCAATAGCGCGCCATTCTGGTGGGCTGTAGTCTGGTCACTCAACGATCCCCGCCGTTTCCACCACCGCGTGGAACAGGACGTTCGCCCCGGCGGTGGCCCATTCCGGGCTGATCTCCTCGGCCTCGTTGTGGCTCAGCCCGTCCACGCAGGGGCACATGACCATCGCGGTCGGGGCAACGCGGTTGATCCAGCAGGCGTCGTGGCCGGCGCCCGAGATCAGGTTCCTGTGGGAATAGCCCAGCCGCTCGGCCGCGTCGCGGATGGCGGTCACGCAAGCCTGATCGAACTCGACGGGATCGAACCCGCCGACCTTTTCGAATTCCACCGACAAGCCCATCTCGTCGCAGATCTTCTGCGCCCCTTCATGC
>JBNGDM010000336.1:0-3130 GCA_049975105.1 Rhodovulum sp. | reverse complement strand
GATCGTCGCCGCGGAAAAAGCAATCCTCGTCGGGGGTATAGTCGACGGCCACCAGCGCCTCGCCCGCGGCCAGCAGGCCCGCCGCGGCGTCGCGTTCGCCGGCGGGCAGATCGGCCAGCCAGTCGCCGGGCAGGCCTTCGGCGGCGGGCGCCGCCGTCTCGGGCGCCGGGGCGCCCTGGGGCCGGAAGGCGGCCAGCCGATCGGCCAGCGCAGCGGCAGCGCGGCCCGCATCGGCCGGCAGGCGGTCGGTTTCCTCGAACAGGTCGAGCCAGGCCGAGACCTGGTCCAGCGCATCCAGAAGCGCATCGGCCATCTCGGGGACCAGGGCGATCTCGCCGTTGCGCACCCGGTCCAGCAGGTCCTCGCCGGAATGGACCACGCGGGTCAGCGGCGCGATGTCGAACAGCCCCGAATTGCCCTTGAGCGTATGAACCGCGCGGAACAGCGCGGCCACCAGCGCGGGGTCGTCGGGCGCCCGCTCCAGCGCGATCAGCGCCTCGCTGGCCCGTTCCACCAGGTCGCGGGCCTCGGCCAGAAAGCCGTCCTTCAGGTCCTCGTCGGTATCAGGCATCGCGCGCATCTCCCAAGAGAAGGGTCAGGAAACGGGTCAACCATTCGGGTTCGACCGGTTTGATCTGATAGAAATTCGCCCCCGCCTCGAACGCCTTCTGCAGGTCCTCGGGGCGGGCCTCGGTCGAGATCATCACCGCGGGAATGTCGGCGATCTCGGGGCGCTGGCGGACCTCGGCGAGGAAGCGGTAGCCGTCCATCTTGCGCATGTTCACGTCGACCAGGAACAGCGCGAAGCGGTCCGACAGGGCGCGTTCCAGCCCCTCCATCCCGTTCGCGGCCTCGGCCACGGCGAACCCGGCCCGTTCCGCGATATCGCGCAGATAGCGGCGCACGGTGACCGCGTCGTCGATCACCAGGATTTTCGGGGCGATGTCGGGCGTATCGGCCATGTCACCGGTCCTCATGGGGTTTCTGATAGACGATGCCCTCGGCAAAGCGGCGGACAGCGAAAAGGTCGGAAATCCGGCTCATGGATTCCGAGTGGCCCAGCAGCACATAGCCGCCCGGCCGCAGCGCCTCGGCGATGTTCTCGACCGCGCGGCGCTGGGCCTGCTGGTCGAAATAGATCAGAAGGTTGCGGCAAAAGACGACGTCGATATCGCCCTGCCGAAAGCGCGCGGGCGGCGACAGCAGGTTCACCTTGGCGAACTCGACCACGTCACGGATGTCGTAGTTGATCCGGTGCTTGCCGTTCTTCGCCGGCCGGAAATAGCGCGCCCGCAGCGCCGCGGGCAGGTAGTGTAGCGACCGTTCCGAGAAATAGCCGTTGCGCGCCGCGTTCAGCACCGAGGTATCGATATCCGACGCCAGAAGCGTCACGTCATGGTCGGGCAGGCCCTTCCAATGTTCCAGCAGGTAAAGCGCGATGGAATAGGGCTCTTCGCCGGTGGCGCAGGGCATCGACCAGATCGTCAGCGGCGCGTTCGGGCGGCGCGATGCGATTTCGGGCAGGATCGTGTCGACGAGACAGCGGAACTGGTGTTCCTCGCGGAAGAAATAAGTCTCGTTCACGGTCATTTCGTTCACGAGCGCCTGGAATTCGGTCTGCGCCGCTTCCAGCCGCATGAACGAGAAATAGCTGCGGAACCGGTCATGGCCGGTCGCCTGCATCCGCCGCGCGATGCGTTTGCGCACGAAATACCGCTTGGACACGTCGAAGGATATGCCGGTCTTGCGATAGAAGAACTCTTCGAAGGCGGCATAGTTCGCCTCGGTCAGGCCGATCTCGTCGGGGCCGCCCGCGTCGATTTCATCGCGCATGGCGGTCCCCTTCGGTTTCGGCGGCCGCACCGTCCAGCTGCGCACAGGCGAAATCGCAGGCGAACCGGATATAGCTGACCCCGGCAAAGCGGTCGGCGGCGGCGCGGATCGTGGGCACCATGTCGGGCCGGCCGCATTCGGCCAGCCGGTCGATCGCCGTGCCCACCACGTTGGCCTCGGTTTCGCGGGCCAGCAGTCCGGCGATCCAGTCGGGGGCGTCTGGATGGGGCAGGTCCTGCAGGATATCCAGCGCGAAAATGCGCAGGTCCGCGTCGGCCTCGGCCAGAAGGGAGGCCATGCGCGTCGCCATGGCCGCCGGCATGGTCTGGGCGGCCGCGATGGCGGCGTTTCTCAGGTCGGCATCCTCGCTTTGCAGGCAGGGCAGCAGGGTATCCAGCGCCTCGGGGGTGCCGATTTCGGTCAGCACAGTGAACAGCGCGCTGCGCACGCCGGGATCGGTTTCCGCCTGCAGGCGCGGGCCAAGCTCGGCCACCGCACCGGCATCCTGCGCCCGGTCCAGCACGGCGCGGCGGCGGTCGGCCGGATCGGGGGCGTCCAGCGACAGGGGGCGCCGTTTGGAACGGGCACGCGCGGGGCGGTCGGATTTCGACAGAAGAGGCATGGGCAGGGCTCCGGTCAGCCGCCGACAAAGCGGATCAGGGTGGCGGCGATGCGGTCGATATCGACCACGCGATTGGCCCCGCCCGCCTCGATCAGCGCGCGCGGCATGCCGAAGACGGCACAGGTTTCCTCGGATTGCGCGATGGTGCGCCCACCGCCGGCGCGCACCTGCGACATGCTGGCCGCGCCGTCATCGCCCATCCCGGTCAGCAGCACCGCCACCAGCCGGTCGGCGGGCACCACGTCCAGCGCGCTGGTCACCATGCGGTCGACCGAAGGCGTCCAGGCAAAGCGGCCATCGGCGGGTACGGGGCCGGCGACCAGCTGCGCGCCCCGGCGCGAGATCTGCACATCGGCATCGCCCTGCGCCATGTAGGCGGTGCCGGGTATCAGTTCGGTCGTCCGCGACACCTCGACCACCGGGAGGCTGCCCTGCCGGCTGAGGCGTTCGGCGAAGACCTTGGTAAAGCGTTTCGGCATGTGCTGGGCCAGAACGATCGGCACCGGGAAGTCGGGGCCGAGGCGCAGCAGCACCTCTTCGACCGCGCTGGGTCCGCCGGTCGAGGCGCCGATCAACACCATGTCGCAGCTAGCCGCATCGGCGCGGCGCACCGGGCGGGGGGCCGGGCGGGGGGCCGCGGCGCGGGGGCGGATCGGCGCGCGGTCGGCCCCCGCC
>JBNGDM010000335.1:0-3136 GCA_049975105.1 Rhodovulum sp. | reverse complement strand
GGACCGACACCGTCCACCATCGGATCGCCGGTGGGTTCCAGCGGGTAGCCGTTATTCTTGGTCATCTTCTTCAGCGGCAGGTCCGCGTTGCGCGCATCGGTCAGCATATCAGGCACGGTCTTGTCGCCCTGGCCATGCGGCAGCTTGTAGGTTTTCTTTTCCGGCAGCCAGAAAAGGCCCTGATTAGCGGCGGGGTTGCCCGCCTCGTCTTCGAGGGGGAAGCCCTCGTGCATGTTCGCACGCTGGAGGTACCAGACCAGCCCAGCGAAGAACAGCCAGAATGACCAGATGGACAGACTGGCGAGATCGAAGTTTCCGAAAAATGCGTTGACCATGGGTTCGGTCCTCCGGGTCAGGTTGGGAAGTCGGCCAGCCCGATCTTGGCCGAGGAATCCCCGTTGGGATAGTTACGATCCTGTGGCCGCACGAGCGGCCCCAAAACCATGAGTGTCACGAAGAGAAGGACGATCTCAATGTGGTAGACCGCCGCGTATCCGGTGGCCGGGGTTTCCAGCCCCTTGCCGAATGCGCCGGACAGCGCAAAGTGATTCAGCACGTCGCGAAGTGTGCCGCCGATCGCCACGGCAAGTCCCGCCGCCGTCGCCTGCGCCGCGCCCCAGGCGCCCAGCGCCAGGCCACGCCCGGCCTTGCCCTCGGCGGGAAGCGACATCGCGGCGGTCAGCGTCGCCACCGCGAACAGACCGCCGCCAAAGCCGATCAAACCAGCGCCCAGGAAGAACAGCACCGCCGATCCCATCGGGCCGGCGAAGATCACCATTGAAAAGGCCACGATTCCCGACAGGATACCCAGCGCGCCCATGCGATAAAGGTTCATGCCCTGCGCCAGCCAGCGCGCCGCCAGACCAAAGCCCGCCAGCGCACCTGCCGCCCAGGTGCCGGTCAACATGGTCGTCGATGAAACCGACAGCCCCAACACCTCGCCGCCATAGGGTTCCAGCAACACGTCCTGCATGTTGAAACCCAACGTGCCCAGCGCGACCACGGCCAGAAGGCGCCCCGCCTGCCCGCCGCTGGCGAAATCGTGCCACGCATCGCCAAAGCTGGGCGGGCGGGTGGACCGCTCTTCCTTGCTCATGGGATTCATGGGCTCTTGCTTCCAAAGCGCGACAAGGTTCAGGACCACGGTCATGACCGCGGCACCCTGCACCACCCGGATCAGTGTGATCTGATCGAAATCACGCAGAAGCCAGCCGATGACGATGGCCGACACGCCCATGCCCAGCAGGAACATCACGTAAAGCAGCGCCACGACCCTTGGGCGTGTCTCGTCGGTCGCCCGATCAGACGCCAGCGCAAGCCCCACGGTCTGGGTCATGTGAATCCCAAGACCGGTCATCAGGAACGCAGCCGCGGCCAGCGCCTCGCCCGCCCAGGTCGGGCCCAGCGTCTGGTCGCCCGACAGCACGATCAGCGCGAACGGCATCACCGCCAGCCCGCCCATCTGCCAGAGCGTGCCGAACCACATGTAGGGGATGCGCTTCCAGCCGATGGCTGACCGGTAATTGTCGGACTTGAACCCCATCAGGGCCCGGAACGGCGCGGTCATCACCGGCAGGGCGATCATCATCGCCACCATCATCGCCGGGATCGACAACTCGACGATCATCACCCGGTTCAGTGTACCCAGCAGCATCACCGTGGCCATGCCCACAGACACCTGGAACAGCGACAGCCGCAGCAGTTGCCGCAGCGGAAAATCGTCGGACACCGCATCCGCGAAGGGCAGATAGCGAAGGCCGAGCCGCGCCAGGTTCTTGGAACTCAGGATCACGGCTCAAGCTCCATCGCCTGGCTTATGTAAAAGCCCTTCGCGACACGATGCACCGGGCGCAGGTGGCCCTTCACCCCGGCCTTGCGCAAGGCACCAGCTATGCGCGCGTCGGAATGCGGAATGATCCGGGGCGAGCGGTCCGAGCGCGGGAACAGCTTGCCCGTGACATGCATCGCCGACAAAAGCGGTGTCTTGGGTGCGATGGTGAAAACGATCTTGCCGCGGGTCCGCATCGCCAGCCGGCCCAGCGCCGCGGCGATATCGGGCGCCTTGTAGTGGATCAGGCTGTCCATCGCCATGACATAGTCGAAACGGCCCAGGTTATCGCCAAGCATGTCACCCGCAATAAAGGTGATCTGGCGGTGATACTTGGCGGGGATCCGCTGCTTGGCCACGTCCAGCAGACTTTGCGAGATATCGACGGCGACGACTTCGGCCCCTTTCTTGACAAGTTCCAGCGTCATCGGCCCGGCGCCGCAGCCCGCGTCGAGGACGCGCTTGCCGGTCAGGTCCGCCGGCAGGCGCGCCAGCATCGCGGCGCGCATCTGGTCACGGCCCTCGCGTACGGTCTGGCGAATCCGCGACACCGGCGCGTCCGAGGTCAGACGCTCCCAGGTCTTCGACGCGGTGCGATCGAAATAGTGTTCAAGCCGTTCGCGGGTGCGGGCGTAACTGTCCATCGGCGGGCGTTCCTCAGTCAAACCCGAGAAGTTCGAAGATTTCCCGGTCGGGAAGCGGCGCGGGCGCAAGTGGCTCGGTCCCGTTCCACAGCGTTTCGGCCACGCGGATGTATTCCTTGCGGCACTGAACGATATCCTCGTCGTCGGGCATCTCGAACAAGGTTTTCTTCATCAGTCGCGAACGCCGGATCGCATCCACCAGCGGCATATGCGCAATCCGCTTGAAGCCGACGCGGTCGCAATACTTGTCGACCTGGTCGGTGCCTTCGGAGCGGTTGCAGATGCAGCCCGCAAGCCGGACGTTGTAGTTCTTCGACTTGGCCTGAACGGCGGCGATGATGCGGTTCATCGCATAGATCGAGTCGAAATCGTTCGCCGTCACGATCACCGCCCGGTCGGCATGCTGAAGCGGCGCGGCGAACCCGCCGCAGACCACGTCGCCCAGCACGTCGAAGATCACAACGTCGGTGTCTTCCAGCATGTGGTGCTGTTTCAACAGCTTGACGGTCTGGCCCACGACATAGCCGCCGCAGCCAGTGCCCGCGGGCGGACCGCCCGCCTCGACGCACATGACGCCGTTGAAACCCTCGGTGACGAAGTCCTCGGGGCGCAGTTCCTCGGGGTGGAAATCCACCTCCTTCAGAACGTCGATCACCGTGGGTTG
>JBNGDM010000334.1:0-3147 GCA_049975105.1 Rhodovulum sp. | reverse complement strand
GTCTCGCCCCGCGCGCGCACCGCGCGGCGGAACACCAGCAGGTTCTGCGTGACCTCGATGCGCCCGGTCAGCCCCTTGCGCTCCACGCAGGGCAGGCTTTCGGCGCGCACGTATTCCCAGCCCTCCGCGGCCATCGCGTTCAGCGCCTCGGTCAGCGCCGCGGCGAACCGCTCCGCCGTCCCCTTCGCCCCCTTCGCCTTCGCGCCGCGTTCGGGCGCGGGCAGCACCCTGTACTCGTAAACGCTCATCTCGGTTTGCCCCGTTGGACCCTGTCGCCCTGATCTAGCCGATTCGGGCCGAAAGGCCACGCCCCTCGGGGTCAGCCGTCCAGCGCGGCGAGCTTGGCGGCGATGCGGTCGTGGAGCCGGGTGCATTGATCGTGTTCGTGGCTCGTATGCTCGGGATCGAAGACCCGCAGCGCCGCCGTCACATGACCCAGCGCCGCCTCCAGGTGCGGGCGCGGCTCGGCGGTCGCGTCATGTGCCGCAATCGCCTCTTCCCCAAGTGCCATGTTCTTTTTCGTCTCCGCCCAGTCCACCGGCTGCGTGTCCTCGGTGCGGACGCGCAGCGCTTCGCGATAGGCGGTGACGGCCTCGGCCAGCAGCGCCGCGCCCTCCGGCCCGGCGGCGCGGCTGCCCTGGACCTGGAGCGCGAGGGCGAGGTTCTGCATCGTCATGGCCCAGTCCAGCGGGTGCGCCTCCTCGGTATAGACGCGCAGCGCTTCGCAATAGGCGTCGACGGCCTCGGCCAGCAGCGCCGCGCCCTCCGGCCCGGCGGTGCGGTTGCCCTGGATCTCGAGCGCGGCGCCGAGATTCTGCATGGTCTGGGCCCAAGCCACCGTGTGGTCGGCCTCGGTGCGGACGCGCAGTGCGGCGCGATAGGCGGCGACGGCCTCGGCCAGCAGGGCCGCGCCCTCCGGCCCGGCGGTGCGGCTGCCCTGGGTCTGTAGCGCGAGGGCGAGGTTGTTGTGCCCGAGGGCCCAGAGCCTTTCGTCGCTGTTTCGCAGGTCCTCGGTCCGCGCGTCCCCTTGCATCCGCGCGCTCCAGACCATCCCGTCGCCGCCGAAGCGAAGCGCGTGGTCGAAGAGCAATCTCGCGTAGCGGTCGATCCGCCGCCGCGCCGGTTCCAGCGGGTCGACCGCGCGGAAGCTGTCCGCGGCTGCCGAGAGCAACTCGAAGGCCTGTCCCAGGCGGCCGCGCAGCAGGGCGTTCCCGGCCCGCAGTTCGGCGGTCTTCGCGGCCTCTTCCAGTTCCACCTCTTGCACCCGCGACAATAGATTTTCCACCTCGTCCAGATCGCCCGCCTCGATGGCGCCCTTGGCCGCCGCCTTGAGATTCGACAGGCGTTTCAGCCCGTCGTCGATGGCCTCCACCTCGGCCTTCAGCGCGCGGTAATCCTTGGCCTTTTCGACCAGAAAGGCCTTGAGATCGGCCAGCGCCATGTCCTCGGGTGCGCTCTCGCCAAAGCGCAGGGCGATGGCCTCCAGCATCTCGCGGGATTGCGCTTCGAGGTTGGCCAGCCGTCCGTCGAGGTTGTCGACCTTGGTCTCGATCCGCTTTTCCCGCTGCACCCGGTCCCGCACCAGCGCCGGGTCAAGGGCCTGTTTCAGCCGCGGGTCGTTGCAGACCTCGGACAGCAGGGGGCCGTAAAGCGCGCGGAAGGCGGCGATCATCTCGGGGCGGGTGTGTTCGGGGTCGGTCAGCCGCGCCACGAGGGCGTCGAGGATCGCGTGATGGTCCAGCCCATGCGCCACGAAGTCGTCGCCGCGGGGCAGGGCGCAGTCCAGCATCTGCGGCAGCAGGGTGCGCGCGCCGGCCGGCTTGTCGAAGCGTTTGGCCCTGAGCGCCTTGTCGAACTTCCGGCCGGTCTCGGCACTCAGTCTCGCAAGGTCCGGGGTCCGGCCCACCAGTATTTCGTGAAGGTGCAAGTAACCGTCCAGCCCGGCCCCCACCGCGGCCAGCCCGGTGGGGGCGACCGCCACCGCCGCGACGGTCACGATCAGTTTGCCGGTCTTCGCGTAATCCCCGGATTTGCCCAGCATCGCCCCGCGCCCTGCACCCCGCGATCAAGGGTTACAGGCGGACGGATGGCCGATCAACCGGCGGCGGAGAGTCCGAAAAAGCTCATATGGAATTCATATGCGATTCATATGGAATTCATATGCTCACGCCGCCGTGAGAAGGGTTAACCGCCCAGCTTCTTCGCGACGATCTCGTTGACCGCTTGCGGGTTGGCCTTGCCGCCCGTGGCCTTCATCACCTGGCCCACGAACCAGCCCGCAAGTTTCGGATTCTGCTTGGCTTTTTCCACCTGCGCGGGGTTGGCGGCAATGATCTCGTCGACCACCTTCTCGATGGCGCCGGTATCGGTGACCTGTTTCATCCCCTCGGTGTCCACGATCTCTACCGGATCGCGCCCGGTTTCGATATGGATTTCAAGGACTTCCTTGGCGATCTTCGTGGAGATTTCGTTCGACGCCACAAGGGCCAGGATGGCCGCGTTAACCTCCGGTGCGGCGATTTCCGCCACCGCCACCTCGGCCTTGTTCGCCCGCCCCAGCACCTCGTTGATGACCCAGTTGGCGGTCTGTTTCCCGTCGCCTTGTCCGATGGATTTCTCGAAGTAATCGGCCAGCTCAACGTCCGCCGTCAGCACGCTCGCGTCGTATTCGGTCAGGCCGAAGTCCTTGACGAAGCGGGCCTTTTTCTCGTCGGGCAGTTCCGGTAGGCTGGCCTTGATGTCGTCGACCCAGGCCTGTTCGATCTCCAGCGGCAACAGGTCGGGGCAGGGGAAATAGCGATAGTCATGCGCCTCTTCCTTCGACCGCATCGACCGCGTCTCGCCCTTGTCCGGATCATACAACCGCGTCTCCTGCACCACCTTCCCGCCATCCTCGACGATGGCGATCTGGCGGCGGGCTTCGTATTCGATCGCTTGCTGGATGAAGCGCATCGAGTTCATGTTCTTGATTTCACAGCGCGTTCCCAGAACCGAGTGGTCGCCGGTCTCGCGGTATTTCTCATACGCGCCGGGTTCGCAGACCGAGACGTTCACATCGGCCCGCAGGTTGCCGTTCTGCATGTTGCCGTCGCAGGTGCCGAGATAGCGCATGATCTGGCGCAGCTTGCCGACATAGGCCGCCGCCTC
>JBNGDM010000333.1:0-3148 GCA_049975105.1 Rhodovulum sp. | reverse complement strand
GCGCGGAACACCGCGGCACGAGGGAGGACAGCCAAAGATGGCCCACAAGACGGATATCGAGATCGCCCGCGCGGCGGAGAAACGGCCGATCCAGGAGGTCGGCGCCAAGCTGGGGATTGGTGAGGGAGACCTTCTGCCCTTTGGCCATGACAAGGCCAAGGTCGGCGCCGACTTCATCGCGGGGCTCAAGGATCGCCCGAACGGCAAGCTGATCCTTGTGACGGCGATCAACCCCACGCCCGCGGGCGAGGGCAAGACGACGACCACGGTGGGCCTGGGCGACGGGCTGGCGCGGATCGGCAAGAAATCCGCGATCTGCATCCGCGAGGCGAGCCTGGGTCCGTGCTTCGGGATGAAGGGGGGCGCGGCGGGCGGCGGCTATGCGCAGGTCGTGCCGATGGAGGACATGAACCTTCATTTCACCGGCGATTTCCACGCGATCACCAGCGCCCACAACCTGCTGGCGGCGATGATCGACAACCACATCTACTGGGGCAACGCGCTGGGCATCGACCAGCGCCGCGTGACCTGGCGCCGGGTGATGGACATGAACGACCGGGCGCTGCGCGACGTGGTCTGTTCGCTGGGCGGCGTGGCCAACGGCTTTCCGCGGCAGACCGGGTTCGACATCACCGTGGCGTCCGAGGTGATGGCGATCCTGTGCCTGGCGACCGATATCCACGACCTGCAGCGGCGGCTGGGCGACATCATCATCGGCTATACCCGCGACCGCGCGGCGATCCATGCGCGCGACATCAAGGCGGACGGGGCGATGACCGTGCTGCTCAAGGACGCGCTGCAGCCGAACCTGGTGCAGACGCTGGAGAACACGCCGGCCTTTGTCCATGGCGGGCCGTTCGCCAATATCGCCCATGGCTGCAACTCGGTCATGGCGACGACCACCGCGCTGAAGCTGGCCGATTACGTGGTGACCGAGGCGGGGTTCGGCGCCGACCTGGGTGCCGAGAAGTTCATGAACATCAAGTGCCGCAAGGCGGGGTTGGCGCCGTCGGCGGTGGTGATCGTGGCGACCGTGCGCGCGCTGAAGATGAACGGCGGCGTGGCCAAGGCCGATCTGGGCGCCGAGAACGTCGACGCCGTCAAGGCGGGCTGCGCGAACCTGGGCCGCCATATCGAGAACGTCAAATCCTTCGGCGTGCCGGCGGTGGTGGCGATCAACCATTTCGCCGGCGACAGCGAGGCCGAGATCGCCGCGGTGCAGGACTTCGTAGCCGGTCAGGGCAGCGAGGCGATCCTGTGCAAGCACTGGGCCGAGGGCAGCGCCGGGACCGAGGCGCTGGCCAACCGCGTGGTCGAGCTGGCCGAGCAGGATCACCATGGCTTTGCGCCGCTCTATCCCGACGAGATGGGGCTGTTCCACAAGATCGAGACCATCGCGAAACGCATCTACCGCGCGGGCGAGGTGATCGCCGACAAGAAGATCCGCGACCAGCTGCACGCCTGGGAGGAGGCGGGCTATGGCAACCTGCCGATCTGCATGGCCAAGACGCAGTATTCCTTCACCACCGACCCGAACCTGCGCGGCGCGCCCGAGGGCCATTCCGTGCCGATCCGCGAGGTGCGGCTGGCCGCGGGGGCGGGCTTCGTGGTGGCGATCTGCGGCGAGATCATGACCATGCCGGGCCTGCCCAGCAAGCCCGCGGCCGAGACCATCGGGCTGAACGACATGGGCCAGATCGAGGGGCTGTTCTGAGCCCTGCGTTGCAGGGCCCGGAGCGGCGCGCTAACAGGGGCGGGATCTTGAGACCCAGCAAGGAGGGAACCCGATGATCCCGCCCGAGGACTGCCGCAGCATGGCGGAACTGCGCGCGCAGATCGACGCGCTGGATGCCGACCTGGTGGCGCGGCTGGCACTGCGCGCGCGGTATATCGACCGGGCGGCGGAACTGAAACCCGCCGAGGGGCTGCCGGCGCGGATCGGTCCGCGGATCGACGAGGTGATCGGCAAGGTGCGCGCAGGCGCCGAGGACGAAGGGCTGGACCCCGACCTGGTCGAACGGGTCTGGCGCGAATTGATCGAATGGGCGATCCGCCGCGAAGAGGTGGCGATGGGACAGAGGGAGGAACGCGTATGAGCGCGGAGATCATCGATGGCAAGGCCTTTGCGGCCACGATTCGCGGCAAGGTGGCCGATCATGTGAAGGCCCTGCATGCCGAGCACGGGCTGACGCCCGGCCTGGCCGTGGTGCTGGTGGGTGAGGATCCGGCGAGCCAGGTCTATGTGCGCAACAAGGGCAAGCAGACCGAAGAGGCGGGAATGGCCTCTTTCGAACATCGGCTGCCTGCCGAGACGTCGGAAGAAGAGCTTCTGGCGCTGATCGCGCGGCTGAACGCGGCCCCGGCGGTGCACGGGATCCTGGTGCAATTGCCGCTGCCCGACCATATCGACGAAGCCAAGGTCATCAATGCGATCGACGTGGCCAAGGATGTCGACGGCTTTCACATTTCGAACGTTGGCCTGCTGGCGACGGGGCAAAAGGCGCTGGTGCCCTGCACGCCTCTGGGTTGCCTGATGCTGCTGCGCGACCGGCTTGGCTCGCTGTCGGGGTTGGACGCGGTGGTGGTCGGCCGGTCGAACATCGTGGGCAAGCCGATGGCGCATCTGCTGCTGCGTGACAGCTGCACCGTGACGATTGCCCATTCCCGCACCCGCGACCTGCCCGAGGTGTGCCGCCGGGCCGATATCCTGGTGGCCGCCGTGGGCCGGCCCGAGATGATCCCCGGCGACTGGGTCAAGCCCGGCGCCACGGTCATCGACGTGGGCATCAACCGCATTCCCGCGCCCGAGCGGGGCGAGGGCAAGTCACGGCTGGTGGGCGACGTGCATTTCGAAAGTGCAGCCCAGATCGCGGGTGCGATCACCCCGGTGCCGGGGGGCGTGGGGCCGATGACCATCGCCTGCCTGCTGGCCAACACGGTCACCGCCTGCTGCCGCGCCCATGGCCTGGCCGAACCCGAGGGGCTGACCGCCTGAGACCGCTCAGGCCGTGACGGGCACCATCGTGCCGAGGAGCGTCGCCACGTGGCGGCGCTCGTTCCCGTTTTCGGCATGCACATCGGCGCGCACCACCATCAGCCGCCGGCCCGCCCGCACCACCTCGCCCCGCGCGATCAGCCGGGTGCCGTG
>JBNGDM010000332.1:0-3168 GCA_049975105.1 Rhodovulum sp. | reverse complement strand
GCCGCTGTGAAAAGCGGCCCCTTTCGTTTTGGTTCGGGCGCGCGACGTCGCGCTGGGCTTGGGGGCCGTTCTGCTGATAGGTTGGCGCCATCCCGCGGCGTCGATGATGCCGGAAGGTCCGGTCATGCCGGAACAGTCGCAACCCCTGATCCGCACGGTGTTTGCATGGGTCCAACGTCCTGCCAGTCCTGCCAAGCCCGGCCTCGCGCGGTGGCCGGCATGATCGCGCTGCTGCTGGCGTTGGCCGCGGGGGGGGCGGCGGCGACAGAGCTGCGGGTGGCCACCTATAACGCCGAGCTGTCGCGCAAGGGGCCGGGGCTGTTGCTGGCCGATATCGCGGGCGGCGAGGATGCGCAGGTGGCCGCGGTGGTCGAGGTGATCGCCGCCGCCCGGCCCGACATCCTGCTGTTGCAGGGGGTGGATTACGACATGGACGGGCTGGCCATGGCGGCGCTGGCCGACCGGCTGCGGGCGCGTGACCTGGATTACCCGCATCTTTTCGCGCTGAAGCCGAATACCGGGCTGCGCACCGGCCTGGACCTGGACCTGGACGGCGACGGGCGGACGGGCGGGCCGCGCGATGCGCAGGGCTTCGGCTATTTCCCCGGGCAGGACGGCATGGCGGTGCTGTCGCGTTACCCGGTGGTGGCCGACGGGGTGCGCGATTTCTCGGGGCTGCTCTGGGCCGATCTGCCGGGCGCGACGCTGCCCCAGGTCGACGGGCGCCCCTTTCCCTCGGCCGATGCGCAGGCGGTGCAGCGGCTCTCGACCACCGGGCATTGGGTGGTGCCGGTACGGGTGGGCGGGGTTGTGATCCGTCTGCTGGCCTTTCACGCGACGCCGCCGGTTTTCGACGGGCCGGAGGACCGCAACGGGCTGCGCAACCGGGACGAGCTGCGGCTGTGGTCGCTGTATCTCGACGGGGCGTTGCCGGGGGTGGCGGCGCCTGACGGCCCGTTCGTGGTGCTGGGCGATGCCAACCTGGACCCGAAGGATGGCGACGGGCGCAGCGCCGCGATGGCGGCGTTCCTGGCCGATCCTCGGCTGACTGACCCCGCGCCGCGGTCGGCGGGCGGCGTGGTGGCGGCCGAAACGCAAGGCGGGGCCAATGCAGTCCAGCACGGCGCCCCCGGCCTGGATACCGCCGACTGGGACGACGCCGAACCGGGCGATCCCGGCAATCTGCGGGTGGATTACGTGCTGCCCTCGGCTGACCTCGCCGTGACCGGGGCGGGCGTGTTCTGGCCCGCCGAGGGACCGATGGCCGAAACGGTCGCGGCGGCCTCGCGCCACCGCCTTGTGTGGGTCGACCTCCGGCTGCCTTGACCCGGCCGGGGCCAGCGGCTAGGCCCCATCCCGACCTTTCAGGACAAGGACGGCCCGACATGACGAACACCCTTCTGATCCTGCCCGGCGACGGCATCGGCCCCGAGGTGATGGCCGAGGTTTCCCGTATCATCGACTGGTTCGGGGACAAGCGCGGGCTGAAATTCGACGTCTCCGAGGACCTGGTGGGCGGTGCGGCCTATGACGTCCACGGCGTGCCGCTGGCGGATGCCACGATGGCCAAGGCGCAAGAGGTCGACGCGGTGCTGCTGGGCGCGGTGGGCGGGCCGAAATACGACGACCTGGATTTCAGCGTGAAGCCCGAGCGCGGCCTGTTGCGCCTGCGCAAGGAGATGGACCTGTTCGCCAACCTGCGCCCCGCGCAATGTTTCGACGCGCTGGCCGATTTCAGCTCGCTCAAACGCGACGTGGTGGCGGGGCTGGACATCATGATCGTGCGCGAGTTGACCAGCGGCATCTATTTCGGCGAACCGCGCGGCATTTTCGAGGAGAACGGCGAGCGGGTGGGGATCAACACCCAGCGCTATACCGAATCGGAAATCGACCGGGTGGCGCGGTCGGCCTTTGAACTGGCGCGCAAGCGGGGCAACAAGGTCTGCTCGATGGAGAAGGCCAACGTCATGGAATCGGGCATCCTGTGGCGCGAGGTGGTGCAGCGCGTCCACGATGCGGATTACCCGGACGTGGAACTGTCGCACATGTATGCCGATGCGGGCGGCATGCAGCTGTGCCGCTGGCCCAAGCAGTTCGACGTGATCGTGACCGACAACCTGTTCGGCGACCTGTTGTCGGACGTGGCGGCGATGCTGACCGGATCGCTGGGCATGCTGCCCTCGGCCAGCCTGGGCGCGCCGATGGCGAACGGCCGGCCCAAGGCGCTGTATGAACCGGTGCACGGCTCGGCCCCCGACATCGCCGGGCAGGGCAAGGCGAACCCCTGTGCCTGTATCCTCAGCTTTGCCATGGCGCTGCGCTATTCCTTCGACCAGGGCGAGGAGGCGACGCGGCTGGAAAAGGCCGTCGAAAAGGTGCTGGCCGACGGCGTGCGCACCGCCGACCTGATGCAGTCCGAGGGCACCACGCCCGCCAGCACGGCGCAGATGGGCGACGCGATTCTGGGCGCCCTGGACGCCAGCCTCTGATTTTTCTGCGATGCAGCGAAAAGGGCCTTGCCCCGTCGCTGCATCTGCGAAACGCTGGGGCCGAAGTCCGGCAACAGAGACGATATCATGGCCTCACCGAATGTTCGGGGCGCGGGGTTCGCCTTGGCGGGGTTCGCCATCTTTTCGCTGCACGACATGGTGGTCAAGGCGCTGGGCGCCGACTACCACGCGGTGCAGATCGTGTTCTTCAGCGTGCTGATCGGGTTTCCCTTCGTCACGCTGATCGTGATTCGCCAAAGCGAGGGCACCCATCTGTGGCCGCGCCACCCGGTCTGGACGGCGATCCGCACCGCGGCGCTGGTGCTGTCGACGCTGTGCGCCTTTTACGCCTTCGGGACCATCCCGCTGACGCAGGCCTATGCCATCGTCTTTACCACGCCGCTGATCATCACTGTGCTGTCGATCCCGCTTTTGGGGGAACGGGTGGGGCTCAGGCGCTGGTCGGCGGTGGCGCTGGGATTCGCCGGCGTTCTGATCGTGCTGCGGCCCTGGGGGGGGACCGAGCTGGGGCTGGGGCATCTCGCCGCGCTGGTCTCGGCTTTCGGCGGGGCGCTGGTCTCGGTCATCCTGCGCCGGATCGGTGGCGAGGAGCGCAGCGTGGTGCTGCTGCTGTACCCGATGCTTGCCAATATCGCGGTGATGGGGGTCTTGTTGCCCT
>JBNGDM010000331.1:0-3180 GCA_049975105.1 Rhodovulum sp. | reverse complement strand
GACCAAGGACATCACCGGCGGTCTGCCGCGGGTGGCCGAACTGTTCGAGGCGCGCCGTCCCAAGGATCACGCCATCATCGCCGAAATCGACGGCTATGTCCGGTTCGGGCGCGACTACAAGAACAAGCGCCGGATCACGATCGAGCCTGCGGATGACAGCCTGGAGCCCGTGGAATACATGGTGCCCAAGGGCAAGCACATCCCCGTGCAGGAGGGCGATTTCGTCCAGAAGGGCGATTACATCATGGACGGCAATCCCGCGCCGCATGACATCCTGGCCATCATGGGGGTCGAGGCGCTGGCCGATTACATGATCGACGAAGTGCAGGAGGTCTATCGTCTGCAGGGCGTGAAGATCAACGACAAGCACATCGAGGTCATCGTCCGGCAGATGCTGCAGAAGTGGGAGATCCTCGACTCCGGGGACACGACGCTTCTGAAGGGCGAGCATGTCGACAAGGCCGAGCTGGAGGCCGCCAACGAGAAGGCCGAGGCCAAGGGCGGGCGTCCCGCCGAGGGCCAGCCGATCCTGTTGGGGATCACCAAGGCCTCGCTGCAGACGCGGTCGTTCATCTCGGCGGCCTCCTTCCAGGAGACGACCCGCGTGCTGACCGAGGCCTCGGTGCAGGGCAAGCGCGATAAGCTGGTGGGGCTCAAGGAAAACGTCATCGTCGGCCGCCTGATCCCGGCAGGCACCGGCGGGGCCAGCCAGCGCGTGCGCCGCATCGCCGCCGAGCGCGACCAGAAGGTGATCGAGGCGCGCCAGGCCGAGGCCGAGGCAGCGGCTGCACTTGCCGCCCCGATGGAGGACGTGATGGAGATGGACGAGGACGATTTGGGCCTCGTCGAGACGCCGGAGAGCCGCGAGGAATAAGCGGCCTTCGCTGCGAAACAGGCGCCCCCGCCAGCGATGGCGGGGGCGTTTTCCGTTTCGGGGCAGGGTTCCGGGTTTCGTCCTGGCTTTCGCCAGGACGACCGGTCGGGGGCTCTGCCCCCGGACCCCCGGAGTATTTCCGCCAAGAAAAAGATGCGTGGCGGCGTCGGGGGATGGGCAATGCGGATGGGGGCCACGGTTGACGGGCCGGGGCCGGGATGGCGACGGGCGGAATGATGGCGCTTTCCATTGCCGTCAGTCCTGCTATTGGCGGAACCATGTCGCCTCTGTCCGAGAATACGCGCGGCGCCGCCCTGATGATGGGAAGCATGGCCGCCTTTACCTTCAACGACGCCTGCATGAAGGGGTTGTCCGACGAGGTGCCGTTCTTTCAGGCGCTGTTCCTGCGGGGCTGTGGCACGGTGCTTTTGTTGCTGGTGGCGACCCGCCTGATGGGGGCGCTGCAGTTCCGCCTGCCCCGGAGCGACTGGGGGCTGATCGCGACCCGGACGCTGGCCGAGATATCCGCAGCCTATTTCTTTATTACCGCGTTGTTCAATGCGCCCTTGGCCAACGTGACCGCGATCATCCAGGCAGTTCCGCTGGCTGTGACGCTGGCCGGCGCGCTGTTCCTGGGCGAGGCCGTGGGCTGGCGGCGCTGGGGCGCCATCCTGATCGGCTTTGGCGGCGTGATGATGATCGTCCGTCCCGGCACCGAGGGGTTCACCATATTCTCGGTCTATGCGCTGATCGCGGTGGCCTGCGTGACGTTGCGCGACCTGGCCACGCGGCGGTTGTCGGGCGCGGTGCCGTCGCTGACGGTGGCACTGTCGGCGGCGGTGGGGGTCACGCTGCTCGCTGCGACCGGCGCGGTCATCGGGGGAGAGTGGGTGGCGCTGGGGCCCAGGCCTGCGCTGCAACTGGCGGGTGCGACGGTCTTCGTGATCGGCGGCTACCTTTTCTCGGTGATGGCGATGCGGGTCGGCGAGGTCGCCGTCGTGGCGCCGTTCCGCTATACCGCGCTGGTCTGGGCGCTGCTGCTGGGGGTGGTGGTGTTCGGCGACTGGCCCTCGGGCTGGACGCTGGCGGGGGCGGCGGTCGTGGTCGCGACGGGCATCTATACCTTCTACCGCGAACGCCGCCTTGCGCACGCCTTGGGCCCCGCGCCCTTGAGAATACGCTGAGCGCGGGTCAAGCGGTGTTGACAGCCCATCCGACTCGCCATATACCGCGCCCACTTCGGGCCTGCGGTTCCGCCGTGCGCGCCTGACATCATAACTGAAGTGGTCACGATCCGGGCCGGATGCGCCCCGATCCTCTGGAATTCCACCGCGTCGGTCTCGCGAAGAGGGGACCGAATGCGGTTTTCGCGTTTCGTGGACGCATGGAACGCATGAGACGAGATTTGAACGGGTTGCAACACGGGGAACCGGAATGCCGACGATCCAACAGCTGATCCGCAAGCCGCGGCAGCCGAAAGTGAAACGCCAGAAGTCCATGCATCTGCAGGGCTGCCCGCAGAAACGGGGCGTTTGCACGCGCGTCTACACCACCACGCCGAAGAAGCCGAACTCGGCCATGCGGAAGGTCGCCAAGGTGCGCCTGACCAACGGCTTCGAGGTCATCAGCTACATCCCCGGCGAAAGCCACAACCTGCAGGAACACTCGGTCGTGCTGATCCGCGGTGGCCGGGTCAAGGACCTTCCGGGTGTCCGTTACCACATCCTTCGCGGTGTGCTGGACACCCAGGGCGTCAAAGACCGCAAGCAGCGCCGTTCGAAATACGGCGCCAAGCGTCCGAAGTAAGGAGAGACGTCAATGTCCCGTCGTCACGCTGCCGAGAAGCGCGAGATTCTGCCCGACGCCAAATATGGCGACCGGGTTCTGACGAAGTTCATGAACAACCTGATGATCGACGGCAAGAAGTCGGTCGCGGAGCGCATCGTCTACAGCGCGCTCGACCGGGTCGAGGCCAAACTGAAGCGCTCGCCCGTCGAGGTCTTTGCCGAGGCGCTGGACAACGTGAAGCCCTCGGTCGAGGTGCGCTCGCGCCGGGTCGGCGGCGCCACCTACCAGGTGCCCGTCGAGGTGCGCCCCGAGCGCCGCGAGGCGCTGGCGATCCGCTGGCTGATCGACGCCAGCCGCAAGCGCAACGAGAACACCATGGAAGAGCGCCTGGCGGGCGAGCTGATCGACGCCGTCCAGTCCCGCGGCACCGCCGTGAAAAAGCGCGAAGACACCCACAAGATGGCCGAGGCGAACAAAGCCTTCAGCCATTACCGCTGGTAACAGACTAGGCCGGGAAC
>JBNGDM010000330.1:0-3193 GCA_049975105.1 Rhodovulum sp. | reverse complement strand
GCCTGCAGCGCCGTGGACGGGCTTGAGGAAGACGTGTCCGCCGGTGCGGATGCCGTGTCCGGCTCGACCACCGAGAGCAAGGGATATTGTGAATGAATATCGACCAATTCAAAGCACTGGACAACCGGATGAATGGCGCAACGATGCGCATTTTCGGCAACCTGGATGACGGGCAAGTGGACCAGGCAGGACCCGGCCTTTCCACGCGCAAGATCAACCACGACCTACGCAATATCCTGACATGTGCGCAGCTTCTGTCGGATCGGCTGGCGCAGGTCGATAACCCGACAGTGCGGCGGCTGGCACCGAAGCTGACCGCGTCGCTGGACCGGTCCATCGCGCTCTGCACGACATCGCGGAATGATGACACGGCGGTGAAGGGACGCCCGCACCGGCAGCGGTTCGCCCTTGCGCCGCTGGTGAACGAGGTCGCGAACACGCTCGGTCTCGACCGCGCGGAGAAAAGCTGGATCAATAACGTCGCGACCGCCGTCGAGATCGACGCCGATCCGGACGATCTGTTCCGCACGCTCCTAAATCTGTGCGGAAACGCCATTCTGGCACTGGAGGGGCCGGACTTTCGATACAAGGAGATCCGTGTCGATGCCCGGCGCAGTGGGTCCGGCTGCACCATCGACGTGCGCGACACCGGCCTTGGCGTGCCGGAGGATGCGCTGAAGCATCTGTTCCTGTCGTCCCAGGGGTCCACCCGTCCGGACGGCTCCGGCTCCGGCCTCGGACTTGCGATCGCGGCCGATTTGGTCCGCGCCCATGGCGGTGACATCTGTCTCGTCCACGGCCTCGCCGAAGGCGCGTGCTTCCGCGTCACGATCCCCGACAGCCTCGCAGAGCCCGAGGCGGATGCGATGAGCGAAACGCGCACCGCGGTAGGGGCGAGATGACGGAGCGCGCGTGACGGGCACGGGTCTGAGGCCAGGTCCCGCGCCGCCCACCAGAGCCTGCCGGACCGAGAGCCAGTTCCCGCGTTTCCAGGTCAGCGGATGACCGACATCACCGGAATGGGCGTCCGGCGCGGCCGCGCCCGGCTGCACCACGTGGCGCATATCGACGCGCTGGTCGCGGACCTGCCGGTGCGCAGTTTTGTCGCCGGGGGCCAGCGCATCATCGCCGCCATGGCGCTGCCCCGCGGGCGCGTCGTCGAGGACCAGCTCGCCCGAGCGGGCGGCTAGCGACTCCGGAACCGGAAAAGGTCAACTCCATGACGCAGAAAACGAAACTTGTGAACCTCGCGCTTCAGGGCGGCGGCGCGCATGGCGCCTTCACCTGGGGTGTTCTCGACCGCCTCCTAGAGGATGGACGCCTGCGCATCGCCGGGATCTCGGGCACGTCTGTGGGGGCGATGAACGCGGTGGCGCTGGCCGACGGCTTCACCCGTGAGGGCCCCGAGGGCGCACGCGCGGCGCTCGATCGCTTCTGGCGCGCAATGAGCGACGGCGCGAAGCACAGTCCCCTGAAACGCACACCCTATGACGTGCTGACGGGCAATTGGGGTCTGCAGAACAACCCCATGTACCACGCCATGGACGCGCTGTCGCGGATCGCCTCGCCCTATCAACTCAATCCGATGAACAGCAATCCGCTGCGCGATCTAGTCGAGAAGAGCATTGATTTCGAAACCGTGCGCAAATGCACCGCGTTCAAGCTCTACATCTCGGCCACCAATGTGGAAACCGGCAAGGTCAAAGTCTTCCCGCGCGAGGGGCTCACCGCCGACATGGTGATGGCCTCGGCCTGTCTGCCGCATCTCTACCAGGCGGTCGAGATCGACGGCATCCCCTACTGGGACGGCGGATACATGGGCAACCCGTCGCTGTTTCCGTTCCATGGCGAGACCGGCACCGACGACATCGTCGTGATCCAGGTCAACCCGATCGAGCGCAAGGGCGCGCCCAAGACCCCGATGGACATCCAGAACCGCATGAACGAGATCAGCTTCAACGGCAGTCTGCTCAAGGAGTTGCGCGCGATAGACTTCGTCGACCGGCTGATCCGCCAGGGCAAGCTCTCGGCCGACGATTACCGTCAGGTGCGCGTGCATGTCGTCGAGAACCAGGCGGAGCTCAAGCCGCTCGGCGCCTCCTCGAAAATGAACGTGGAATGGGACTTCCTGAGCATGCTGCGCGACATGGGCCGCGAGACCGCCATGCACTGGCTTGACGCGAGTTTCACCGATATCGGTGAACGCTCGACAGTAGATCTGCGCGCGATGTTCGAGGGGATCGGGGCCCGGCACCAGGGATAGCGGCAGAAAGAAATGGTGGTCACAGTTGACGAAGGGTGCTGTTTCGCCGCCCTCGAACGCTGCATGCGCCAAGACGCACTTCGCGCCGTCCTCCGGTCTCTGGGTTGCCATGGCGCACCTCTCTCAGCCGATCTTCGCACCCCAGAACGAGGTCTGATCAGCGGCGAAGTAGCCATCCGCGGCGCGGAAGTTGCCCTGCAACTGGACGGTGTCGCCGGCGGTGAGCGACACCATCGTCTGCAGCCAGAGCGCCGTCGCCTCCGAGACATGCGTCCCGCTTATCTCGCCCCGCGACCCGCGGATCTCGGTCGTGCCGTTCAATACAAGCCGCCCGCTCATCCGCGCCGACGTACTGGCGTTGACCTTGTACATCAGTGTCGCGCCGAAGAGATAGGTGCCGTCCACAGGCGCCACGAAATGGTTGTTCGCGGCGTCGAAGGCGCCCTGATCGTTGGTGTCGGTGTTGTTCAGGCCGATCTTCGTCCAGGTACCCACGCCGACATAGTTGTCGTAGTTCGTGTACGCCTTGAAGCGCGGCAGCCGGGGCTGATCGACGATGCCGGTGGCGTTGTCGACGCTCAGCCCGTCGAAGAAGGTGCTGCCGTCAGCAGAGACCGCGAGGCGGAAGCGGTCCGAGCCGAAGAGTCCCACCAGCGCGCGGGTAGAAAAGCCGGTCTGCAGGGTCAGGCCGAGATCGTCGCCCGCGGCCTCCTTGTTCATGGTGTAGAAGAGATCGCCGGTGCCGCCCTCGGCCACGGTCTTCGCCGTCCAGAGCGCGGCGTTGAGCTTGGCCGAGAACGGGTTGGACGCATCTGCCGTCGTGCCGACCCCGAGCAGCGCCATGTTCTGCAGCGCCGCTGGTGTGGTCCCGACCCAGCCCGCACCATCGTAGACCAGCAGCAGGCCCTCGTCCTCGACCCACGCCCGCCA
>JBNGDM010000329.1:0-3217 GCA_049975105.1 Rhodovulum sp. | reverse complement strand
CAGGAACTCTTCTTCGGATTGCAGGGCGGCGAGGCGATCCTCGGCCTCGGCCAGGGCCTTGGCGGCGCGGGCGCGCGCGGCCCAGGCGCTGCGCAGCGCGGCCAGCTGCGGGGCCAGCCCGCCGAAGTCATCCAGAAGCGCGCGGTGGCCGCGCGGGTTCAGAAGGCCGCGGTCGTCCTGCTGCCCGTGCAGTTCCACCAGGCAATCGGACAGCGCGCGCAGCACCTCGCCGGACACGCGGCGGTCGTTGACCCAGGCGGTCTTGCGCCCCTCGGCGGTGTTGACGCGGCGCAGGATCAGCTCGTCGCCCGCTTGCAGGCCGGCCTCGTCCAGGACGGCGCGGGCGGGATGGTCCGCAGGCAGGTCGAACACGGCGACCACCTCGCCCTGCGCGGCACCCGCGCGCACCAGTTCGGCCCGCCCGCGCCAGCCCAGCACGAAGCCCAGCGAATCCAGCAGGATCGACTTGCCCGCGCCGGTTTCGCCGGTCAGCGCGTTCAGGCCCGGCCGGAACGACAGTTCCAGCCGCTCGATGATCAGCATGTCCCGGATGTCGAGACTGCGCAGCATCGCCCCACCCTTTCGCCGGTCAGATCAGAGCCACTCGCCCTTGATCATCTGGCGGTAAACCTGGCGAAGCCATCCGGTGCTGCGCGGTTCGGGCGCAAGGCCCTGACCCTGAAGCAGGTTGAACCCGTCCTGGTACCACGAGGTGCCCTGGAAGTTGTAGCCGAGGATCGCACCGGCGGTCTGCGCCTCGCCGTCGAGACCCAGCGCCAGGTAGGCCTCGATCAGGCGATAGAGCGCCTCGGGCGTGTGGGTCGTGGTCTGGAAATCCTCGACCACGGTGCGGAACCGGTTGATCGACGCGGTGTAATGGCCGCGTTTCAGGTAATAGCGGCCCACCTCCATCTCTTTCGCGGCGAGATGGTCGAAGGCGAGGTCGAATTTCAGGATCGCGGAGCGGGCGTATTCGCTGTCGGGATAACGCTCGATCACGGTGCGCAGCGCCTGCAGCGCCTGGAAAGTCAGGCCCTGGTCGCGACCCACCAGGTCGATCTGGTCATAATAGGACAGCGCGAGGAGGTATTGCGCATAGGCCGCGTCCTCGTCGGCGGGGTAGAAGTCGATGTACCGCTGGGCGGCGACGCGGGAATTCTCGTAGTCGCGCTCGGTGTGATAGGCATAGGCCTGCATGATGAGCGCGCGCTTGGCCCATTCGGAATAGGGATAAAGCCGCTCGACCTCGCCGAAGAGCCGCGCGGCCTCTTCGCCGTCGCGGTTGGTTTCAAGCTCGAACTCGGCCTTCTGGTAGATCTGTTGCGCGGTGAAGGTGTCGAGCGGCGCCTCGCGCCGGGATCCGATGGCGCCGCAGGACGCCAAGAGAGCCAAGGCGGCCACCGCCCCCACCGCCCGGATGCGTATGCTGCGCTTCGCCATCTGCCCGTTACCCCGTCCTCTGATCACCAGACCACCGGCCCCGCGCGCCCGTCGCGTGCGTTTATGGGGTTGTCCTAGCACAGTTGATCGGGAGGCAAAACGCCTTTGGACCGCAAAACGGCGACCCTCAGGCGACGGCGCGCAGGTCGGTCCCCTCGATGCCGATTCCCGGCAGCAAGGCGGCCTGGTCGGGTCCGCAGGTTTCCAGCCGCACCGCGCCGGGCCGCGCGAACATTGCGCGCAGCAGGCGATTGGTCAGCGCATGGCCCGCCCGTTCGCCGCGATAGCGGCCCAGAATCGGCGCCCCGGCCAGCGCCAGGTCGCCCAGCGCGTCCAGCATCTTGTGGCGCACGGCCTCGTCGGAATGGCGCAGGCCGCCGGGGCTGAGCACCCGGTCGCCCTCGACCACGACGGCGTTGCGCAGCGTGCCGCCCAGCGCCAGGCCATTGGCGCGCATCGCGTCCACGTCAGCGCTGCGGCAGAAGGTGCGGCTGTCGCACAGCTCGCGCACGAAGGCGCCGTTGGCCATGTTCAGCTGCTTGGCCTGGCGGCCGATCGCAGCATCGGCAAAGTCGATCGCGAAGTCGATTTCCAGCGTGTCGGCGGGCGACAGGCTGGCGCGGGCATCGCCGTCCACGACCTCGACCGGTTCGAGAATGCGCAGCGCACGCACCGGCGCGGCAAGACGGCGCAGGCCACGGGACAGGAAACCCCGCACGAAGGGCTGGGCCGAGCCGTCCATCACGGGAACCTCGGGGCCGTCGATCTCGATCAGGGCGTTGTGGATGCCGCAGCCGGCCAGTGCGGCCATCAGGTGTTCGACGGTGGAAACCTCGGCCCGGCCATTGGCAAGCCGGGTGCAGAGCCGCGCCGGCACGACCGCGTCCCAGCGCGCCGGGATCAGCGCCTCGGGGCCGTCGAGGTCGGTGCGGCGGAACCAGATGCCGTATTCGGCCGAGGCGGGATGCACGGTCATGCGAACCGCGCGGCCGCTATGAAGGCCGGTGCCGGAAAACGAAATCGAGGATTTCAACGTGGTCTGCACAGCTCACCTGCTCGTGTTGCCCGGACTTCGGTCGGTCCGGCAAGGATGACTTAAGCCTGCGGCGTTTTGGAAACAATTCAAACTTTGCAACCGCATGAAACATGGCCGGCCATGATTCGCCTATGCGCAAGACCGCGGACAAGCCATTGTTATCAATTGCCTTTATCGGCCCTGTTTCGCAGCGCCGCCAGACCGGTCCGCCGCCGTGTTACGGTTCTGTAACGCTCCGCAAGCCCGGCCCGCGCCCCGCAAGAGGCGCGCACCGCCCCCGCCCACGAAAAAGGGGCCGGAAACCCGGCCCCCCGATCCTGTCCTTTCCTGCCGGGCGGTCAGTTCGCCTGGCGCCGCAGGAAGGCGGGGATCTCGATCCGCTCCTGCTCGGGGTCGAGCTCTTCCTCGTCGCGATGCACCGCCTGGCCGCGGCCATAGACCGGCGGCTGCTGGCGCGCCGTGTGGGCGGGCCGCTCGGGCGTCTCGCCATGGCCCGACATGCGGTTGATCAGCGTGCCGATGCCGAACCGGCCGTGGCGCGCGTCCTCGCCCTGGGGCTGGCCGGCGGCGGGCTGTTGCGGGCGTTCGGTGCCCGCGGCCTGGCGCGGCGCCTTGTTCACGGCGGCGCGCAGCCGTTCCAGCGCCTCGGGGCTGGGCGTGCCAGGCGCGCGCGGGCGCGGCGCGACGAAGGCGGTCTGTTCGACCTCGGGTTCGGGTTCGAATTCGTCCTCGGGCTGGTAG
>JBNGDM010000328.1:0-3237 GCA_049975105.1 Rhodovulum sp. | reverse complement strand
TTCCAGGGCAGCGGCAGGGTGGCCCCCGGCGACATGGTCGAGTTGAAGGGGCTGGGCGCGCATTTCGGCGGCAATGCCTATGTCTCGGGCGTCACCCAGGTGATCGAGCACGGCAACTGGACCACCCGCGCCCATCTCGGCCTGCCCGAGGACTGGCTGACCAACGCGCCCGGCCCGGGCGGCGGGTTCGCCGCCGGGATCACCGCCCCGATCCACGGGCTGCACATCGCCACCATCCTGCAAATCCACGAAGACCCCGACGCGCGGCTGCGGATCAAGGTCGAACTGCCGCTGATCGGCGACCAGCCCGCCCAGGTCTGGGCGCGCATCGCCCAGCCCTATGCCTCGGGCGGGGCCGGCATCCAGTTCATGCCCGAAATCGGCGACGAAGTGGTGATCGCCTTCCTCAACTCCGACCCGAACGGCCCGGTGATGATCGGCGCGCTGCACAACGGCCAGACCGACCAGCCGCACACCCCCGACGAGGAGAACACGCTCAAATCCATCGTCACCCGCGAACAGCTCAAGGTGCAGTTCGACGACGACAAGAAGATCATCACCGTCGAAACCCCGGGCGGGCACAGCGTCACGCTGGACGACGACGCCAAGACCGTGACGATCGAGGACAGCACCGGCAATACCGTCGAACTGTCCGAAAGCGGCATCAAGATGGACAGCCCCAAGGACATCACCATCAGCGCCACCGGCAATATCGACATCACCGCGTCGGGCGACGCCACGCTCTCGGGGATGAACGTCACCGCCAATGCCGACATGCAGATGACCGCCAAGGGCGGGTCGGCGGCCGAGTTTTCCGCCGGCGGGCAGACCACCGTCAAGGGCGCCATGGTGATGATCAACTGAAAGGACCGACCCCATGCCCCCCGCCGCCCGCCTGACCGACATGCACACCTGCCCCGCCGTGAACGGCGTGGTGCCCCATGTCGGCGGCCCCATCGTCGGCCCGGGCGAGCCCACGGTGCTGATCGCCGGGCTGCCGGCCGCCGTGGTCGGCGACAATTGCACCTGCGTCGGCCCGCCCGCCACCATCGTCAAGGGCTCGTCCACGGTGATGATCGGCGGCAAGCCCGCCGCGCGGATGGGCGACAGCACCGCCCATGGCGGCAGCATCGTGCTCGGCGCGCCGACCGTGATGATCGGGGGCTAGGGGATGCAGCGCGACGATCCCTCCTTCCTCGGGCGCGGCTGGGCCTTTCCCCCGGCCTTCGAGCCGCGCAACGGCGTGGCCGCCCTGGTCGAGGCCGAGGACGACATCGCCGAAAGCCTGCGCATCCTGATGGGCACGCGCCCCGGCGAACGGGTGATGCAGCCCGATTACGGCTGCCGGCTGCACGACCTGGTGTTCGAGCCGATGACCGCCGAGACCGAGGCCGAGATCGAGGTCGCGATCTCGCGCGCGATCCTGTTCTTCGAACCGCGCATCGTGCTGGAATCGGTGCAGGTCACGGCCGACGACTGGCCCGAGGGCATCCTGCGCATACGGCTGGTGTATCGGGTGCGCGCGACCAATTCGCGGCACAACCGCGTGTTTCCCTTCTACCGGACCGAGGGCACGCTGCTGCCCGCGCCGCCAGAGCCGGGGGCGTGATGGCCACGGGGGGGACCACACGCCACTGGATGCGAGCCGCGGCGCTGGCACTGGCGCTGATGCTGCCGGGCTGCGTCGTGCTGGACACGGTTCAGCAGGACGTCTCCTTCGGCAAGGCCGAGGATTGCGAGATCAGCCGGTTCGAAGGCTCGGGCGTGATCGGCGCCTACTTGCGCCAGGTCGAGGGCACGCCGGCCTTCGCGCTGATCTACGTCGAGGGGCGCCAGCGCCGCAACGGCATGCCGCGCGACATTTCGCTGGGCACCGACACGGTGCCCTGGTGGGCGCCCAGCGCGCGCGGCCAGCGCACCATCCTGCACCGCTCCAGCGCGACACCGCTTGCGGGCTTCGGCCCGGGCGACGCGATGCCGGGCGTGTTCGATTTCGCCTACCGCTCGGACGGGGTGGACTATGGCGGCCCCATCGTCGTCGGCCGCAGCCCCCGCGGCACCGACCTGCCGACCACCGGCAACAGCCGGTTCACCGGCCGGGCCGAGCTATCGCTGGCCCGCCCGGACGGCGCGACCACCACCGCCCAGGGCCGGTTCGAGGCGACCATCGGCTATGGCGGCGGTCAATCCGCGTTCCTCTTGTCCGGGATGACCGTGACCGAGGGCCCGCCGCTACCCTTCACCGCGCTGACCTGGACCGGCCTTGGCCAGTGCGGCGCGCGGATCGTCAGCAGTGGCAAGGGCTCGGTCCGGGTGCAGACCGCCGAGGGCCGGGCCACCACCCCCTTCGCCCGGGGCCGCGAGGTGCCCGAGATCCGCTCCGCCTTCGAAAGCGCGCTGTTCGGCGCCAAGGGCGAGGCGGGGCCGCCGGCCCGGTTCGGCGGCGCCTTCCTGATCGAGGGCGACGCGGGCACGCTGTCAGGCGTGTTCCTGTCCACGGGCGGGGGTTGAGCCGATGTTCGTCTTGCCTGAACGCCCCTTATACGGCACGCTGCGGCCGAGGGATTTCGGTTTCCGATCAAACGGTTCCAAGGTGCGTCCCCGGCGCCGCGCGACTGCCTCGCCCGGTATCCGCCACAAGGATCGGGAGATGATCGGCCTTGTCTGACCCCTGGCCCCAGATGCGCGTCTCGCCCGGCTCGCGGGCCGATGCCCGGCTGCCCGCGGCGCTGGACCCGATCGCGCTCCGGGTGCGCCCGGCGACGCTGGCCGAGGATTTCGCCGCCGCCGGCCGCCGGCTGGGGGCCGAGGGCGCCGCCCTCTGGCCCGAGGCCGAGGTGCCGCCACTGGCGCGGCTGTTCCTGACCGAACCGGCCTACCTGCTGGCCGAGATCCTGGCCTTCCGCCCCGAGGATGCCGAACAGCGCTTCGACATCGCGCTCGACGAGGCGCCCGACACCGCGCCCGCGCTGATCCGCGCGCTGGCGCTGCGGCTGGGCGACTGGGTCGCGCGGACCAAGGCGCAGTTGCCCGACAGCTTTGCCCGCCAGATCGCCCAGCTGAATGCCGAAGGCGCGCTCGAGGCGCGGCTTCCGGGGCTGTCGGATGCGCGCCCCGCGCGGGTGATGCAGGCGGTGCTGACGGGGGCGCCCGGCACCGACCGCGCCGCCGCCGAGCCGGGCGACCCGCTGGCCCGCCTGCGCCTTGCCACGGCCCGGCTGCGCAGCACGCATGCAC
>JBNGDM010000327.1:0-3239 GCA_049975105.1 Rhodovulum sp. | reverse complement strand
CCGGTCGCCTCGCGCAGCGAGGCGAAACACCTCCCCCGAGACAGCGCCGGACACAGGCGCCCCGGACACGGAAACGTCACCCCCATGTCGCTTTCCGCCCTGCATTCCGCCCCCGCAGCGGCTAGCAAAAACCATCATGCGCCTGATGATCTCCTTCGCCGCCCTGTTCCTGTCGGTCGTCCTGCTCCAGATCTCCTCGGGCGGCGTCGGGCCGCTCGATGCGCTCTCGGGGCTGGCGCTGGGCTTTTCCACGGCCCAGGTGGGCCTCCTGGGTTCGGCGCATTTCCTGGGCTTCTTCGTCGGCTGCTGGTGGGCGCCGCGGCTGATGGGGACGGTCGGCCATTCGCGCGCCTTTGCCGCCTTTACCGCGCTGGGGGCGATGGGGCTGATCGCGCACATGATGGTGGTCGACCCGCTGGCCTGGGCGGGGATGCGCGTGGCCGTGGGCCTGTGCGTGGCCGGCTGCTACACGGTGATCGAGGCCTGGCTGAACGCCAAGCTGACGAACGAGACCCGCGGCCGGGCGATGGGCACCTACCGGATCGCCGACATGGGCGCCTCGCTGGCCGCGCAGCTGCTGATCGCGGTGCTGCCGCCGGCGGCCTATGTCTCCTACAACCTGCTTGCGCTGATCTGCTGTGCGGCGCTTCTGCCGCTGACGCTGTCCACCCTGTCCCAGCCCGAAACGCCCGAGGCCCCGCGCCTGCGCCCCGGCCTGGCCTTCCGGCTGTCGCCGCTGGCGACCGTGGGGGTGATCGTCGCGGGCCTTACCTCGGCGGCGTTCCGCATGGTGGGCCCCGTCTACGGCCAGGCGGTGGGGCTGAGGCCCGACCAGATCGGCCTGTTCCTGGCGGCCTTCGTGGGCGGCGGGGCGCTGGCGCAATATCCCGTGGGCGCGCTCGCCGACAAGGTCGACCGGCGCCACGTGCTGATCGGGCTGTCGCTCGCGGCGATGCTGTCCTGCGGGATCACCGTGGCGGTGGCGGGCGGGGGCACGACGGCGGTGTTCCTGTCGGCCATGCTGTTCGGCGCGACGACCTTCCCGGTCTACTCGGTCTCGGCCGCCCATGCCCATGACTGGGCCGAAAGCCACGAGCGGGTGGAGCTGTCGGCCGCGCTGATGTTCTTCTTCGCACTCGGCGCGATCGCCTCGCCGCTGGCGGCCTCGGGGGTGATCGACCGGTTCGGGCCGCAGGCACTGTTCTGGATGATCGCCGCGGGGCATGCGGCGCTGGTCCTGTTCGGGCTGGCCCGGATGCGCAGCCGCCCCGCGCGCGGGCCGCGCACCGCCTATGTCTGGACGCCGCGCACCTCGTTCCTGATCGGCCGGCTGACCAAGCCCAGCCGCGAGAAACGCGACACCGAGAGCCGCTAGCCATCGCCCGCCCCTTGGGCTAAACGGGGCGCCGACGCTCGGCAAGAAGGCAAGGGCCCAAATGGCACGCATCCTCATCACCTCGGCGATCCCCTATATCAACGGGATCAAGCACCTGGGCAACCTGGTCGGCAGCCAGTTGCCCGCCGACCTTTACGCCCGCTATTGCCGCGCGCGGGGCCACGAGGTGATGTTCCTGTGTGCCACGGACGAGCATGGCACGCCCGCCGAACTGGCCGCCGCCAAGACCGGCGAGCCGGTGGCGGAGTATTGCGCGCGGATGCATGGCGTTCAGGCGGACCTGGCGCGCGGCTTCCGGCTGTCCTTCGACCATTTCGGGCGCTCGTCGAGCCCGCAGAACCACAAGCTGACCCAGTATTTCGCGGGCCGGCTGGCCGAGAACGGCTATATCGAGGAGCGCACCGAGAAACAGGTCTATTCCCACGCCGACAAGCGGTTCCTGCCCGATCGCTATATCGAGGGCACCTGCCCCAATTGCGGCTATGACAAGGCGCGCGGCGACCAGTGCGAGAATTGCACGAAACAGCTGGACCCGACCGACCTGATCGAGCCGCGCAGCGCGATTTCGGGGTCCACCGACCTGGAGGTGCGCGAGACCAAGCACCTGTACCTGCGGCAATCCCTGATGAAGGACGAGCTGGAAGCCTGGATCGACTCGAAAACCGACTGGCCGATCCTGACGACCTCGATCGCCAAGAAATGGCTGAACGACGGCGACGGGTTGCAGGACCGGGGCGTCACCCGCGACCTAGATTGGGGCATCCCGGTCAAGCGCGGCGAGGACGACTGGCCGGGGATGGAGGGCAAGGTCTTTTACGTCTGGTTCGACGCGCCCATCGAATACATCGCCGCGGCCGCCGAATGGGCCGAGGCGAACGGCAAGACGGAAGCCGACTGGCGCCGCTGGTGGCGGACCGACGAGGGCGCCGAAGACGTGCGTTACGTGCAGTTCATGGGCAAGGACAACGTGCCGTTCCACACCCTGTCCTTCCCGGCCACGATAATGGGCTCGCGCGACCCGTGGAAGCTGGTCGATTACATCAAGTCGTTCAATTACCTGAACTATGACGGCGGGCAGTTCTCGACCAGCCAGGGGCGTGGCGTGTTCATGGACCAGGCGCTGGAAATCCTGCCCGCGGATTACTGGCGCTGGTGGCTGTTGTCCCACGCGCCGGAAACATCGGACAGCGAATTCACCTGGGAGAATTTCCAGCAAGCCGTGAACAAGGACCTGGCCGATGTGCTGGGCAATTTCGTCAGCCGCGTGACCAAGTTCTGCCGGTCGAAATTCGGCGAGGAGGTGCCGGCGGGGGGCGCATGGGGCGACCGCGAGAACGCGCTGATCGACGAGCTGTATATCCGGCTGAGGGCCTACCAGGACCACATGGACGCGATCGAGGTGCGCAAGGCGGCAAGCGAGTTGCGGGCGATCTGGGTGCTGGGCAACGAGTACCTGCAGGCCGCCGCGCCCTGGACCGCGTTCAAGACCGACCCCGACGCGGCGGCCGCGATCATCCGCTTTTCGCTGAACCTGATCCGGTTCTACGCGGTTCTGTCCGCGCCCTTCATCCCCGATGCGAGTGCCGCGATGCTGGCGGCGATGAAGACGGAGGCCCGCGACTGGCCCGGCGAGAACCTGATCGAGGAGATGGCGGTGCTGGCGCCCGGGCACGGGTTCGAGGTGCCGGAGATGCTGTTCCGCAAGATCACCGACGAGGAGCGCGCGGGCTGGCAGGCGCAATTCGCGGGGCGGCGGGACTGAGGCGGGGGCGCTCCCGCCCCCGGCCCGCGCGCGGCTGCGCCGCGCTTGCCCGGCGTTGGGCGTGGCGCGGCCCTGGCGGGC
>JBNGDM010000326.1:0-3251 GCA_049975105.1 Rhodovulum sp. | reverse complement strand
ACCGAATACATTCAGGCCTGCGCCGCCTGCCATGGCGAAAGCGGGGTGGGCGATGGCCCGCTGGCCGAATTGATGACCGTGCCGATGCCCAACCTCACACAGCTATCCGCCACCAATGACGGCGCCTTCCCGATGCTGGCGGTGATCCAGATCATTGACGGGCGCACCGGCGTGCGCGGCCATGGCTATCCTATGCCGGTCTGGGGCGACCGGTTCAAAGCCGAGGCGGAGTCCAGCCGGGGTGAATACGGGGCCGAACTGATGGTGCGCGGACGCGTGCTGGCGATCGCCCAATACCTGGAGTCGGTGCAGCAATAGACGACCGGGTCATTCCTCGGGGTGATGCGGCACCTGGCCCGACGGCGCCTCATAGGGGCGCGTGACATCGTGCAGTGTCACCTCGAGGCACTCGACCTCAAGCGCAACGGCACCGGCACCGGCCAGCACAAGCGTGACGCGGCCCGACCCCTCTGGTCCGGGTTCGAATCCGACCGAAAGTAGAGACAACACGAGGTCCGTGTCGTCGCGAGAGATGCCTTGGCTGGCGACCGCCTGCACGTCCTCGACCGTCAGAACGGTCTGCACGCGCTCGTAGGGACGGGCGCGGCGTTCGGCTGCGTCACGGTTCTCCCAGCGGAACCGGTTCAGCAGAACCGCAAAGCGCCGCCCGCGCCGGTCCCAGCGCATTTCCGTGACCGGAAAGACCGCGTCCTGCACCAGCGCCGAAATCACCTGCAGATCTTCGGGATCCACCGCCATCAGGTGCAGCGGCCGTTCCACCCCGTCCTCGAATCCTGCGTCGTCCGGCTTGTCCGTCATTCGCCGCTCACCCGCTCGATATGCGCCCCGCAGGCGCCGAGCTTCTGTTCAACCTTCTCGTAGCCGCGATCCAGGTGATAGACCCGGCTGACCACCGTCTCGCCCTCGGCCGCAAGCCCGGCCAGGATCAGCGACACGCTGGCGCGCAGGTCGGTCGCCATCACGGGTGCGCCCTTCAGCCTTTCGACCCCGGTCACCGTCGCGCGGCCGCCCTGTACGTCGATTCGAGCCCCCATACGCATCAGTTCTGGCGCATGCATGAAGCGATTTTCGAAGATCGTCTCTTCGAGAACGCTTTCGCCTTGCGCCGTGCAAAGCAGCGCCATCATCTGCGCCTGCAGGTCGGTCGGAAAGCCGGGAAACGGCGCTGTGGCAACGTCGACGGCCTTCACCCGCCCGTTGCGGCAGGCCACACGAATGCCGCGCTCGGTCTCTTGGCAGGTCACGCCCGCCTCCTCCAGCTTCTCGGCGAAGGCGGCAACCAGGTCCAGCCGCCCGCCCAGGCAGGTCACCTCGCCCCCCGTGATCGCGGGGGCCAGCATGTAGGTGCCCAGCTCGATCCGGTCGGGTACGACCTGGTGGGTGGCCCCACCCAGACGGTCAACGCCCTCGATGGTGATCGTCCCGGTGCCTTCGCCCTCGATCCGGGCGCCCATCGCGCGCAGGCAATGGGCAAGGTCCACGATTTCGGGTTCGCGCGCGGCGTTGCGCAATTCGGTCGTGCCCTTGGCCAGGGTCGCCGCCATCAGCGCGTTTTCGGTCGCCCCGACCGTGACCTGTTCGAACTCGACCACGGCGCCCTTCAGACCGCCCGGCGCCTTGGCGTGCACATAGCCGTCGCGAAGGTCAAGATCCGCGCCCATCGCCTCCAGCGCCTTGAGGTGCAGATCGACCGGGCGCGCGCCGATCGCGCAGCCCCCCGGAAGCGACACCTGAGCCTGCCCGCAGCGCGCCAGCAGCGGACCCAGCACCAGGATCGAGGCGCGCATCTTTCGGACGATGTCGTAATCGGCGCGCTGGCTGTCCAGCGCATGCGAGGACAGCGCCAGCACCTTGCCCCGGTGCAGGGCCGAGACCTCGACCCCAAGCGATTGCAAAAGCGTCGTCATCGTGCGGATATCCGACAACCGCGGCGCGTTGGTCAGCGTGAGCGGCGCGTCGGTCAAAAGCGTTGCGGGCATCAGGGCGAGACAGGCGTTCTTGGCCCCTGCAATCGCTATGTCGCCACGAAGCGGCGTACCGCCCCGGATCATGATCTGGTCCATCAGCCCTGGTCTTTCTGCCCGCCCGCCGTCGTGCCCCGGGCCCGCGCCTGCGCCTTGCGCCGGGCAAGGTTCGCCTTCAGCGCCTGCTTCAGCCGCTCTTCGCGGCTCGCGGCCCCATTGTCCGCGCCGGGTTTCGGGGGTTTTCCCTTCATGGCGCCCTCTCTAACGCAGGGCGGAATTTGCGTCCAGATAGCGCTTGCGTCGGGGAGCGATTGCGTCTAATCAGCCGCCCACGCGGCGCCGCAGTAGCTCAGTGGTAGAGCGCACCCTTGGTAAGGGTGAGGTCGGGAGTTCAATCCTCCCCTGCGGCACCAGAGAAGTCGGCAGAACCTTTTTGGGCCAAAAAGGTATGACTGGGTAAGGTATAGACCTGCCCACAGCAACACCCAGTCTTTTCACTTTGGTCGGACAGGATGGTTGATTTTGGCTTGATCAAGGCCAATGCGCGGGCCGTTCGCCTTCGGACAAGACCTGGGTATTTGACTGCCATCCCCCCTGCCATTTCAACCAAGATTCCCACCTCATAACCATTTGATAGTAGATTGAAATTCGACAATCTGACAAAATTAAATTATAGCGTGCGGACGCGTAGCCTTAGCCCACAAGTGATCGAAAAGCGCGTGGTGACAACGGGAAACCGTCCCGCTTAACATCCTGAAAAAAGTGTTTCTGGCATAAGATCTGGTGGCGGAGACGAAGGGATATCCTACTTCAATCTGCCGATGTAACGATACCAGTGGGTTAGCTTGAACCACGCCCGAGGTACTTATCTGAACTGTACCAGATGACTGGACCATGGAAAGGGTGTGTCGCCACAAAAACGGTCTTTGTTCAATCGTCTCCATCACCTCGAAACCACATGCCATTCTCATCTCTTTCGGCCCCGCTGCCTTGGAGTGCACCGGAAAGCGCAGTTTTCTCACAAGGGCGTGCCATCTCGGCCATTACTCGAGTGTGCAGAGCCTCCAACGACCATTTTTTCTGGTCCTCACTCAGAACCCTTTCCAAAGCCTCTGGAAGACTAATGCGTCGAGGTTCGCCCCAGATGTCTAAGAACAAGTATCTCCCTTGACTGACCCGCAGGTCGTTGTCCAAGGTCAGCAGGCTGAACAAGGCCTCAGGGGGCGCCTCTAAAAATTGCTCCCGCGCGCCACCGGCGCTATAAAG
>JBNGDM010000325.1:0-3307 GCA_049975105.1 Rhodovulum sp. | reverse complement strand
CCTCCCACGCAGATCACGTCAGGCGCCCTTGGACACCTGCGTGAATTCCAGTTCGACCGGAGTCGCCCGGCCAAAGATTGACACCGTCACCTTGAGGCGCTGGTTGTCGTCGTCCACATCCTCGACCATGCCGGCAAAGCCCTCGAACGGGCCATCGGTCACATTCACCTGCTCGCCCACCTGGAAGGTGATCAGCGAACGCGGCGCGGCCTCGCCCTCTTCGACGCGGTTAAGGATCTGATTCACCTCTTCGTCGCGCATCGGCATCGGCTTACCCTGCGGCCCCAGGAACCCGGTCACCCGGTTGATCTGGGTGATCAGGTGATAGCCGCGGTCGGTCATCTCCATACGCACCAGGACATAACCGGGCATGAAACGCCGCTCGGTCGTCACCTTCTTGCCGCGACGAACCTCCAGCACCTCTTCCGTCGGGACCAGCACCTCTTCGATCTCGTCCTCGAGACCGGCATCGGCAACGGCTTGCTTGATCTGTTCGGCGACCTTCTTCTCGAAATTCGAGAGCACGCTCACCGAATACCACCGCTTCGCCATCTTGCCCGTTACCTCGCGTCCACCGGCCCTGGGCCGTTTTCTCGTTGCGATCTGCGCTTTCCGGAACAAAAAACAGCGCGCAACCCGAATCGATGCACGCCGGAGCCCAGAGTGAAGTTCGCCTTACAGGGGTGCTCCTCGCGTTTCAAGGCCCGGATGCCGGAAAATCCGTGCGCTCAGCCGAAAAAACCCAGGATCAACTGCAGACCGGTCCGGATGAACCAGTCGACGATGAAGAAGAAAATCGCCGTCAGCGTGGCCATGACCAGCACCATGACGGTGGTCAGGAACACCTCGCGCCGCGTCGGCCAAACGACCTTGGAGACCTCCGAGCGGGTCTGCTGGATGAACTGAAGCGGGTTTGCCATGGCCGGACCTGATCCTTCTCGATGTGGCGCGGAGATACGCGTTCGGGCGTGGCTTTGCAAGGGTCGGGCGGCGCTGCGGCGAAAGCGCCGGCCCTGCGGGACCTGCACGCCACCACGAAAGCGCACGCGCATCGCGCAGGAGATCCGAACGCGCCGCACCGTAGGCACAGGACCGCCCCCGAAGGCGCGCCAGCCCAACAATGGCGCTCGGCTATGTCTGTCGGAGGCCGGCCTGGCAGGGGCGGAGGGACTCGAACCCCCGACCCTCGGTTTTGGAGACCGATGCTCTACCAACTGAGCTACACCCCTAAGCCGTGCGCCGGATTACGGCACAGCGAAGTCGGAATCAAGACCGGTTTTTCGCCGCGGCTCTGGTTTCGCACGCGCACCAGTGCTACTCCGCCCGCATGAGCGCGCCGCCCGCCCCCGACCCCCGCGCCCGTTTCGCCGAAACGCCTTGGGCCGACCTGCCCCTTTCAGAAACCGGTCCGGCCCGGACCGTGCCGACCATGTTGAGCGCAGCCGAACAGCGGCTGTATTTCTGGCTCGCCCGCGACTGGGCCCGGGGTGCGGGCGACATCGTCGATTTGGGATGTTGCGCGGGCGGGTCCACCGCCCGGTTGGCCGAAGGCCGGCGCCAAGCGGGACACGCACCCCACGTCCACGCCTATGACCGGTTCACCGCCTCGGAACAGCTGAAAGAGCGTTTGCTCTATCCCGCCGGCGTCGCGCCGTTCCCGGGAAGAGACATCCTGCCGCTGGCCCGCCGCTTTCTGGCGCCCTGGGACGGGTTGGTGCGGCTGCATCCCGGCGAGATCGAGGACGATCTCTGGACCGGCCAGCCCATCGAGATTCTGACCGTCGATGCAGCCAAGTCCGCCAGCGCAGCCGATGCCATCGCGGACCTGTTCTTCCCCAGCCTGATCCCTGGCGCCTCGGTCGTGGTGCAGCAGGACTATTTCCACTGGCGCCAGCCCTGGATCGCCGTACACATGGAACGGCTGACCGACTGTTTCATGCCGCTTGCCGTCTGCCCCGACGCGACGGCAGTATTCCTTTGCACCCGCGCGCCCGACACCGCGACGCTGGCGCGCGCGGCCTGCGACGGGCTGGGCGATGCCGAAATGCTGAACGCCCTCGACGCGGCGCGGCGGCGCATGGCCGAATTCGGCCAGGAGGCCGGGTTCGATCGTCTGGCCGCGGCCCTTGCCGCCAATCCCGGAGAGCGCGTGGCCTGGCGTTTCCGCAAGCCCTGAACCGGCGCAGGCCGGCCCCTTACTCGGCGGGATTGTTGCCCGACCCCCGCGCACTTGCCTCCAGTTCGGCAAAGCGGTCGGGGACGAAGCGTTCCGAGAATCCCGCCAACGTGCACCACACCACCAACCGGGCGAAATCCTCGGTCGGCCGCAGCGGCAAAAGCGGCTGCTGCGCGCCCGCACCGCCGCCGGCCGCATCGGGAACCTGCCACAGGCTGAAATCGCCCTCCAGGAAGATCGGCCCCGACAGGATATTGCCCATCATCAGGAAGAACAGGATCACCGCGGCGATCGCGCCCACCAGCAGCCGCACCCACAGCGCGCCCGGCGCATAGACCAGGTCCATGTCGGCCCAGCGCAGCTTTTCCATCTTCTTGGCATAGCCGAACAGGCGCGAGAAATAGGCACCTACGATTCCGAAATACATCACCACGAAGAAGGCACCGAATTTCGACGAGGCCCAGCTCTGCGAACTGTATATGTCCTCGAGCGGACGGGGCGTCCGTCTGAACAGATCGTCGTCCAGCGGCGGGAACAACAACGCCGACAGCGACTCGATCATCGGCCCGAAGAACACCAGCGCCGTGGGCAGACCGATGATCAGCAGGCCCAGCCGCGTCAGCCGGCCCGAGACCTCTCCGCGCTTCTCGCGCTCGGCGAAGCGGTAGGAATACTTGACGAACATGTCCTCCAACAGCGTGATCGCAATCGCCCGCCGCTCCTCCGCGCCCTCGGACTCGCGCCCCGCCTCGTCAAAGCGCTTGCGCAGCGCCGCACGGCCCTCCAGGCCCATTTCCTCGGCCTCGATGAACTTGCGTTCCGTCTCGGCCAACAGCCGCGTGTCGTCGATCAGGCGGAACAGGCGCAGTTCGATCTGGTTCACGTCCGCCCATTGCTCGGCAAAGCTCGGACGCCCCGCCCTGCCCCGGTATTCGGTCTGCTCGATCAGCGCGTCGATCCGGTCGTCGCGCTCGTCCAGATCCTCGTAGAGCACCAGAAGGTTCTGCCGGTAGCTGACCCAGCCATAGGGCGGTTTCTGCGCCTTTCGTCCGAACATGATACCCTCCCGTGCCGCGCCGACAGGTTATTCAAGTCTACCGCAGATTGTCGGCCGAACCGATTCTGCATGGC
>JBNGDM010000324.1:0-3327 GCA_049975105.1 Rhodovulum sp. | reverse complement strand
GGAATGTGGTCCTCGCCCCGCAGCTCGTTCATCGAGATGCCGGCCATGTAGCACAGGTAGAACGGAACGATCGGCAGGATGCAGGGCGACAGGAACGAAAGGATGCCCGCAATGGCAGCCCCGCCATACGAGATTTCCAGCATCTAGGCCCTCCCTTGCCGTGGATGCAAAAACAAATTACGATTTTTCTATGTAACGGGACAGCCTCGAATGAAACGAGTATTTGCCGCATCGCTTTGCGCGGGCCTCATCGGGTTCGCGCCGCTGTCGGCGGCGCGCGCCGAGTTGGTGCTCGCGATGTTCGAACGGGCGGGCTGCACCTATTGCATGGCCTGGGACAGGGAAGTCGGGCCGATCTATCCGAAGACGACCGAGGGCGCGGTGGCGCCCCTGCGCCGGATCGACCTCGGGCGAAAGCTGCCCGAGGATATCGACCTGGTCAGCAAGCCGCAGTTCACGCCGACCTTCGTGCTGTTGCGCGACGGGGTCGAGGTGCAGCGGCTGGAGGGATACCCGGGAGAGGATTTCTTCTGGTGGCTGATCGGGGAGATGCTCAGGAAACAGCCCGAATGGGCGGACCATGGCGACGAAAAGGGAGGAGCCGAGGGATGATGAAAAAACTGGTTTTCGCAGCGGCGATGGCGCTGCCCGCGGGCGGCGCGGCGGCGCAGGATGCGTTCGTCGAGTTCAAGGCGCTCAAGCCCGAACTGGCGATCCAGGCCGCGGTGGCGGCGATGGAGTATTGCCGGGCCGAGGGCTACCAGGTCGGCGTCGCGGTGACCGACCGCTTCGGCACGCTGCAGGCTTTCGTCCGCGACCGTTTCGCCGGCGCCCATGTCGAGGAAACCGCGCGACGCAAGGCCTGGACCGCGGCCAGCTTCCGCACCGACACGTTGGCGCTGGGCGAGTTGACCGCGCCGGGCACGATGTTCTCGGGTATCCGCGACCTGTCCCAGCCGCTGGCGCTGGGCGGCGGGGTGATGATCGAACACGCGGGTTCCATCGTCGGCGCGATCGGGGTATCGGGGGCGCCCGGGCCCGATCTCGACGACGACTGCGCCCGCCAGGGCATCGCCGCGATCGAGGAGGAGATGGGCTTCTGACGAAGCCCGCGCAGGGACGCATGGCAGCAGACATCGCCCATAGCGACGGCACCGCCCCCGACGGGGAAAACGGCATCCAGGCCGAGGACATGGTCGCGCATGCCGAAACCGCATCCAGCTTTCTCAAGGCGCTCTCGCACGAGGGGCGGTTGATGATCCTGTGCCACCTGTCGACCGGCGAGAAGTCGGTAACCGAACTGGAAACCCTGCTCGCCTCGCGCCAGGCCGCGGTCAGCCAGCAACTGGCCCGGCTGCGGCTCGAGGGGCTCGTGGCCTACCGCCGCGAGGGCAAGGCGATCTACTATTCGCTGGCCGACGAACGCGCCCGGCGGATGCTGGAACTGATGCACGACATGTTCTGCAACGCACAGAACCCGCCGCCGGGACTGGCAGGCGGGCACGGACGGAAATAGGATCGCAGGGCCGCGCCTGTCGCGGCCCCGCGACAGGGAGGACGGATGGACAGCATTCCCGTGGGCGCCTGGGCGGCGCTGATCGGACTGGTGAGCGGCTGCGTGCTGGGTCTCGCGGCCCGGCTGGGCGAATTCTGCACGCTGGGCGCCATCGAAAGCGCGGTCTACGGCGACGACCACCGCCGGCTGCGCACCTGGGGCGTGGTGCTGGGCACCGGCATCGCGGCGACCTACCTGCTGGCCACGGCGGGCCAGATCGACCTCGCCAAAACCCCCTACCACGCAATCGCATGGAACCCGCTGGCCAGCATCCTGGGCGGTGGGCTGTTCGGCTATGGCATGGCGCTGGCGGGCAATTGCGGCTTCGGCGCGCTCGCGCGCTTCGGCGGCGGCGATTTGCGCTCGCTGGTGGTGGTGGTGGTGATCTCGATCTTCGGCTTCGTGACCCTGTCGGGGCCGCTGTCACCGCTGCGCGACTGGGCCTTCCCGCAAATCCCCGCGACCGAAATGCAGGGCGTCGCCCATCTGGCCGAACGCATCCTGGGCCTGCCCGCGCTGGTCGTGGCGCTGACCGTTGCGGCGGGCTTTCTCGCGTGGGGGCTGTCCCATGCCCCCCTGCGCGACGACCCGCGCCGCATCGGCTGGGGCGTGGCGGTGGGGCTGGCCATCGCGGGCGCGCTCTGGGGGATGACCTACCTGAACGACGTCAGCTTCGGCGCCGTCGATGTCGAGGGCCACACCTTCACCGCGCCCTTGGGCCGCACGCTGATGTGGTTGATGACCTCGTCCGCGGGCGGGCTGTCCTTCTCGGTCGGCTCGGTTCTGGGCGTGCTCCTGGGCGCCTGGATCGGATCGTGGCGCAAGGGCAGCTTCCGCTGGGAGGCCTGCGAGGACCCGCGCGAACTTGGCCGCCAGGTCGCGGGCGCCGCGCTTATGGGGATCGGCGGCGTGGTGGCGCTGGGCTGTTCCATCGGCCAGGGCGCGACCGCCTTCTCGACGCTGGCCTATTCCGCGCCGGTCACGCTGGCGGCGATCGCGGCGGGCGCGCTTTTGGGCCTCAAGCGGCTGATCGCCGGGTTCCAGCCGGATTGAGCGGGCGGATCCACGCCGTCGACCTGGCCCGCAGCGCGGCCCTGCTGGGCATGGCGCTGTTCCATTTCACCTATGATCTGGAAATGTTCGGCCATCTCCCGCCCGGCACCGCCGTCTCGGGCGGCTGGCGGGTTCTGTCGATCGCGGTGGCGGGATCGTTCCTGTTCCTCGCCGGCGTCAGCCTGCACCTCGCCCATGGCAACCGCCTGCGCCCCCGCGCCTTCCTGCGCCGCCTCGCGGTGATCGGCGCGGCGGCGGGGCTGGTGACGCTGGGCACGCGCGCGATGTTTCCCGACAGCTTCGTCTATTTCGGCATCCTGCATTCCATCGCCGCGGCCAGCGTGATCGGGCTGGCCTTCCTCCGGCTTCCCTGGGCGGTCACCCTCGCCGCCGCGCTCGCCGTCCTCGCACTGCCCCGCCCCCTCGGCCCCGACTGGCCCTGGCTCGACTGGACCGGCCTGACCGCCACGCCCCGCTCCAGCGTCGATTTCGAGCCGCTCTTCCCCTGGCTCGCGCCGTTCCTCGCCGGGCTGGCCATCGCCACGCTCGCCTCCCGCACCGGCCTCTGGAACCACCTGCGCCACGCCAGCCCGCCCGGCCCCGCGCTGCGCGCGCTTGCCTGGCCCGGCCGGCACAGCCTCGCGATCTACCTCCTCCACCAGCCGGTCCTGATCGCTCTGGTCTGGACGGGAACGGTACTTGCACGCTAACCCCCGCGC
>JBNGDM010000323.1:0-3347 GCA_049975105.1 Rhodovulum sp. | reverse complement strand
TGCGTGGGCGTGCTGGTGGCGGGGCGCACGCGCGACCGGCTGGACCGCGAACGCCGGATCCTGTCGCGCGAGTTGGAGCGTGCCTCGTATATCGACCCGCTGACCGGGCTGGCCAACCGCCGCGGCACGATGATGATGGCCAATCACGCGGTGAACGCCGCGCGCCGCAGCGGCAATCCGCTGTCTCTGGTGATCTGCGATCTCGACCATTTCAAGACGGTCAATGACCGGCTGGGCCATGGCGCGGGCGACCGCGTGCTGCAGGCGGCCGCCACGCTGTTGTCGGGGCGGGTCCGCATGTCGGACATCTCGGGACGCTGGGGCGGCGAGGAATTCCTGTTCGTGCTGCCCGATACGCCGCTTGCGGGCGCCGAGGCGCTGGCCGAGATCCTGCGCAACGCCCTGTGGCAGGATCTGCGGATCACCCCCGCGGGCGAGGTCGGCCGGGGGGCGGGCAGCAAGCCGCTGACGGCGTCGTTCGGCTGCGCGCCCCTGGACGTGTCACGCAGAGACGGGTTCGAACGCGCGCTCGAGGCGGCCGACCGCGCGCTTTACGCGGCCAAGCGCAACGGGCGCAACCGGGTCGCCAGCGCGCCGCTGCAGCTGTCGAAGACTGGCTAACGCGCGTGCCTAAAGCTGCGCGAGCACCTCGTCGCTGGCTTCGAAATTGGTGGTGACGCGCTGCACGTCGTCGTCATCCTCCAGCGCGTCGACCAGCTTCATCAGTTTCTGCATGCCTTCGAGGTCAAGCTCGGTCGTGGTCGAGGGCTGCCAGATCAGGCGGGTCGACTCGCTTTCGCCAAGCTCGGCTTCCAGCGCGTTCGCGACGTCGTTCAGATCGGTATCGCCACACAGGATCACATGCCCGTCGTCGGAGCTTTCCACATCCTCCGCCCCGGCCTCGATCGCGGCCATCATCACCGTGTCGGCATCGCCGACATCGGCGGCATAGCGGATCTCACCCTTGCGTTCGAACATGAAGGCGACCGAGCCGGTTTCGCCCAGGTTGCCGCCGTTCTTGGTGAAGGTCGAGCGCACGTTGGACGCGGTGCGGTTGCGGTTGTCGGTCATCGCCTCGACGATCACCGCCACGCCGTTCGGGCCGTAGCCCTCGTAGCGGATTTCCTCGTAATTGTCGCCCTCGCCGCCCGACGCCTTCTTGATCGCGCGCTCGATGTTATCCTTGGGCATCGAGTTCGACTTGGCCTCCTTGATGGCGAGGCGCAGGCGCGGGTTCTTGTCGGGATCGGGATCGCCCATCTTGGCGGCCACCGTGATCTCTTTCGAGAGCTTGGAGAACAGCTTGGCGCGCACCGAGTCCTGGCGATTCTTGCGATGCTGGATGTTCGCCCATTTGGAATGGCCTGCCATGGAACCCCTCTGAGACGGCTGAATTCGACGCCCCGCTCTATAGGCCAGCGCGGGCCGGGCCTGCAAGAGCGGGACGCACCGTTGCAAAGCGTGGCGCGATGGAGTTCGCTGGATCCCGAGGTGGAGACCCGAGACCCGTGACGCAAGACCAGATCATCCTTTTCGCCCTGTTCGGCGCCGTCTTCGCCGCCCTGCTGTGGGGGCGCTGGCGCTATGACCTGGTGGCGTTCTCGGCGCTGCTGATCGGCGTGGTGCTGGGGGTCGTGCCCGTCGAGCAGGCCTTCGCGGGCTTCGGCCACCCGGCGACGATCATCGTGGCGCTGGTGCTGGTGGTCTCGGCCGGGCTGGTGCGCTCGGGCGCGGTCTACCTGATTACCCGCACCATGGTCGACAGCGCGCGGGGGCTGGGCGCCCATATCGCGGTGATGGGCGGCGTGGGGGGCGTTCTGTCCGCCTTCATGAACAACGTGGCGGCCCTCGCGCTGTTGATGCCCGTGGACATCCAGACCGCGCGCAAGGCGGGCCGACCGCCGGGCCTAAGCCTTATGCCGCTGTCCTTCGCCACGATCCTGGGCGGCATGGTCACGCTGATCGGCACGCCGCCCAACATCATCATCGCCTCGATCCGCGAGGAGTCGCTGGGGGCGCCCTTCGCGATGTTCGACTTCGCGCCCGTGGGGGGCGTGGCGGCCATCGCCGGGCTGGTCTTCGTCGCGCTGGTCGGCTGGCGCCTGATCCCGCAAAGCGAAGCACTGTCGGCCGCGGCCGACCCGATGGCGGCCTTCGCGCCCTATATCGCGGAACTGACGGTGCCCGAGGGCTCGAAGCTGGTCGGCCGCCGGCTGCGCGAGCTGGAGCCCGAGGCCGAGAAGAACGACGTGGCGATCCTGGGGCTGGTGCGCGGCGGCAAGCGGCGTTACGGCACCCAGCGGACCACGACGCTGGAGGCGGGCGACGCCATCGTGCTGGAGGCCGCGCCCGAGGCGCTGGACGAATTCCGCGCCGCACTCTCGCTGGATTTCGCGGATGCCGCGCGCGAGGAAAAGCTGCGCGCCGCCGGCGAGGGGCTGTCGCTGGTCGAGGTCGTGGTGCCCGACCAGGCGCGCATCGCGGGCCGGTCGGCGCAGGCTGTGGGGCTGGGTTGGCGCCAGCGCACGGTGCTCTTGGGCATCTCGCGCCAGGGCCGGCCGATCCGCGAACAGATCCGCAAGACGCAGGTGCGGCCGGGCGACATCCTGCTGCTTCTCGTGCCGCAGGACGCGGTGGCGGACGTGGTCGACTGGCTGGGCTGCCTGACGCTGGCCGATCGCGGGCTGGCGGTCACCGACACGCGCAAGACCTGGGCGGCGATCGGGATGTTCGCGGCGGCGGTGGCGGCGGCGAGTTTCGGGCTGGTCTACCTGCCGGTCGCGCTGGGGCTGGTGGTGGCGGGCTACCTGTTCGCGCGCATCCTGCCGCTGTCCGAGGTCTACAACTTCGTGGAATGGCCCGTGGTCGTTCTGCTGGGGTCGATGATCCCGCTGGGGCTCGCGCTGGAAGAGGCAGGGGGCACGCGGCTGATCGCCGAGGCGCTGGTAGGGCTGACCGGCGATCTGCCGGCCTGGGCGATCCTGACGGTGCTGATGGTGGTGACGATGACGCTGTCGGACGTGCTGAACAACACCGCGACCACGGTGGTCGCCGCGCCCGTGGGCATCCAGATGGCCCAGAGCCTGGGCGTCAGCCCCGACCCGTTCCTGATGGCGGTGGCGGTCGCAGCGTCCTGTGCGTTCCTGACGCCGATCGGGCACAAGAACAACACGCTGATCCTGGGCCCCGGGGGCTATCGGTTCGGCGATTACTGGCGGATGGGGCTGCCCCTGGAGATCCTGGTGGTGGCGGTGTCGGTACCGGCGATCCTGGTGGTCTGGCCGCTTTGAGCGCGCCGCCTTGTCCGGTTTCGCCTTGGCTGTCGCCAAGGCGACCGGGGGGGGGGG
>JBNGDM010000322.1:0-3352 GCA_049975105.1 Rhodovulum sp. | reverse complement strand
CCCCGGCGACAGCCGGGGCGAAACCCGAAGGGCGCGGCGGGTCAGTTGCCCCGGTCTGTACCCAGGATCGCGCCCAGGACCTCCCGCAGGATGCGCTCGGCCATGTCGCCGCCGCCCTCGCGTGGGCGCTCGGCGCGGGTTCCGTCGCCCGAGGAATAGGTTTCGCCGGGGTAGGAGTTGGGCGCGTCGCGGCGGTCGGGCACCAGCATCGGAAGCGGCCGGGGCGTCAGGCCGTCATGCACGCGCAGCATCGTTTCGTGCCAGATCTCGGCGGGCAGACCGCCCCCGGTGACGCCGGTCAGGGGGGTGTTGTCGTCGTATCCCATCCAGACGCCGGCCACGTAATCGGCGGTGAAGCCGATGAACCAGGCGTCGCGCGCCGCCGAGGTCGTGCCGGTCTTGCCCGCGACCTGCCAGCCGGGCAGTTGCGCGCGTTGCCCGGTGCCGGCGGCGACGACGCGGCTCATCATGTAGATCAGGCTGCGCGCGGCACGCTCCGATATCACGCGTTCGCCCATGCCGCCTTCCTGGTCCATCAGCGGTTCGGTCTCGCCTTTCAGGCGCAGGTCCACCAGGCCGTAGGGGGTCACGCTGGAGCCGCCGTTGAGGATGCCGGCATAGGCGCCGGTCATGCCGATCAGGGTCGATTCCGAGGCCCCCAGCGCCAGGGCCGGGCCATCGGCAAGGTCGCTGTCCAGACCGAAATCGGCGGCGATGCGGCGCACGTTCTCGCGGCCGACCGATTCGGAGACCTTGACCGCGGGCACGTTGTAGGAATGTTGCAGCGCCTCGGTCAGGGTGACGGGGCCGTGGAACTTGCGGTCGTAATTCTCGGGCGAGTAGGGGCCGGAGCCGGGCACGTCGATGGTGTAGGGTTCGTCCACCACCATGGCATTGGGCGTGTAGCCCAGGTCGAGCGCCGCGGCGTAGACGAAGGGTTTGAACGCCGAGCCGGTCTGGCGCAGCGCCATGGTCGCGCGGTTGAACCCGCCGATGGTGGTCTTGCGCCCGCCGACCATCGCGCGCACCGCGCCGTCGGCGGACATCACCACGATCGCCGCCTCGGCCTTCGATCCCGGTTTGACCTTGGTTTCGAACACGTCCTTCAGCGCATCCTCGGCGGCCTTTTGCAGGCGCGGGTCGAAGGTGGTGCGGATGATCACGTCCTCGGTGGTGTTGCGGGTCAGGAAATCGGGGCCCGCCCCCATCACCCAGTCGGCGAAATACCCGCCCGAGCGCGATTCGGCGGCCGCCGACAGTTCGGCGGGGTTCGCCTTGGCGATGGCGGCCTGTTTGGCGGTCAGGTAGCCTTGGTCCTGCATCAGCCCGAGGATCAGGTTCGCCCGGTTGCGCGAGCGTTCGAGGTTGTTGGTCGGCGCGTAGGTCGTGGGCGCCTTGAGAAGCCCGGCCAGCATCGCCGCCTCGGACGGGGTCAAGGTGTTGGCGGACTTGCCGAAATAGCGCTGGGCGGCGGCCTCGAAGCCGCGGGCGCCGGCGCCGAGGTAGGCGCGGTTGAGGTAGATCGTCAGGACCTCGTCCTTGGTGTACTTGGCCTCCATCGCCATGGCGTAGACCGCTTCCTTGGCCTTGCGCGCCAGCGTGGTGCGGCGGCAATCGGCTTCGTAGGCGGCCTCGGATTTCCATTTCGCGGCGTCGTAGGGCACGCCCAGGCAGAGAAGCTTCGCGGTCTGCTGGGTGATGGTCGAGCCGCCATGGCCCGACAGCGGCCCGCGCCCCTCGGACAGGTTGATGCGGATGGCGCCCGCGATGCCGCGCGGGCTGATGCCGAAATGGCGGTAGAAGCGGCGGTCCTCGGTGGCGATGACGGCGTGTTTCAGCGCGGGTGCCACGGTGGCGGCCGTGATCTGGCCGCCGAACTGTTCGCCGCGCCAGGCGAACACCTGGCCCGAGCGGTCAAGCAGCGTGACCGAGCCGCGGTTGCGCCCGTCCAGAAGCGCCGATGCGGGGGGCAACTGGACGTAGAAGTAGAACACCGCAAGGCCCACCACGACCGCGCCCATCAGCGCCAGCCGCGAGCCGATGCGCCAGATCAAACGCAGGATCCAGCGGAACAGCCCGCCGAAGAACCGCGTCACGGGGTTGCCCGAGCGCCGCGCCCTGCGCCGTTTCGCGGCCGCGGGCTTGCGTCGGGTAGGCGCACGTTTCTTCGCCGGCGCCTTCTTCTTCGGATAGCGCCGGTCCGCCACGAGCGGCGGCGTCTTTCGGCCCTTGCTGCCCATTGCCGTTCCGATTGTCTGACCTGCCTCGTCGCACCTTACCGCGCCCGTCCGGCAATGTGGAGTTCCCAGCTGCTCACGTTTTGGACTTTCCACGCTGCACAAAAAATCATCACCTTAATTAATTTGTGCAAAAATTGTGCAATCTAGCCGGGGTCCGCCCCTCTCCGACCCCGCCGATTCCTTGTGTCGCGCCGGTCTCCGGCCCCTTGCTTGCCGCGGTACTCCCGCAGGACCGCCTGCCAAGTAAACGGAAGGGTCATGACGTGAAACTGATCATTGCTGCAATCAAGCCGTTCAAGCTGGAGGAGGTGAGGGAAGCTCTCACGGCCATCGGCGTGCGCGGCATGATGGTGACCGAGATCAAGGGCTTCGGCTCGCAATCCGGTCACACGGAAATCTATCGCGGCGCGGAATACGCCGTGAACTTCGTCCCCAAGGTCAAGCTGGAGATCGTCGTGGCCGCGGCCATGGCCGACCAGGTCGTCGAGACGATCGCGAAGACCGCCAAGACCGACAAGATCGGCGACGGCAAGATCTTCGTTCTCGACGTGAACCAGGCCGTTCGCGTGCGCACGGGCGAAACCAACGAAGACGCGATCTGAGCGCGCCCCGCGACGATCCGGAAGCAAAAGGACCAGTACAGATGAAACTGACGAAACTCATTCCTCTTGCCGCGGGGCTGGCGCTGCTGCCCGCGCTGGGCTTTGCCCAGGAGGTCGACATGACGCCGCCGAACGAAGAGATCGGCTATATCTTCACCACCTTCATGTTCCTCGTGACCGGCTTCCTGGTGTTCTGGATGGCCGCCGGGTTCACCATGCTGGAAGCCGGCCTGGTGCGCCAGAAGAACACCGCGATGCAGCTGATGAAGAACATGGGGCTCTTCTCGATCGCGGCGATCATGTACTATCTGATCGGCTATAACCTGATGTACCCGGGCGACGGCTGGACGATCACCAACGTGCTGGGCGCGTTCGGCTGGACCTCGCTGGAACCCGTCGGGCTGGCCGATACGGAAACCGACCTGACCTATGCCTCGGTCGGTTCGGACTTCTTCTTCCAGCTGATGTTCTGCGCCACCACCGCCTCGATCGTGTCGGGCACCCTGGCCG
>JBNGDM010000321.1:0-3360 GCA_049975105.1 Rhodovulum sp. | reverse complement strand
CATCAGGTCCGCCTCTTCGATCATCTCGGCAAGGCCGCGCTCGGCCAGGGCCTGGGCGCGGCGGGTCTGGTCGTCGAGATAGGGCGCGCTTTGCGGGATCAGCACCGCGGGGATGCGGTGATACAGGATCTCGTGCACGGAATTGTAGCCCGCGGCCGAGATCACCAGGTCGGCGGCGAGGCAGAGCGACAGCGCCTCGAAGGTCTGCACGACGCGGGTATTGGGCCACGCGTAAAGCCCCGCCGAGACATTGGCGCCGGGCCAGACCACCACCAGGTGCAGCACGTCGGGCCGGGGCGCCAGCATCCCCGCGATGGCCTGAAGCTGGGCGGTGCGGTCGGAGGCCACGCCGCCCCCCAGCATCGAGATCACCAGCCGGTCGAACGGGCGGGCGAAGCGGTCGGCGAGGCGTTCGCGCAACGCGGCGCGGGCGGCGGCGTTCAGCCGTCCCATGCGCAGCACCGGGCCGACGGGTTGGATGCGCGGGCCAAAGCTGTAGGCGTCGTTGAGTTCGGGGAAGGCCTCGGCCGGGACGATGACGCGCGCGAAGATGCGTTCGCGGTCCAAAGCGATGTCGCTGGAGCTGCCCTGCGGCCACAGCCCGCGGCGGATCCAGACCGCGGGCAGGTCGCGTTCCAGCACCGTGCGGAAGATCGAGTCGAACACGTAGCCGCCGTCGAAGACCAGCCGGTCGCCGGGTGCGAGGGCCCGTCCCAGCCGCAGGTAGGTCAGCACGTCATTGGCGTAGGGCTCGGGGTGATCGGGGCTTTTCTGGACCAGCGGCAGGCAGTCATAGCCGCGGCGCAGGATCATCGGCACGCAGGACGGAAAGGCGGCGAAGGCGGCGGCTTCGCCTTCGGGCAGGGCGTCGGCGATCACCGTGCAGCGCTGGGCGTGGCCCAGCCCCACGCCGTTGGTGGGCAGGAACAGCGTGCGGCGGGGGCGGGTCGGGGCGGCGGGGGCGGCCATCGGCGTTGCGGGCGCGGGCGCCAGGCCGGCGGCCGTTTCCAGCCGCGCGATGTCGGCCGCGGCGATCCAGGGCGCGGCGGCGGTCTGGGCGCCGATCTGGGCGAGGTTCACGAACACCGTGTCCGTCAGGTAGGGTTCGAGCGCCGCCGGATCCTCGGGGCCGCGCAGTGCGGGCGCGCCCTGGGCCAGGAACGCGCGATCCTCGGTGCAGTCGATCACCACGCCCCCCGCCGCCATCAGGCAGGTCGCGAGCGCGGCCATCCGCTCGCCCGGGACGCCCTGGCCGTAGACCGCGAACACGTCCGTCCCGGCAGCCAGCGTGACCGGCGACAGCTCGGTGAAGGTCACCACCGGCAGGTCGTGGTAGCGCGACGCCTTGATCAGGTCCTTTTGCTCGCCATTGGCGATCAGCTGGAACCCGAAACCGGCCCGCCCGGTCATCTGCGCCAGCCGCGGCAGCGCGTCCGGCCCGTCGAGCGCCGAGGCGCCCAGCGCCACGGTCAGCATCGGCACCCGGCCCAGCGGCCGGGGCCGCGGCGCAAGCTCGGCCACCAGCGGCGTCATCGCCCGCGCGATCAACGGGCGCGGCTGGGTCTCGGCCAGGTCGATCACCCGCGGCTCGCGGCCCAGCGCATAGGCGATCCGCGCCCGCGCCCCCAGATAGGCCTGGTGATCGCCGAACCGCCCCGTGGCGACCACCGGCACGTCGGCGGCCAGCACCCGGTCGCGCAGCGCCGCCAGCGCCTGGTCCGCCAGCGCGTCCGCGCCCAGGAGGACCACCGCCGTCACCTCCAGGTCCTCGGGGTCCACCAGGAAGGGGGCGGCCTCGTAGGTGCGGCCCCGGTCCAGGTCGGCGGGCAGGCCGGCGGCGTCGATGGCCACGCGGTGGCCGCGCGCGGCCAGTTGCGCGGCGAGGATCAGTTGCGCGTCACAGGCGCGCTGGCTGCGGCTGCCCGCCTCGACCAGGATCATGCCGCCCGGTCCCGCGCCACCCCGGCGATCAGCGCGGCAAGCCGGGTCTCGAAGGCGCCGCGGGACAAGCCCGCCAGCACCGCCTGCCCGCGCGCCGCCTGCGCGCGATAGGCGGCGGGGTCCGTGACCAGCCGGGCGATGGCGGCATCGACCTCGGCGGGGGTGCAGGGCAGAACGCCGGTCCCGAAGGCGGCGCCGGTCTCGGGGTCGGTCAGCACCACCTTGCCCGCGGCCAGCGCCTCGGCGATCACGCGCCCGAAACTTTCGCGCCAGGTCGGCGCCGTGAAATACACAAGGAAATCGATCATTCCGAAATACGCCTCGACCTCGACCGACCGGAACGGCAGCATCGTCCAGTGCGGCCGCACCACCCCGGCGGCAAGAAGCATGTCCGCCCCGAGGATCACGTTGGCCTCGGCGTGCGCGGGAAAGCAACGGTCGAGATCGGCCAGGGGCGGGAATTTCTCGAAGCCGGGGCGGGAATGGCGCCCGCGCCGGTCGCGCGGGCGGTCGGTGGGGGGCGCGGGCGCCATGTCGCAGATGTTGAACCAGTCGCTGTCCAGCACGTCCCAGCGCGGCGCGGCGGGGGCATTGGCCAGCCAGGTTTCGACCGTGGTCCGGTTATGCGCCGAGACCGGCGCGATGGATTTCCTGAGCGCGAGCGAGGCGCGGTCGATGCGGGCCAGGCAGGCGCCCACGTCGAATCCCTCGACCCCGCCGGGGCGCAGGAAATTCTCGTGCGCGACGACGACGAGGTGGCGGGCCAGGAGGCGGCCGCCGAAGTCGGGCTGGAACTTGAGGAAGGCGGGGTTGTGCAGGATCACCAGGTCGGCCGCGATCTCGGGCGCGTCCCAGACCAGCGGCAGGGCCAGCTCGTCCAGCACCTCGCGCAGGGCGGGGGCGACCTGGCGGTCGGCGCCGAACATGGCGGAACAGCGGGCATGGACCGTCACCCGGCCCATCCCGGCCGCGACGCGCAACTCGGCGGCCACCGCCGCGGATGTCCCGCCGGCAAAGCGCGGGTCGATCACATAGGCCAGGCGCGGGGCCGTCACGCGGGTGCTGTCCCCGAACGCCATCGGGGTCAGTAGATCCCGGGGAAGGCCGCGGCGCGCGCAACCGAGCCGGCGGCCTCGGGGCCGGGGCCGGGCACGTAATCGGCCCGCAGCCGGCCGCCGCCGATATCGGTGGCAAAGCGGCGCAGCTCGACCGCCAGCTCGTCCTCGCCGGCCAGAAGCTCGGGATTGTCGAGCAGGTAGTCCAGCAGCGCGCGGGTGTCGTTGAGCGTCAGCAACCGGTCGATGGTCCTGAGCTGGTCGAGCGTGGGCTGGTCCGCGCGTGCGCAGCCCAGCCCGCCCACGATCAGCATCAGCCCCGTCACGATCGCCATCAGTCGTCTATCGGGCATGGTTTCCCCTC
>JBNGDM010000320.1:0-3369 GCA_049975105.1 Rhodovulum sp. | reverse complement strand
AGCCGGGCCTGGGCGACGAGCTTCGCGCGCGTGGTCTCCGCCATGCCGCGGATCGGATGATCGAGGCGGGCCAGCGCCTCCATCGTCGTGATTCCCGCGGCCTCGAGCTTCTTCACCTGTCCGCGGCTGATGCCCGCCACGTTGAAGAGGCTGTCCTCGGCAACCCAGACGCTGGCGCAGTGGTCGGCCCAGCGGCACAGCGCGCAATCGGCGCAGGGGACCGGGCGCGTGGGTGACGGGTCAGCCACAAAGGCCTCGAGCCGCGCCCGCGCGCGGCGTGCATAATGCGCGTAATCTGCGAGCCGCAGCATCGCGCGTTCGCCGGAGCCCAGCTCGACATGGGCGAACTCGGGCGCCGCGCCCTGAACCTCGGCCAGAAGGTCGGAATAGAGCACGAGCTGAAGGACGTGTTTCGGATGCGGCCGACGCTTCAGCTTGGTGTCGGCGACCTCGTAACTGAACGGCCCAAGCACCGAGGGGCGCTCGACGCGCTCCAGGAAGTCAGACCAGCCGCCCCAGTTGCCCGACAGGAACGCACCTTGAAAGACGACCTCGGCACCCTCGGTCAACGCCACACGCGTGGCCTCCGCATCGAGCTCCAGATCACTGCGCGGGATCTCGACCACGGACCTGCCAGAAACCTTCAAACGCTCCAGATGCGCGGCCTCATGCGCGTCGCCTTGCTTCTGCAGAAGCGCAGCATCTTCGCTGTCCGCGCCCGGCTCCGGCCCTTCGCCCCGCAGGCGCATGAGATCGAGCGTCGTGGCATGGGCGCAGCCCATGAACCGCATCAGGTCGCCCGCCGAGAAGAGGATGTTGCCGCCGATTTCCCGCATGGGCTCCTTCAATCGTCAATGAGCGCAACCCGAACCGCGGAAAACGTCTCCTGGTTGCAGCTTCATAAATCACCCCTGTGGGTGTCAATAACTGTCGGCCCTTGCGAAGGTCCGGTGCCTGGGAGGGGTACGAAAAGCCACGCCTCAAGCCTTCTTGGTATTTCCGCCACGGACGATCCGCAGACTCTGCGGTGAAATCAGCGAAGCTCGCTTTCCCTTCGCCCCCATCCACAGAGAGAAGCCTTTCTCGATCAGCTCTGCAGCTTCATCGAGGGTCTTCACATAGACGATGTGTTCGGCGTGATGCTTGGCATTGCCATGTGCAGGGTCGCCAAGTCGGTAACCTTTCGACGTGACGTCTGGTTCTTCCACAACGCCTTCGCGTGGAGAAACTCGTTCGATCCTGATCACACGCCCGCTCATGACCATCAATCTCCCTTCCGAAGCTTCTGTCTGCCTTTCGCCCGTTCCTCGGCAGCGGTGAGAGAATCAGGTCGACAGGCAACAGATACCTTCTTAGCTTCCAAGGGTGTCAAAAATTGGCAGGCTGCGAGGCGCGCATGTCCTTTTCCAAGGCTCAGGACCTGATCCGGCTTGCGCAGTTGGCTGCGGCAAGACGCAGTGGGATCAGCCTCGAGGAGATCGCGCTGGAGTTCGGAGTGTCCCACCGGACCGCGCAGCGGATGACCGACGCGCTGGAGGAGACCTTCGGAAACGTCCTGGTAGAGGATGGCGAGGACCGCAAACGACGTTGGCGCCTAGTCGATCCCGGCCTCGACCGCCTGCAACTTCGCCACGAAACAGGTGTGGAAGCCTTGGAGATCGCCGCTCGCGAGGCAGAGGCCGAGGGTCGTCCGCGTCATGCCCGGGCTCTGGTCGAGTTGCGCGAGAGGCTGCTTGCGCAGGCACCCTACCGGTCCCGCATCGAGACCGATGCCGAGGCGGTCCTCGCGGCAATGGGACAGGTCACGCGCCCCGGCCCGCGGGTCAGTGTCGAGCCAGACGTGCTCGACGCCATCATCGAGGCGCTGCGCGGCCCGTTTCGGCTGCGCGTGCGCTACAACCGGGACGACGCAAGGCGCATCCTCGAACCGCACGGGGTCTTGCTGGGCCACCGGACTTATATGGCGGCCCGCGACCCTGCAAAGGCAGACGAGGTACGCAATTTCCGCATCGATCTGATCCGCGATGCGGAAGTCCTGGACGAGAGCTTTGCGCTGCAGGATGGTTTCAACATCACGGATTACGCCGCGCGGTCCTTCGGCGTCTGGCAGGATCCCGAACAGTATGGGGAGGTGATCTGGCGTTTCGCGCCAGAGGCAGCCGAACGCGCTGCGGGCTTCCGCTTTCATCCCCGCCAAGTGCTCGAGGCGCAAGACGACGGCAGCCTTGTCGTGCGTTTCGAGGCGGCAGGCTGGGTGGAGATGACGTGGCATCTCTACCAGTGGGGGGACAAGATCGAGGTGATTGCCCCGCATGCGCTCCGGGCGATGGTCGACGGATACCGCCGATCCGATTTCGGCGCGATGCCGTGAAAGAGAATTTGAGACGGAGGAATTCGATGCAAGACAGCCTGTCGTTCAGCGCCTTGAAGGAGAAGCAACGCGCGATCCGTGCAGGCTTTCCCGAGACGATGGGCCTGCGCGTACACCGCTCCATCAGCTGGATCGGACGAGCCGAGGCGTGCGGTGACGATCACGATGCACGCTTCATCTTCCTCTGGATCGCCTTCAACGCAGCCTATGCCGACGAGCGCGAATTCCAGTCGGTGGCCCCCGGCGAAAGAGCTGCCTTCGTCGATTACTTCGGCAAGCTGGTGGCGCGGGACGAAGAGCGGCGCATCTACAAGGCTCTATGGCAGCGGTTCTCGGGTCCGGTTCGGACCCTCATGGAGAACCGTTTCGTCTTCAACCCGTTCTGGCAGCATCAGAACGGGATCGACGGGTTCGCGGATTGGGAGGAACGGTTCCGATCATCCTCTCGCAGCTTCGCACAGTCGTTCCAGGCCGGCGACAGCGTGCGTGTTCTCAGCTTCGTCTTCGACCGGCTATACGTGCTGCGCAATCAGTTGGTGCATGGCGGATCGACCTGGAACAGCGGAGTGAACCGGGCACAGGTCCGCGATGGCGCAGCGATACTCGCCTTCCTGCTCCCTGTTTTCGTGGACCTGATGATGGACAACCCTACGGAGGACTGGGGGCGGCCGTTTTATCCGGTCGTCGAGTAGCAGCGTCGGCCAGTCAACGCGATGCCTTCTAGCGGTCGTACACCCGCGCCTGCTCCCGCATCACGGCGTAGTCGCTCAGCATTTCCGCGATCGCCGATCTCTCCGGCAGCAGAGCAAGCTCCTCGGCCGCCTGTTCTTGGAACGCCCGGCTGTATTCGACCACCGGTGGGCACGCTCCGAGGCTGGCGACGTCAGAAGCGCCCGTGGCGCAGCCGCTCAGCCAGATCGTCGCGAGACCGAGGGCGACGCGCCGCCGCCTCGAGCATCCGTCGTTGCGCGTCATGGGTTTTCTCCATTGTCTCGAGT
>JBNGDM010000319.1:0-3380 GCA_049975105.1 Rhodovulum sp. | reverse complement strand
ACCACGGATTCGACCTCATGCACGAGGGCAAGTCCATCCGAAGCGTGGTGGTTTACTAGGGGTCCGCCGGATGGAGGTCGTTTCCCAGAACCGGTGTTTCGACGGGGTGCAGATGGTCTGCACCCACCCGTCTACGGCCTGCGGGGTGGACATGACCTTTGCGGTCTACCTGCCGCCCCAGGCCGAGGACGGCCCGGTGCCCGTGCTCTGGTATCTGTCGGGGCTGACCTGCACCCATGAAAACGCCATGACCAAGGGCGGGTTCCAGGAACACGCCGCCCGCCACGGGATCGCGGTCGTGTTCCCCGACACCTCGCCCCGCGGCGAGGGTGTGGCCGATGACGAGGCCTATGACCTGGGCCAGGGCGCGGGGTTCTACGTCAACGCCACGCGCGCCCCCTGGGCGCCGCATTTCCGGATGTACGATTACGTCCTGACCGAGCTGCGCGAGCTGGTGCTGGACAAGCTGCCGCTGGCCGATCTTCACGGCATCACCGGCCATTCCATGGGCGGGCACGGCGCGCTGACGCTGGCGATCCGCAACCCCGACAAGTTCGCGTCCCTCTCGGCCTTTGCGCCGATCGCCAACCCGACCCAGTCGGACTGGGGGCGCAAGCAGCTCAGCGCCTATCTGGGCGACGACGAATCGGCCTGGGCGTGCTACGATGCAAGCCTGCTTTTGCAGGAGCATGGCTGGAAGGACGCGATCCTGATCGACCAGGGCGCGGGGGATCAGTTTCTCGACCTGCTGCGTCCCGAGGCGCTGGCGACCGTCCTGGCGCGGCGCCGCCAGGCGGGGCTGGTGCGGATGCAGCCGGGCTATGACCACAGCTACTATTTCGTGGCGAGTTTCGCGGGCGAACATGTCGATTGGCATGCCGAACGCCTGCACAGGCTGCGCAACTGAAACGGGCGGAGGGCGCAAGGATGGCGAGAGCGGACGGCACGGACAGCGCAGGGAAGCGCGGGCGCGCCGTCTCCGGCCGACCCAGCCTTGCGCGCGCCATTGCCGGATATCACGGGGACAACTCAGAAGAGGAGGGCTGAGACGCATTCGCAAACGTTTCGCCGGAGGGAGGACGAGAGAACATTCCGGCGTTGCGCATGGTCCGGCCAGGCGACCGGGCGGGGGAACCGCCCAAGGCCCCGGACCCGACAACGAGACCAGATCTCAAGGGAGATGAGAATGAAGAAGCTGTTTGCTTTAACCTCGACCGTGGCGCTGTGCGCCGGGTCGGCGGCGCTCGCCAATGACGAGCTGATGGAGCTGATGAACGACCCCGGCCAGTGGGTCATCCAGACCGGCAACTACGAAAACCACCGCTATTCCGGCCTCGACCAGATCAACCGCGAGAACGTGGGCGATCTGCAGGTGGCCTGGACCTTCTCGACCGGCGTTCTGCGCGGCCACGAAGGCAGCCCGCTGGTGGTCGGCGACACGATGTACGTGCACACCCCGTTCCCGAACATCGTCTACGCGCTGGACCTCAACGAGGACGGCCGGATCAAGTGGAAGTACGAGCCGCAGCAGGATGCCAACGTCATTCCGGTGATGTGCTGCGACACCGTCAACCGCGGTGTGGCCTATGCCAACAACACGATCTTCCTGCACCAGGCCGACACCACCGTGGTGGCGCTCGATGCCGAAACCGGCGAGGTGAAGTGGACCGCGGTGAACGGCGATCCGGCGATCGGCGAAACCAACACCGCGACCGTCCTGCCGGTCAAGGACAAGGTGATCGTCGGCATCTCGGGCGGCGAATTCGGCGTGCGCGGCCATGTCACCGCCTATGACATGGAAACCGGCGAGCTGGTGTGGCGCGGCTACTCGATGGGCCCCGACAGCGACACGCTGATGGACCCCGAGAACACCACCCACCTGGGCGAGCCGGTGGGCGTCGATTCGGGCACCGCGACCTGGGAAGGCGACCAGTGGAAGATCGGCGGCGGCACCACCTGGGGCTGGTATTCCTACGATCCCGAGCTGAACCTGATGTATTATGGCACCGGGAACCCCTCGACCTGGAACCCGTCCCAGCGGCCGGGCGACAACCGCTGGTCGATGACCATCTTCGCGCGTGACGTCGACACCGGGATGGCCAAGTGGGTCTATCAGATGACGCCCCATGACGAATGGGACTATGACGGCGTCAACGAGATGATCCTCTCCGACCAGGAAATCGACGGGCAGATGCGCAAGCTTCTGACCCATTTCGACCGGAACGGCCTGGCCTACACGATGGACCGCGAATCCGGCGAACTGCTGGTGGCCGAGAAATACGACCCGGTCGTGAATTGGACCACCGGCGTCGACATGGACCCCGAGTCCGACACCTATGGCCGCCCGGCCGTGGTGGCCGAGTACTCGACCGCGCAGAACGGCGAGGACGTGAACACCACCGGCATCTGCCCGGCGGCGCTCGGCACCAAGGACCAGCAGCCCTCGGCCTACTCGCCCAAGACGGAAATGTTCTACGTGCCGACCAACCACGTCTGCATGGATTACGAACCGTTCCGGGTCAGCTACACCGCCGGTCAGCCCTATGTCGGCGCGACGCTCTCGATGTACCCGGCGCCCGACAGCCATGGCGGCATGGGCAACTTCATCGCCTGGGACAACGTCAACGGCGAGATCAAGTGGTCGATCCCCGAGCAGTTCTCGGTCTGGTCGGGCGCCCTGGCCACCGCGGGCGACGTGGTGTTCTACGGCACGCTCGAAGGCTACCTCAAGGCCGTGGACGCCGAGACGGGCGAAGAGCTCTACCGCTTCAAGACCCCGTCCGGGATCATCGGCAACGTGATGTCCTACGAGCATGACGGCAAGCAGTATGTCGGCATCCTCTCGGGCGTCGGCGGCTGGGCCGGCATCGGTCTCGCGGCGGGCCTGACCAACCCGAACGACGGTCTGGGCGCAGTGGGCGGCTATGCCGCGCTCAGCGACTATACCGCGCTCGGCGGTCAGCTGACCGTGTTCAAGCTGCCGGACTGATCGGCGGCGCGAGGGGAGGAGCCGGATTGGCACGGGGTGACCCGTGCCAGTCCAAATCACGACAGGGAGGAAAGATGAATAGGTTGCGACTGGCGCTGGTTTTCGGCGCAGTGGCGGGGCTGGCCAGCGCCGGCGGCGCCACCGAGAACAGGGGGCTGCCGGGCAACGGTCCTGCCGCCTACAAGGAGGATGGGCGGTACTTCACCGAGGACGGGGTGCCCACCTATTTCATCGCCGAGGACGGCACGGTCGATTGGCTGACCTTTTCAGGCTTCCGCCGCTATCACGCGGAGTGCCATGTCTGCCACGGGCCTGACGGCATGGGCTCGACCTACGCGCCGCCGCTGAAGGACGCCGTCGAGAGGATGGATTACTACGACTTCGTCTATAT
>JBNGDM010000318.1:0-3384 GCA_049975105.1 Rhodovulum sp. | reverse complement strand
CGACCGCACCATCCCAATCATCCCGAATGCCAAGGGCATCGCGCGCCGGTGGTGCGATGCGTGCCGGTCTTTTCTTTGGGTTGAAAAGACACACATCCTCGGGAACTGTGAATCATAGGCAGGGTTTTGGTGCGCCCTCTGCTGAGAATGCTATAACCCTTCCTGGGCTTGCCTAGGAGAACATCTATGCGCTGCGATTGTCGTTCTGCCTGCCTGATCATGGGCCTTGCCGTTTCGGCCGGGGCTGCGACCGCGGGCGGATACACACCGCCCCCCGCCGAGCAACCGGCCGTGGCCGCCGCTCCGGCGGTCGGGGCGTTTGACGGCTTCTATCTCGGGCTGTCTGCGGGAGCGGTGTCCGCCGACGGAACGCAAAGAGTCGGTAGCATTTCGGGACCCATAGACCTTGGCGACAGCGCCGCTTTCGGCCTGCTGGCCGGCTACAACGCGCAGCGGGACCGGCTCGTCTATGGCGTCGAGCTTGGGTACAGCGCCTTCGACCAGCTTCGCGGCAACAACATCGAGAGCGACGGCGTGACCGACCTGCGCGGCCGCATCGGCTATGTTTGGGGCGACCTTCTGGTCTATGGCGCCGTCGGATGGTCGTGGTCCACGATCGAGAGCGCGACGACCTCGGCCGACGGCGATCTCGACGGGGCCAATTACGGCATCGGGATCGAGTACAACGTGAACGAGCGGTTTTTCCTCGGGGCCGACTACACCATGCGTGACCTCGATGGTGCCTATGCTTCGACCGTCGACACCGATCTGGACATGGATACGCTGTCGCTGCGCGTCGGCTTCCGTTTCTGACCCCTTACGTCCCTCTGATCCCGGTCGGCGGCGGCGGCGCTCGATACCTCATCGCCGCCGGCCCGACGGTGTGAATCCCTCGCAACTGCGCCCGAAACGGTCGCAGCCTCGCGCTTGCATGCCCTATTTTTCCCCTTTCATTGCTTGAAATTTAAGGAAAAAACCGGGCTGCACGACTGTTTCCAAGTTCTTCATTGCACTCCGGCGGACACATGCTACCGTTTCGCAAAACGGATCGAATGGTCTGAAACAAAAGAGTGCGCGCCAACAGCGCACGACACAACAGGGGATAACGGTTGACCGCTGCAACGGACAACGGGTTCGTGGTCTTCGACCGCGTCCAGAAAAGCTATGATGGCGAAACCCTCGTCGTCAAAGACCTCAACCTCCAGATCGGCCGGGGCGAGTTCCTGACCATGCTGGGGCCCTCGGGGTCCGGCAAGACCACCTGCCTGATGATGCTGGCCGGGTTCGAGACCGCCACCCATGGCGACATCCTGCTGGACGGCAGCCCGATCAACAACATCCCGCCGCACAAGCGCGGGATCGGCATGGTGTTCCAGAACTACGCGCTGTTCCCGCACATGACGGTGGCCGAGAACCTCGCCTTCCCGCTGGAAGTGCGCAAGATCGGCAAGTCCGAGCGCGAGGAAAAGGTCCAGCGCGCCCTTGACATGGTGCAGATGGGGGCCTTCGGCGGGCGCCGCCCGGCGCAGCTTTCGGGCGGCCAGCAGCAGCGCATCGCGCTCGCCCGCGCGCTGGTCTTCGAACCCGAACTGGTGCTGATGGACGAACCCCTGGGCGCGCTCGACAAGCAGCTGCGCGAGCATATGCAGTTCGAGATCACGCGGCTGGCCCACAACCTCGGGATCACCACCGTCTACGTCACCCACGACCAGACCGAGGCGCTGACCATGTCCGACCGGGTCGCGGTGTTCAACGACGGCCGCATCCAGCAACTGGCCCCGCCCGACGAACTGTACGAACAGCCGCAGAACAGCTTCGTCGCGCAGTTCATCGGCGAGAACAACACCCTGATGGGCACCGTGAAAGAGATCAAGGACGGCGTTGCGCTGGTCGAACTGGACGATGGCGAGGTGATCGACGCCAAGCCGGTGAACGTCTCGAAACCCGGCGACCGGACCGTGGTCTCGATCCGCCCCGAGCGGGTCGAGATCAACAAGGACCGCCTGTCGCCGGATGCCCACCTGATCCATGCCGAGGTGCTGGAATTCGTCTACATGGGCGACATCTACCGCACCCGCCTGCGGGTCGCGGGCAACGAGGAATTCGTCATCAAGACGCGGAACGCCCCCGATCAGCGCCGGCTCAAGCCCGGCGAGCATATCGAGATCGGCTGGCTTCCCGATGACTGCCGCGCGCTCGACGCGTGACGCGCGGCCCGGGCCCCGCCGCCAGCCCGGCAAGGCGGGGCCGTGACAACCAAGACGGGCGATCAACAAGGAGATATCGCATGAAACTGAAACATATCCTTCTCACCACCGGGGCGGCCCTGATCGCGGCACCCGTGGCGGTGGCGCAGGACATGACCGATTCGATGACCCTGGTGTCCTGGGGCGGCGCCTACCAGCGCAGCCAGGTCAACGCCTACGCCGAGCCCTACAAGGAAATGCACGAGGGCCTGGAAGTCGTCTGGGACGAAAGCTCGAACGAGGCGGTGGCCAAGCTGCGCGCCATGAACGAGGCCGGCAACATCACCTGGGATCTCGTCGACGTGGTGGCCTCCGACGCCATCCGCCTGTGCGACGAGGGCCTGGCGATGGAATACGACCCCGACGAGCTTCTGGCGCCCGCGCCCGACGGCACGCCTGCCTCCGAGGATTTCGGCGACCTGATCGTGTCGGACTGCTTCATCCCGCAGATCGTCTATTCCACCACCTTCGGCTACCGCACCGACATGGTGGGCGACACGCCGCCCAGCACCGTCTGCGACGTGTTCGACCTGGAGAAATACCCGGGCAAGCGGTCGCTTGAGAAACGCCCGATCAACAACATGGAATGGGCGCTCTACTGCGACGGCGTGGCCAAGGACGACATCTACGACGTGCTGGAAACCGAGGAAGGCCAGGACCGCGCCTTCGCCAAGCTCGACACGATCAAGGACCAGGTGGTCTGGTGGTCGGCCGGCGCCGACACGCCGCAGCTTCTGGCCGATGGCGAGGTCGTCATGGGCTCCACCTATAACGGCCGCCTGTTCAGCCTGATCGAGGAACAGGACCAGCCCGTGGGCATGCTCTGGGACATGCAGGTGTTCGACCTCGATGGCTGGATCATCCCGACCGGCCTCTCGGACGAGGCGCTCGCCCGGGTCAAGGACTTCGTCTACTTCGCAACCGACACCCAGCGGTTGGCCGACCAGGCGAAATACATCTCCTACGGCCCGGCGCGGGCCTCCTCGGCGCCGCTGGTCAGCCAGCATGCCGAACTCGGCATCGACATGGCCCCGCACATGCCGACCGACCCGGCCAACGCGTCGAACACGCTGCTCTACAACTACGAGTGGTGGGCCGATTACCGCGACGACCTGGACGCCAAGTTCCAGGCCTGGCT
>JBNGDM010000317.1:0-3422 GCA_049975105.1 Rhodovulum sp. | reverse complement strand
CCAGGTAATCGGCCGCAAGTTCGATCCGCAGCGCCTTGGCCTGTTCGATGAAGGCGAGGTATTGCTCGGCCAATTGCAGCACCGAGACGCGGCGCAGGTCGACCTTTTGCGTGCGGGCGAGCGTGAGCAGCATGTCGAGCGGGCCCTCGAACCCCTCGACATCGACGATCAGCGCCTCGGCGGCCAGGCGGGCGGCGACAGGATCCCGTGCGGATCCCTCTTCGAAGCTGTCGGGGCCTTTTTCAGGCATCGCGCCTCTTTCCCAGCAACGCGTCCAGTTCGGCCACCAGCGCCGCGATATCGGTGGGCACCGGCGGGCGGCGGCGCGCCAAGGCACGCGCGGCCCGCGCTGCCCCCTTTTCCCGAAGCGTGCCGCTGGCCATCGCCACCGCTTCCATCTCGGCCAGATTGCCGTTGCAATGCAAGACCGCATCGCACCCGGCCTTGAGGCCGGCGGTGCAGCGGTCGGCGATGTCGCCCGACAGCGCCTGCATCGAGATGTCGTCGGTCATCAGGAAGCCGTCGAAACCCAATTCCTTGCGGATGAAACCGATGGCCTCGGGCGAGGTGGTCGCGGGACGGTCGGGATCCAGCGCGTCGTATACGACATGGGCGGTCATCCCCAGCGGCAGGTCGGCAAGGGCCTTGAAGGCGGCGAAATCGCTGCCGTCCAGTGCGGCCATCGGGGTCTTGACCCGCGGCAGGGCCAGGTGGCTGTCGACGGTGGCGCGGCCATGACCGGGGATGTGCTTCAGCACCGGCGGCACACCGCCCTCCGAGAGCCCGTCGGCCACCGCGCGGGCGATCTTGGCCACCGGCCCCGGTTCGGTGCCGTAGCAGCGGTTTTTCAGGACGGCGTGGGTTTCCGGCCTGGCGATATCGGCCAGCGGCGCACAGTTCACGTCAATGCCCATCCAGTGAAGTTCGCGTGCGATCAACCGCGAGCGCAAGAACATCGAGCGCGCGGCATGCTGCGGCCCGACGGCGGCGATCTGGTCGGCCGCGGGCGCCCAGGGGCGCCAATGCGGCGGGTTCAGGCGTTGAACGCGCCCGCCTTCCTGGTCGATCAGGATCGGCGCGTTGCGCCCCACGGTCTCGCGCAGCGCGTCGGTCAGGCTGCGCAGTTGGGCCGGCTCCTTGATGTTGCGCGAGAACAGAATGAAGCCCAGCGGGTTCGCCGCGGCGAAGAAACTCCGCTCGGCCGCGGTCAGCGCGGGACCCGAACAGCCGAGGATATAAGCCCCGGCCCGGTCCGTCACCTGGCCACCACCGGGATGCAATCGGCGCCCTCGGCCATCAACGCGGCACAGAACCGGCGGGCATCGGCGATATCGGCAAAGCCCGCGGCGCGCAGCCGGTAGAAGGTGCGTCCGCCACCCTCGGTTTCCTGGATGACGCGCGACTTCTGGTCGAAGAATTCGGCGAAGCGGCCCTGGCCTGCCAGCATTTCCCAGACGCCGCGCGCCTCGTCGGCGTTGTCGAAGGCGCCCAGTTGCACCAGCGCGGTGCCCGGGATCACGTCGGCGGCGGCCAGTTCCGACACGCCACCGGGCGCGAGCGAGGCCGTCGCAGCGGCAATCGCCGCACGCGCGGCAAGGTCCACGTCAGCGGGCCGGGCGAGCGGCCGCGGCGAATGGCTGAGCGCGCCCTCGGGCAGTTCGACAAGCGGGGCCACCGACTCTGCCCCGGACTCCCCGGCAGCGGCAAGCGGCGCGGCCTCTGCCGCGACTTCCGGGGCCAGCGCGATCTCGTCCGAGGGGGCGAGCGCCGAGGCCAAAGGCTCGGGTGCCGCGATCGCCTCGGGCAGCGCAGTCAATTCCTGGGGGGCGAGTTCGGGGCGCGGTCGGTCCTCTTCGGCAAGAGTGACCGGGCGCGGGGCCAACCGCAGCGTGTCGGCGGGGGGCGCGGCCTCGCCCTCGGCGGCGACGCGGTTGACCGCAAGCCCCTGATGTTCGGCCTGGGTTCCGCCCGGATCCTCGGGGGCGACCCGGATCGGGCCTTCGAGGGCGCGCACCACCGGCACGCCCGTAACGTCACGCACCATGATCTGGTAACCCCAGACCGCAAGGCCCGCGACCAGCGAAAGCGAAAGCGCGCCGCCGGCCCAGTTCAGCATCGTCTTGAACGTCGGCTGCGGATCGCCCGCCACCGACGCACCGATCGCGTCGAAATCAATATCTGCCATTGCCGCCTCGTTTCCGGGGCGTCTTTTGTCCCCGGTTGGTTGTCTTGCCTGTCTCGACCCCGGGCGGGCTACGCCTTGTTTTTCAGCGCATTTCCTCGACCGGAGTAACGCCAAGAATACCAAGACCGGCGGAAATCACAACGGAAACGGCACGGGCCAGCGCGATTTTGGCCTGGCTTGTGGCCGGATCGCCCTCTTGCAGGAAGCGCAGCGCGGGGTCTTCGTTGCCCTTGTTCCACAAAGCGTGGAACTCGGAGGCAAGGTCGTAAAGGTAGAACGCCACCCGGTGCGGCTCGTGGCTGCGGGCGGCGATTTCCACCAGCCGCGGCCATTCCGCCAGCTTCTTGGCGACCGCGATCTCGGCGTCGTGGGCAAGCTGTGCCAGGTCGGCCGCGGCCAGGGTGGCATCGCCCGCCTCGATCCCTGCCTCGGCGGCCTTGCGCAGCACCGAATGCACGCGGGCATTGGCGTATTGCACGTAGAAGACGGGGTTGTCCTTCGACTGTTCCAGCACCTTGTCGAAGTCGAAATCCAAAGGCGCGTCGTTCTTGCGCGTCAGCATGTGAAACCGGGTGACGTCCGGGCCCACCTGGTCGACCACGTCGCGCAGCGTCACGAAGGTGCCCGCGCGTTTCGACATCTTGAAGGGTTCGCCGTTCTTGTAGAGCTTGACCAGTTGGGTGAGCTTGATGTCGAGGGGCACGGCACCGTCCGAAAGCGCCGAAACAGCGGCCTTCATGCGTTTGACATAGCCGCCATGGTCGGCGCCAAACACATCAATAAGCTGCTCGAAGCCCCTGGAAATCTTGTCGAAATGGTAGGCGATGTCGGGGGCGAAATAGGTCCAGCTCCCGTCCGATTTCATGATCGGCCGGTCGACGTCATCGCCGTGCTCGGTGGATTTGAACAGGGTCTGTTCGCGCGGTTCCCAATCCTCTGGCACCTTGCCCTTGGGCGGTTCCAGCACGCCGACATAGATCAGGCCCTTGTCGCGCAGCGCGTCGATGGCGGCCTCGATCCGGCCGGTGCCGTAAAGCGATTTCTCGCTGAAAAAGACATCCATCGTGACGCCCAGCGCGGCGAGATCGGCGCGGATCAGGTCCATCATCCGGTCGGTTGCGAAATCACGCGCCTCGGCAAGCCACACCTCTTCTGGCTGGTCGACATAGGCCGCGCCCACCTTGTCCTTGAGCGCCTCGCCCACCTCGATCAGGTAGTCGCCGGGATAAGTGCCGTC
>JBNGDM010000316.1:0-3427 GCA_049975105.1 Rhodovulum sp. | reverse complement strand
GCCATCGCGCCCACGGCCGGGGCCGTCAGGTACAGCAGCGCGATGAAGACCAGCGCCCAGCCCGCCGACCAGCGCGCATCGGACACCTTGGGCACGGTGAAGAAGCGCATGATGACGTGGGGCAGACCGGCGGTACCGATCATCAGCGACAGGGTGAAGAGCAGCATGTTGAAGGTATCACCATGGTGCATGGTGTATTCCTTGAACCCCAGCTCGGTCACGATCTGGTCCAGCTTGGCCAGCAGCGGCTCGCCCGAGGCGGCGTGATCGCCGAACAGGCCCAGGGCCGGGACCGGGTTGCCGGTCAGCTGCAGCGAGATGAAGATCGCCGGGATCGTGTAGGCGAGGATCAGCACGACATACTGGGCGACCTGCGTGTAGGTCACGCCCTTCATGCCGCCGAACACCGCGTAGGCAAAGACCACACAGGCGCCGATCAGCAGGCCGACGGTGTTGTTCACCTCCAGGAAGCGGCCGAAGGCCACGCCGACGCCGGTCATCTGGCCGATCACGTAGGTCAGCGAGGCCACGATCAGGCAGAGCACCGCCACCAGGCGCGCGGTCTGGCTGTAGAACCGGTCGCCGATGAACTCGGACACCGTGAACTTGCCGAACTTGCGCAGGTAGGGGGCCAGCAGCAGCGCCAGCAGCACGTAACCGCCGGTCCAGCCCATCAGGAAGGTCGAGTTGTCATAGCCGACAAAGGCGATGAGACCGGCCATCGAGATGAACGAGGCCGCCGACATCCAGTCGGCCGCGGTGGCCATGCCGTTGGTCACCGGGTGCACGCCGCGCCCCGCGGCGTAGAACTCGCTGGTCGATCCGGCCCGCGCCCAGATCGCGATCCCGATATAGAGCGCGAAGGACGCGCCCACGAAGATGAGGTTGAGCGTAAACTGATCCATCGTGTCTTACTCCTCGTCCACGCCGTGTTCGCGGTCCAGCCGGTTCATGCGCCAGGCGTAGAAGAAGATCAGGCCGAGAAAGACCAGGATCGATCCCTGCTGCGCGAACCAGAAGCCCAGATCGGACCCGCCCACGGCGATGCCCGACAGAAGCGGCCGCAGCAGAATGCCGAAGCCGAAGGACACCAGCGCCCATATGACGAGGCTGATGAGGATGATGCGGATATTGGCCTTCCAGTAGGCCATTGCAGAGTCCTTGCCGGACATGTCGGGGTCCTCCCGTTGTTGAAGGGGGTCGCCTGCGCCCGGCTCCTCTCCGGGCGCAAGCCTGGTGCGGTTGCATCAGGGCCGGTGTCAGCCCTTGTTCATGCGGTTTTCGATCAGGTCGTCGACCACCGACGGATCGGCCAGGGTCGAGGTATCGCCCAGAGAGCCGAAATCGTTCTCGGCGATCTTGCGCAGGATACGGCGCATGATCTTGCCCGAGCGGGTCTTGGGCAGGCCCGGCGCCCACTGGATCACGTCCGGCTTGGCGATCGGGCCGATCTCGGTCCGGACCCATTTCTCCAGCTCCTTGCGCAATGCGTCGGTGGGCTCCACCCCGTTCATCAGGGTGACATAGGCATAGATGCCCTGGCCCTTGATCTCGTGCGGGTAGCCGACCACCGCGGCCTCGGCCACATCCGAATGTGCCACCAGCGCGCTTTCGACCTCGGCGGTGCCCATCCGGTGGCCGGAGACGTTGATCACGTCATCCACCCGGCCGGTGATCCAGTAATACCCGTCCGCATCGCGGCGGCACCCGTCCCCGGAGAAGTAATAGCCCTTGTAATGGCTGAAATAGGTGTCCTGGAAGCGCTGGTGATCGCCCCAGACCGTGCGCATCTGGCCCGGCCAGCTGTCCTTGAGGCACAGCACGCCCTCGGCCTCGACGCTGTCGATCTCCTTGCCCGATTCGGGCTCCAGGATCACCGGCTGTACCCCGAAGAAGGGCTTGGTCGCCGAGCCGGGCTTGAGTGCCGTGGCGCCGGGCAGCGGCGTGATCAGGTGGCCGCCGGTTTCGGTTTGCCACCAGGTGTCGACGATCGGGCAGTTCCCCTTGCCGACATGGTCGTTGTACCAGTTCCAGGCCTCGGGGTTGATCGGTTCGCCCACGGTGCCCAGCACCTTGAGCGAGCTGAGATCGTACTTGTCCACCCATTCGGGGCCCTGGCCCATCAGGGCGCGGATCGCCGTGGGGGCGGTGTAGAACTGGTTGACCTTCAGGTCCTGGCAAACCTGCCAGAAGCGGCCCGCATCCGGGTAGGTCGGCACGCCCTCGAACATCACCGTGGTCGCCCCGTTGGCCAGCGGCCCGTAGACGATATAGCTGTGCCCGGTGACCCAGCCCACATCCGCGGTGCACCAGAAGATGTCGCCCTCGTGGTAGTCGAAGGTGTATTCCATCGTCATTGCGGCATAGACCAGATAGCCGCCCGAGGAATGCACGACGCCCTTGGGTTTCCCGGTGGAGCCGGAGGTGTAGAGGATGAACAGCGGATGCTCGCTGTCCAGCTCGCGCGCCGGGCAGTCGGGGCTGGCATGTTCCATCAGCGCCAGAACGTCCACGTCGCGCCCGTCGACCCAGGTGGTCTGGTCGCCGGTATGCTTGACCACCATGCAGCGCACCTTGTCGGAACAGTGCAAGAGCGCCGCGTCGGTGTTGGATTTCAGGTTGGTCTTGCGCCCGCCGCGCGGCGCGGTGTCGGCGGTGATCACCACCTTGGCGCCGCAATCGTTGATCCGGTTGGCCAGGCCGTCGGCCGAGAAGCCGGCGAACACGATCGAGTGGATCGCCCCGATCCGCGCACAGGCCAGCATCGCATAGGCCGCTTCGGGGATCATCGGCAGGTAGATCACCACCCGGTCGCCGCGCATCACGCCCTGGGACAGCAGGACGTTGGCCATGCGGTTCACCTTCTCGTGCAGCTCGCGGTAGGTGATGTGCTGCACCGGATCGCCGGGCTCGTCGGGGACGAAGATGATGGCGGTCTGGTCGCCGCGCCTGGCCAGGTGCCGGTCGACGCAGTTGGCCGCGACGTTCAGCGTGCCGTCGCGGAACCAGTGGATTTCCACCTCGCCCATCTTGAAGTTGGTGTTCTTGACTTCCGTATAGGGCTTGATCCAGTCGATCCGGCGCCCATGCTCGCCCCAGAAGCCCTCGGGGTCCTCGACGGAAGCCTTGTACATCGCATCGTATTTCGCCGCGTCGATATGCGCGGATTTCGCGAAGGCGTCGCTCGGCGGGTAGGTCTGCTGGTCAGTCATCTCCAAGATCCCTCTGACTGGACGGTTTTTGTTGTGAAAAGCCCCGCCCGTATCCGGGGCGGGGCGTATCCCGGCTCAGATGGCCAGGTATTCGGCGCGCAGGGCTTCGTCCTTCAGCACGTCGGCGGCTAGCCCGTCAAAGACGATCTGGCCGGTATCGAGGAGCACCGCGCGGTCCGACAATTCCAGCGCGCGGATCGCGTTCTGTTCAACGA
>JBNGDM010000315.1:0-3432 GCA_049975105.1 Rhodovulum sp. | reverse complement strand
GGAGCGGTTCCGCGCGCTGCGCCCGGCGGTGGTGCTGCTGGACCTGATGCTGCCCGACCGGCCGGGCCAGGCCGTGCTGCAGGACATCCTGGAATTCGCCCCCGAAACGCGCGTGATCGTCATCACCGCCAACGGGTCGATCAACCGGGCGGTCGAGGCGATGCGCGCGGGGGCCTATGAATTCCTGCTCAAGCCGTTCAACGACCAGCGATTCCTGCATGCGGTCGACACCGCGCTGGCCGAACGCGCCGCCACGGGCCCGGTGCGGACACCCAGCGCCCCGGCGGGCGACGGGGGCGCCGATTTCGTCGGCAGCTCGCCGCAGATGCGCGCGGTCTATGACCGCATCGCGTCCGTGTCGCGCTCGATGGCGACCGTGTTCATCACCGGCGAAAGCGGCACCGGCAAGGAGATCTGCGCCCAGGCGGTGCATGCCGCCTCGGCCCGGGCGGCGGGGCCCTTCGTGCCGCTGAACTGCGCCGCGATCCCGCGCGACCTGCTGGAATCCGAGGTGTTCGGGCATCTCAAGGGCGCCTTCACCGGGGCGCTGGCCGACAAGCCGGGCGCGGCGGCGGTGGCCGATGGCGGCACGCTGTTCCTCGACGAGATCTGCGAGATGGACGGGGCGTTGCAGACCAAGCTGTTGCGCTTCCTCCAGACCTCGACGATCCAGCCGATCGGGGCGGCGCATCCGCGCAAGGTCAATGTCCGCATCGTCTGCGCCACCAACCGCGACCCGCTGGAAGAGGTCCGCCGCGGCCGGTTCCGCGAAGACCTGTATTACCGGCTGCACGTGGTGCCGATCCACCTGCCGCCCCTGCGCGAGCGCGGCGAGGACGTGATCGAGATCGCCGAGGCCGCGCTGAAGCGGCTGGCCGCCGAGGAGGGGCGCGTCTTTACCGGGCTGTCGGGCGAGGTCGCGGGTCTGTTCCGCCGCCTGCCCTGGCCGGGCAATGTGCGCCAGCTCTTGAACGTGCTGCGCCATGCGGTGGTCCTGAACGACGGCCCCCTGGTGATGCTCGACATGCTGCCACTGGCATTGCAGCAGGAACGCGGGCGGCTCGGCGAGGCTCCGTGCCAGGGTCCGGCCCCGGACCACCCGTCGCCCGTGACCGCCGACGACCTGGTCGGGCGCACGCTGGCCGAGATCGAACAGCTCGTGATCGAGGCGACGATCGCGCGCGAGGGCGGGTCACTGCCGCGCGCGGCGCGGGTTCTGGACGTGTCGCCCTCGACCCTCTACCGCAAGCGCGAGGCCTGGGCGCGCAAGGACAAGGCGGTATAGCGCAAGGCGCTTGCGCCCGCCGCTTAAAGAAACTGTTCGCGGATCAGCCGTTCTTCCAGACCGTGGCCCGGGTCGAACAGGATGCGGTGCGCGATCGCCGGTTCCGAGGCGATCTCGACCGCCGTCACGATGCCCGCGCCTCGGCTGTCGCCCTCGGCCATCACCGGGCGTTTCTCGGCCTCCAGCACCTCGATCCGCACCCGCGCCGATTTCGGCAAGAGCGCCCCCCGCCAACGCCGCGGCCGGAACGGCGCCACCGCGGTCAGCGCCAGCACGTCGGACCCGATCGGCAGGATCGGCCCGTGGGCGGAGTAGTTGTAGGCCGTCGATCCCGCGGGCGTCGCCACCAGCGCGCCGTCGCAGACCAGTTCCTCCAGCCGCAGCTTGCCGTCGACGACGATCTTCAGCTTGGCCGCCTGGGGCCCGGCGCGCAGCAGGCTGACCTCGTTGATCGCCAGCGCCTCGGACACGCTGCCGTCGGGGCGCGTGGCGGTCATGCGCAGCGGGTTGATGATTTCCTGCTCGGCCTCTTCCAGCCGGCGGGTCAGGCCGGTCTCGCGGTACTCGTTCATCAGGAAACCGATGGTGCCGCAATTCATCCCGTAAACGGGCGCATCGCAGGCCTGGGTGGCGTGCAGGGTCTGCAACATGAACCCGTCGCCGCCCAGCGCCACGATCACGTCCGCCGCCTCGGGCGTGGCCTGGCCATAGCGCGCGACCAGCGCGTCGAGCGCCCCCTCGGCACGCGCCGTGTCGCTGGCCAGGAAGGCGATCTTGCGTGCAGGCGCCATCCGGACCGCCCCCTTGTCGTGCAGATTCGGGCCAGTGTTCGCCCGCCCCGCCCCGAAACACAAGCCCGACGAAAGGACCATTCCAGCGACGCGCATTGAGACTTCCGCCGGCGCGCCAGTTCCGCTAGAACCGCGGCCACGCCGCGATGGCCGCCATGAGGGAGATGCCAGGATGAACGCACCGCACCAGGACAATGGCTTTTTCACCGAGACGCTCGCCAGCCGCGATCCAGAGATCGCCGAGGCGATCGGCCTGGAACTGGGCCGCCAGCGCGACGAGATCGAGCTGATCGCCTCGGAAAACATCGTCAGCCGGGCGGTGCTGGAGGCGCAGGGCTCGGTGATGACGAACAAGTATGCCGAAGGCTACCCGGGCCGGCGCTATTACGGCGGCTGCCAGTTCGTCGATATCGCCGAGAGCCTGGCGATCGAGCGGGCCTGCAAGCTGTTCGATTGCGGTTTCGCCAACGTGCAGCCGAACTCGGGGTCGCAGGCCAACCAGGGCGTGTTCACCGCGCTGCTGAAGCCGGGCGACACCATCCTGGGCATGAGCCTGGACGCCGGCGGCCACCTGACCCACGGCGCGGCCCCCAACCAGTCGGGCAAGTGGTTCAACGCGGTGCAATACGGCGTGCGCGAGGACGATCTCTTGCCCGATTACGACCAGATCGAGGCGCTGGCCAAGGAACACCAGCCCAAGATGATCATCGCGGGCGGCTCGGCCATTCCGCGCATCCTCGACTTCAAGCGCTTCCGCGAAATCGCCGACATGGTGGGCGCCTACCTGCTGGTCGACATGGCCCATTTCGCGGGGCTGGTGGCGGCGGGGCTCTACCCCTCGCCCTTGCCGCATGCCCATGTGGCGACCACGACCACGCACAAGACGCTGCGCGGGCCGCGTGGCGGGATGATCCTGACCAATGACGAGGCGCTGGCCAAGAAATTCAACTCGGCCATCTTCCCCGGCATCCAGGGCGGCCCCTTGATGCACGTGATCGCCGGCAAGGCCGTGGCCTTCGGCGAGGCGCTGCAAACGGGCTTCAAGACCTACCAGGAGCAGGTCATCAAGAACGCCAAGGCGATGGGCGCGGCACTGGAGGACGGCGGCCTGAGCCTGGTCACCGGCGGCACCGACAGCCATGTCCTCTTGGTCGACCTGCGGCCCAAGGGCGTGAAGGGCAACGCCACCGAAAAGGCGCTGGGGCGTGCCCAAATCACCTGCAACAAGAACGGCATCCCGTTCGACACGGAAAAGCCCACGATCACCAGCGGCATCCGGCTGGGCTCGCCCGCCGGCACCACCCGCGGCTTCGGCGAGGGCGAATTCGCCCAGATCGGCAAGTGGATCACCGAGGT
>JBNGDM010000314.1:0-3475 GCA_049975105.1 Rhodovulum sp. | reverse complement strand
CATCGAGGGGTAGTTGATGAACTGCTGGTAGACCATCGCCACCTTGCGGTCCTGCACCCGCATGCCGGTGACGTCCTGACCGTTCCAGATCACCCGGCCCGCGTTCGGCTCATCCAGCCCCGCCATAAGCCGCATCAGCGAGGTCTTGCCCGACAGCGTGGGGCCCAGCAGCACGTTCATCGTGCCCTTTTCCAGCGTCAGGTCGGTGGGATGGATATGGGTCTCGGCGCCGACCACCTTGGTCACGCCCTTCAGCTCCAGCGTCATGCTCCTCCCCTTCGCTCCCCTATTCGGCGGCGGCCGGCGCGCTTTGGCGGCGCCGTTCCCCCATCCACTCGTCCAGCGCGGCGATGTCCGCCGCCCCCATCCGAAGCCCCAGCTTGCTGCGCCGCCAGACCACGTCCTCGGCGGTGCTGGCATATTCGCGGTCCATCAGCCAGGCGACCTCGCGCGCGCTCAGCGTTGCGCCGAAATCGCGGCCCAGGTCGGCGGCCCGCGTCGCCGTGCCCAGCATCGCGCGCGCCTCGGTGCCATAGGCCCGCACCAGCCGCAGCGCCCAGGGCCGCGTCAGGAAAGCGTAATCGGCAAGCAGCCCTTCGACCAGCGCCGTCACGCCATCGACCGGGAAATCGCCGCCGGGCAGCGGCACGCCCGCCGTCCAGTCGCCCGGCAGCCCGGGGAAATGCGGCGCCAGCCGGTCGAGCGCGGCCTCGGCGAGCCGCCGATAGGTGGTGATCTTGCCGCCGAAAACGTTCAGCACCGGCGCCCCGCCCGTCGCGTCGACCTTGAGCGTATAGTCCCGCGTGGCCGCCGTGGCGCTGGAGGCGCCGTCGTCATACAGCGGGCGCACGCCGGAATAGGTCCAGACCACGTCCCTTGGCCCGATGGGCCGGCGGAAATACCGGTTGGCGAAGGCGATCAGGTAATCGCGTTCCTCGGGCGTGCATTCGGGCGGCGCATCCGGGTCGGCATGGTCGGCATCGGTGGTGCCGATCAGGGTGAAATCGGTTTCATAGGGGATGGCGAAGATGATCCGCCCGTCGGTGCCCTGGAAGAAATAGCACTTGTCGTGGTCGTAAAGCCGCCGCGTCACGATATGGCTGCCGCGCACCAGACGCACATTGTCCTGCGCGTTCAGGCCGATGACCCCGTGGATCACATCGCCCGCCCAGGGGCCGGCTGCGTTCACCAGGGCGCGCGCCCGGTGGGTGCGGCGTTCGCCGGTTTCGGTATCTTTCGTTTCGATGACCCACAGCCCGCCGTCCCGCCGCGCCGACAACACGCGGGTGCGGGGCAGGATCTCGGCGCCGCGGGCCTGGGCGTCGCGGGCGTTCAACACGACAAGCCGCGAATCCTCGACCCAGCAATCGGAATATTCGAAGGCGTGGCGGAACCGGTCCTGCAGCGGCGCGCCCTCGGGCGTGCCCGGCAGATCGAGCGTGCGGGTGCCCGGCAGGATGCGGCGCGGGGCGAGCGTGTCGTACAGCATCAGCGCCAGCCGGATCAGCCAGGCGGGGCGCCGCCCCTTCATCCAGGGCATGACCCGCGCGAGGACGCGCGAGGTTGGCGTGGCGGATTCGAAGCGCATATCCTTATGATAAGGAAGGACGAATCGCATCGGCCAACTGATATGCGGCATCGCGCGCAGCAGCGTTTCGCGTTCGATCAGCGCCTCGCGCACGAGGCGGAATTCGAAATATTCCAGGTAGCGCAACCCGCCGTGGAACAGCTTGGTCGAGGCCGAGGACGTGGCGGAGGCAAGGTCGTTCATCTCGGCCAGGCGCACCGACAGGCCGCGGCCCGCGGCGTCGCGGGCGATCCCGCAGCCGTTGATCCCGCCACCGATGACGAACAGATCGACCGGACTGTCCATGGCCTTTACCGACACGCGTTCCTCCCTTCGCGCAACGCCCGGAATTTATGCCGCAGATTCACCTCAAAGGAAAGCATCTTGCTTTCGTTATTTTTCGTTTTGCCAAGGCCCGTCTTTTCAAGGGTTTGCCGCCCGACCCCGCCACAACCAAAGAAAAAAACGAAAACTCCCCATTCCAAGCGACTCGCAAAGCAGGCCGGCCGCGTGATCCCGCCGGGCCTTGAGCGCCCGCCGCCGCCATGCGAAGATTTCCGAAAAGGAACGAGCGCATGTCGCAGACGATCCGCCACCCCGAGATCCTCGAGATCGCGCGGCGCGAGGGCAAGGTCACGGTCGAGGGGCTGGCCGATCATTTCGGCGTCACCCTTCAGACGATCCGCCGCGACCTGACCGAACTGGCCGAGGCCGGGCGGCTGGAACGGGTCCATGGCGGGGCGATCCTGCCGTCCGGGACCACGAATATCGGCTACGAGGAACGCCGCTCGCTGAACCAGGACGCGAAACGCGCCATCGCGCGGGCCTGCGCGGAACGCGTGCCGTCCGACATCTCACTGTTTCTCAATATCGGCACCACGACCGAGGCGGTGGCGCAGGAATTGTTGCACCACGTCAACCTGATGGTGGTGACCAACAACATGAACGTGGCGAACATCCTGGTGGCCAACCGCGACTGCCAGATCATCGTCACCGGCGGCACGCTGCGCCGGTCCGATGGCGGGCTGGTGGGGACGCTGGCGGCCGAAACGATCCGGCAGTTCAAGTTCGACCTGGCGGTGATCGGCTGTTCGGCGCTGGACGGCGATGGCGACCTGCTGGATTTCGACATCCAGGAGGTCGGCGTCAGCCAGACGATCCTGCGCCAGTCGCGCCGCACCTTCCTGGTGGCCGACCAGTCCAAGTTCCGCCGTTCGGCGCCCGCGCGCATTGCCTCGCTTGCCGCGATCGACTGTTTCTTCACCGACCGTCCGCTGGCCCCCGACCTTGCCGCGCGCTGTGCCGAGTGGGGCACCGAGATCGTGGTCTGCGGCTGACGGCCCACGCTTGTCTCGGCGGGCCGGGTTGCGTAACCCTTGGCCGCGTCACCCCCAAGCCCGGAGCGCCCGTGCTGCCCTACCGGATCTTCCTTGCCCTCGCCGCGCCCGCCTTTGCGTGGCGTCTGGTGCGCGAGCGCGGATCGGCGGCCGAACGGCTGGGCGGGCATGGCCCGGCAGGCGGCGCGCGAGCGCCGGTGATCTGGCTGCACGCGGCCTCGAACGGGGAACTGGCCTCGGCGCGGGCGCTGATCGGGCAGATCCTGGAGCGGCTGCCCGGGGCGCGGATGGTCATCACCTGCAACACGCTGACGGGGCGCGATTTCGCGCGCGGCTGGGGGCTTGACCGGGTCGCGGTGCGGCTGGCGCCGCTGGATTACCGCGCGACCCTGCGCCGGTTCATCGCCGCCTGGCAGCCCGACGCGCTGATCCTGATCGAAAGCGAGCTGTGGCCGAACCGCCTGGCCGAGATGGCGGCGCGGGGCCGGCCGGTGCTGGTGCTGGGCGCGCGGATGTCCGAGCGCAGCTTTGCCCGCTGGGCGCGGCTGCCGGGGCTGGTGCGGCCGATGAT
>JBNGDM010000313.1:0-3481 GCA_049975105.1 Rhodovulum sp. | reverse complement strand
GTTCCCAGGTCAGCCTCAAACATCCACCTCCTCCACGAACCGCGCATTCTCCTGGATATACTGGAACCGCAATTCCGGTTTCTTGCCCATCAGCCGCTCGACCAGGTCGGCGGTCTCGCCCGGTTCGTCCTCGTCGATGGACACGCGGATCAGTTTGCGGCTGGCCGGGTCCATCGTGGTTTCCTTCAGGTCCTTGGCGTCCATCTCGCCCAGGCCCTTGAACCGCGAAACGTCGATCTTGCCCTTGCCGCCCAGACCCTTGTCCAGCCACATCGCCTTTTCCGCCTCGTCCAGCGCATAGACCCGTTTCGCGCCTTGCGTCAGCCGGAACAGCGGCGGGCAGGCCAGGTACAGGTGCCCGTGGTCGATCAGGGGCCGCATCTGGGTGAAAAAGAACGTCATCAGCAGGCTGGCGATATGCGCGCCGTCCACGTCGGCGTCGGTCATGATGATGACCTTGTCATAGCGCAGATCGTCGATGTTGAACCGCGTCCCGATCCCGGTGCCGAGGGCTTGCGTCAAATCGCTGATCTCGGCATTGCTGCCCAGTTTCGAGGACGCGGCCCCCAGCACGTTCAGAATTTTCCCCCGCAGCGGCAACAGCGCCTGGGTTTTCCGGTCGCGCGCCATTTTCGCGGAGCCCCCCGCCGAGTCGCCCTCGACGATGAAAAGCTCGGTGCCCGCGCGGGCGGTGGCGGAGCAATCGACCAGCTTGCCGGGCAGGCGCAGGCGCTTGGTGGCCGATTTGCGGGCGGTTTCCTTTTCGGCGCGGCGGCGCAGGCGTTCCTCGGACCGCAGGACCAGGAAATCGAGGATCGCGCCCGCCGATTTCGTGTCACTGGCCAGCCAGTTGTCGAAATGGTCGCGCACGGCGCCCTCGACCATCCTTTGCGCCTCGGTCGTGGCGAGGCGGTCCTTGGTCTGGCCCACGAATTCGGGTTCGCGGATGAAGGTGGACACCATCGCGCAGCCGCCCGTCAGCAGGTCGTCGCGGGTGATCTGGGCGGCCTTGCGGTTGTTGGCGAGTTCCCCATAGGCGCGGATGCCCTTGAGGATCGCGGCCCAGAACCCGGCCTCGTGCGTGCCGCCCTCGGGCGTGGGGACGGTGTTGCAGTAGGAATGGATGAACCCGTCGCGCGACGGCGTCCAGTTGATCGCCCATTCGACCGATCCGGGCTGGCCGAACTTCTGCTGGAACTCTACCGGGCCGGCGAAGGGGCGGTCGGCATAGGTGGCCGCCGTGCCCAGCGTTTCGGTCAGGTAGTCCGAGAGGCCGCCGGGGAAGTGGAAGGTGGCCTCTTGCGGCGTGTCGCCGTCGGGGAGCGCGGATTTCCAGCGGATTTCAACGCCCGAGAAAAGATAGGCCTTGGACCGGGCCATCTTGAACAGGCGGGCGGGCTTGAACCGGTGGCTGCCGAAGATCGTTTCGTCGGCGTGGAAGGTGACGGTGGTGCCGCGGCGGTTGGGGGTGGGGCCAAGGTGTTGCAGCGGCCCCTGCGGGATGCCGCGGGAGAAGTCCTGGGCGTAGAGTTCGCGGTTCCGCGCCACCTCCACCCGCAGGCGGTCCGACAGCGCGTTGACGACCGACACGCCCACCCCGTGCAGGCCGCCCGAGGTCTGGTAGGCCTTGCCCGAGAATTTGCCGCCCGCGTGCAGCGTGCACAGGATCACCTCGAGCGCGGACTTTTCGGGGAACTTGGGGTGGGGATCGACGGGGATGCCGCGGCCGTTGTCGCGGATCGTCACCGAATGGTCCTCGTGCAGTTCGACCTCGATGCGGGTGGCGTGGCCCGCCACCGCCTCGTCCATCGAGTTGTCCAGAACCTCGGCCACCAGGTGGTGCAGCGCGCGGTCGTCGGTGCCGCCGATATACATGCCGGGGCGCTTGCGGACGGGCTCCAGCCCCTCCAGCACCTCGATCGAGGAGGCGTCGTAGGCATCGGGTCCGGCGGCGCCGGAAAGCAGATCGTCGGCGGGCATGGCTGCTCGTGTCCTGGTTGTCGGCCTTTGGGGCAGTATCGCAGGTTTAGGGGGGCGGGGGCAATGGCCCGCAAGGTGTTGATAAGGTTTGTGACAGGTTCTTGACCTTGCTCAAGGCGCGTGCCGCAACGTCAGTTTAGACTTGTTCCAGAAGAGACAAGGAGTGCCGCATGGACGATGCCACGCCCATCGCCGATACGATCCCGTCCGAACCCGCCGCCCCCAAGCCGGCATCGCGCGGCCGCCGCACGCCCAGCGGGGCGACGCATGTGCCGTATGCCTCGCCCGACACGATCGCCCATGCCTTCGAATCCGGCGAATACCCCTACAAGGAAAAGATGTCGCGCCGCAGCTATGAGGCGCAGAAGGCCAGGCTTCAGGCCGAACTGCTCAAGGTGCAGCTTTGGGCGCAGGAGACCGAGCAGAAATTCGTGATCCTGTTCGAGGGGCGCGATGCCGCCGGCAAGGGCGGTACGATCAAGCGGTTCACCGAACACCTGAACCCGCGCTCGGCCCGTGTCGTCGCGCTGAACAAGCCGACCTGGGAAGAGAAGGGCCAGTGGTTCTTTCAGCGCTATGTCCGGGAATTGCCGACCGCCGGCGAAATGGTGTTCTACGACCGGTCGTGGTATAATCGCGCGGGCGTGGAGCGGGTGATGGGCTTCTGCACGCCCAACGACTACCTGGAATTCATGCGCCAGACGCCGGAACTGGAGCGGATGCTGGTCCGCTCTGGCATCCGGCTGTACAAGTACTGGTTCTCGGTCACCCGCGACGAACAGCGCCGCCGGTTCAAGGCGCGCGAAACCGACCCGCTGAAACGCTGGAAGCTGTCGCCCATCGACAAGGCCAGCCTGGATAAGTGGGACGACTACACCGAGGCGAAGGAGGCGATGTTCTTCTACACCGACACCGCCGACGCGCCCTGGACGATCATCAAGTCGAACGACAAGAAGCGGGCGCGGCTGAACTGCATGCGCCATTTCCTGAATTCGCTCGACTATCCCGGCAAGGATGCCAAGATCGCGCGCCCGCCCGATCCGCTGATCGTGGGCCGGGCCGAACACGTGATCCACAAGGCCGACCATATTCTCGGCACTTCGCTGCATCCCGACCTGCGCAAGCCACGCGTCGGTTGAGCCTCCGGTCGCGCGGGTTGCGTCCCTCCTGCCCGGGGGCCATTGTCTGCGGGCAGGAGGGGTCAGTATGGTCTGGAACGACCGGTTCGCCGGGGACGATTACCTTTACGGCACCGAGCCCGCGACCTTCGTCGTGCGCGAGGCCGGGCGGCTTGCCCCCGGCGCGCGGGTGCTCTCGGTGGCCGAGGGCGAGGGGCGGAACGCCGTCTGGCTGGCCGGGCGCGGCTGCGCGGTGACGGCGGTGGACGGGGCTGCGAACGCCCTGGCCAAGGCGCGCCGTCTCGCCATGGCGCGCGGGGTCGAGGTCGCGTTTCACCTGGCCGATATCGAAACCTGGGATTGGCAGGCTCGGCCCCATGACG
>JBNGDM010000312.1:0-3502 GCA_049975105.1 Rhodovulum sp. | reverse complement strand
GCCAGCGGCGGTTGGCAGACCGCACAGGTAACCATTCCGGCGGCCACGATGAACAGCTACGCCTATTACGGGCTGCGGGTCCAAGTCTTCAATGTCGTCGACGGCGGCCTCCAGCCGGGAGTGGAACAGCTCAAGCTGGATAACTTTGAGATCGTACCGGACTCAGGTGGGGGGTCCAACTATGCCGCATGGGCGACCGCCAACGGCATCGGTGGCGAGCCGGCCGGGGGCGACTTCGACCTCGACGGCCATTCAAACCTGATCGAGTACGCCATCGCGGGTCTGGATCCGACGGTTCCGGACGGGGCCATCGACACCTTCGACGGCACGACGGTCAGCTACGCCAAGCGCGCCGAGGCGGTCGCCAACGGCGACGTCACCTACGCGATCGAGGCGTCGAGCGACCTCGGGGCGACGGTGCCGTGGGCGGCGGTGACACCGACCGTTGACGACGGCTCGACGATCGCCTACGATGTCCTGGCCACCCCGCGCGACTTTGCCCGCCTGAATGTCATCCTTGTCGAGTGATATTGCGCGAAGAGTGACCTTGCGTAAATCAACCGATTGACCTGAAACAGCTTTGACGGGGAGTGCCGGCCATGGCACTCCCCTTTTGCGTATGGCAGCGGAACGTCGACCCAACATCCTGCTCATCCACAGCGACCAGCACCGCCACGACTGCGTGGGCGCGGCCGGCTTGCGGCCGGACATTGCGACGCCGCACCTGGACGCGCTGGCGGCCGGAGGGGCGCTGTTCGACCACGCCTTCTGCACAATCCCGATCTGCACACCCGCGCGGGCCTCGCTGATGACCGGGGCATGGCCGACCACCCACGGCAGCTTCTGCATCCCCAGCGCGGAGATTGACCGCGCCGCGCGGCGCGAACTGCCGCTGCTGACCCGGCTCCTCGCCGATGCCGGCTACCGGGTTGCATGGACCGGCAAGTACCATCAGGAACTGGAGGAATCCCCCGGGCCGCAGCACGGCATCGAGGAATTTGTATCGGCATGGAACTACCATGCCTGGCGCAAGGAACAGGGCATCCCGCCGGTCGAGCGCCCGCACGGCTACTTCGGCGACCCCGACACGGCCTGCCCGCCGGACAAGTCCCCGCTCGCATGGCAGGCCGACAACGTCATCCGCCAGATTGAGGAACGGGCCCCTTCGGCAGGCTCAGAGCAGGCCCCTTCGGCAGGCTCAGGGCAGGCCCCTTCGGCAGGCTCAGGGCAGGCTGGCAACACGCCCTTTTTCGTCCGCTGGGATCCGCCGGAGCCGCACCTGCCCTGCAACCCGACGGGGCCCTTCGCTGAGCGCTTCGCCAATGCGGAGATCCCGCCGTGGACGAGTTTCCCGGACCCGCTGGCGGGCAAGCCGGCGGCGCAGCGGCGCCAGCTGAAAATCTGGGGGGTCGAGGACTGGACATGGGAACAGTGGCTGCCGACCGTGCGCCTGTACCACGCCGTCATCGCCGAGATGGACCACCACATCGGCCGCGTGCTTGCCAGGCTCGATGAACTGGGGCTTGCCGACAACACCCTCGTCATTTATTCCACCGACCACGGCGACTACTGCGGCGGCCACGGCCAGATCGACAAGCACTTCAACATGTACGACGACGTCACCCGCGTGCCGCTGATCCTGCGCTGGCCCGGCCGCGTGCCCGCCGGGGCGCGCCCGGACGCCTTCGCCAGCAACAGCGTCGACATCGCCGCCACCATCCTCGACGCGGCCGGTATCGAAAAGCCCGATACATTTGCCGGCCACAGCCTCCTGCGCATGGCCGCCGACCCGGCCTTCCAGCCGCGTGAACATGCCTTCTGCCAGTACTTCGGCACCGAAAGCGGCGCCTGCTCGATCCGCATGCTGCGCGGGCCCCGCTACAAGTTCGTCTACCACCCGGTCGAGGACACCCACGAGTTCTACGATCTCGAAAACGATCCCGGCGAGCTGCGCAACGAGATCGGCAACCCCGCCCTTGCGCCCGAGATCGCCCGCCTCAAGACCGCTCTCTTCGAAACCATGCAGGCCCACGGCGACCGCCTGGCCAACAGCTGGACCCGTTTGGAACTGTGCGGCAACGGCGACATCCACAGCGTATGAAACGCCGCGAATTCATCACCACCACCACCCTGCTGGCTTCCGGCACCGCTGCGGCGTCGCTGGCCCGGGCGGCCCCACCTGCAATGACCGTACCCGCATCCAGCCCTGATCCCGCACCAGCCCGGCCCGCGCGCCGCCCCAACATCGTCGTCGTCATCGCCGACGACACCACGCCCGGCTACCACGGCTGCTACGGCGGGCCGACCCCGACCCCGCACATCGACGCGCTCGCGCGCGCCGGCCTGCGCATGGAACGCGGCTACTGCTGCGCCTCGCTGTGCAGTCCCAGCCGCTACAACCTCTTCACCGGACAATACACGCAGCGCAGCGCCGCCAACCTGAAGGGCCCGGCCGGCGAGCCCGCGCTGGTCAGCCAGACCGGCGAGCTGGAAATCGGCCAGATGACGCTCGCGCGCCTGCTGCGCGAGGCCGGCTACTTCACCGGGCACTTCGGCAAGTGGCACACGCGCTTCAACATGGACGGGTTCGACTTCCCGCCCGTCAAGCTGCCGGAGGGCGACGCCGACGACCCGGCGGTGGACGCGGAGCTGCGCCTGCAGCACGGGCGCGCCTGCGAGGTGGTGCGCCGCTGCGCCGGCTTCGAGGTCGCCGACCGCACCTTCTGGGGCAATATCGACGCCAAAAAAAAGATCGACCCGCGCCTCTACGCCCACAATCCCGCATGGATCACCGACGGCGCGCTGCAGTTCCTCGACGAGGCGCTGGCCCAGCCCGGCCGCCCGTTCTACCTGCACGTCGCCAACACCGTCCCGCACACGCCCGACTGCCACCTCAGCCTCGGCAAAGACCACCGCTACACATGGGGCGGCAAGCTGGACCATGCCCCCCGCTCGCATCCTGATGACAGCACCGTGTTCGCGCGCCTGCGAGCCGCCAACCTCCCGGTCGAGGGACCCTTCGCCGGCGTCAATGCCGGCCAGATAATGATCGACGACCAGATCGGCGCGCTCGTCGCCCGCCTCGAAGCCGCCGGCCAGCTCGACAACACCCTGTTCATTTACCTCGCCGACCACGGCCTGCCCGGCAAGGGATCCTGCCACCACACCGGCCAGCATCTGCCCTGCGTGATGCGCTGGCCCGTCGGCGGCCTGCCCGCCGGACGCACCCTCGGCGAGGTCTTTTCATGGGTCCATTTTGCCCCCACCGTCGCCGAGGCCTGCAGGGCCTCTTTTCCATCGGATTGCACAGTCGATGGGACCAGCGTCCTCGAAGCCATCACCGCCTGTGCGGGACCCTGGCCCGCTCCAGTCGCCTACCATGAAATGGGCTGGTCACGCTCCGTCATCAAGGGACGCTACCACTACATCGCCACCCGCTACCCGGGCGAGGCGATCGCGCAAATGCAGGCCGGCGACCACACGCGCGCAGGCACCGGCATCC
>JBNGDM010000311.1:0-3509 GCA_049975105.1 Rhodovulum sp. | reverse complement strand
GCGCCTAGGCCTGCGGCGCAAAGGCGCTGTCCTTCACCGCCTCCATCGCCACATAGGTCGACGAATTGGCAACATGGGGCAGCGCCGAGATCCGTTCGGCCATCACCTCGCGATAGGCGGCCATGTCGGCGGTGCGCACCTTCAGCAGGTAATCGAAGCCCCCGGCGATCATGTGGCATTCCTCGATCTCCGGGGTCGCCCGCACCGCGTCGTTGAACGCCTTGAGCGCCGCCTCGCGAGTATCGTTCAGGCGCAGCTCGACAAAGGCGACATGGGCCAGGCCCAGCCGGATCGGATTCACCATGGCGCGGTAGCCGGTGATGATCCCCTCCGCCTCCAGCCGCCGCAGACGGGCCTGGGTGGGGGTCTTGGACAACCCGATCCGGCGGGCCAGTTCAGTAACGGAAATGCGGCCCTCGCTGCCCAGAACCTGCAGAATCGCACGGTCGTGTCGGTCGAGGGCGTGACGGTCGTCTGGCATATGATCCTCGCAAAATAGATCCAATCGACCTGCGATTTCTCCAATCATGGACGAAAAGGCTGGGTATATGGCGGTATACTGGATCAAATCCAGAGGACATGCCATGACCGACACGCTTGCCGCGCTGCGCGCCCGCATCGACCAGTCCACCTATTCGCCCGAAGGCCCGTTGCTGGCCGGGCTGTTGGCCGATTGCGCGTTGTCCCAAGAGGACCGCGCCGCGATCAGTGCCGAGGCCGCGGCCCTGGTCCGCGCGATCCGCGACAAGGACCGGCCCGGGCTGATGGAGGTGTTCCTGGCCGAATACGGGCTGTCGACCGAGGAGGGCGTCGCGCTGATGTGCCTGGCCGAGGCGCTGTTGCGGGTGCCGGATGCCGAAACCGTCGACGCGCTGATCGAGGACAAGATCGCGCCCAGCGACTGGGGCCGGCACCTGGGAAAATCCGCCTCGCCGCTGGTCAATGCGTCCACCTGGGCCTTGATGCTGACCGGCCGCGTGCTGGAAAAACCCGAACCGGGGCTGGCCTCGACCCTGCGGGGCGCGGTGAAACGGCTGGGCGAACCCGTCATCCGCAGCGCGGTCGGCCGCGCGATGCGCGAGATGGGGCGGCAGTTCGTGCTGGGCGAGACCATCGAGGCCGCCATGGACCGCGCCGCCGGGATGGAGGCCAAGGGCTATACCTATTCCTACGACATGCTGGGCGAGGCCGCGCGGACCGAGGCCGATGCGCAGCGTTACCTGAGCGCCTATGCCGACGCCATCGCGCGGATTTCCCGTGCCGCCACCCAGGGCGACGTGCGCGCCAACCCGGGGATCTCGATCAAGCTGTCGGCGCTGCATCCGCGGTATGAGGTGGCCCAGCGCGACCGGGCGATGGCGGAACTGGCGCCGCGGCTGTTGCAGCTGGCGGTGCAGGCCAAGGACGCCGGGATGGGCCTGAACGTCGACGCCGAAGAGGCCGACCGGCTGGCGCTGTCGCTGGACGTGATCGAACGGGTGCTGGCCGATCCGCGGCTGGCGGGCTGGGACGGGTTCGGCGTGGTGGTGCAGGCCTATGGTCAGCGCGCCGGGCTGGTGCTGGACTGGCTGTACGCGCAGGCAAAGCGGTTCGACCGCCGGCTGATGGTGCGGCTGGTCAAGGGCGCCTACTGGGATACCGAGATCAAGCGCGCGCAGGTGATGGGGGTGGACGGGTTCCCGGTGTTCACGCGCAAGGCGGCCACCGATGTCAGCTATATCGCCAACGCGCGCAAGATGCTGGGGATGACCGACCGGATCTATCCGCAGTTCGCCACGCATAACGCCCATACGGTGGCCGCGATCCTGGAGATGGGGGCGGACCGGAACGCCTTTGAATTCCAGCGCCTGCACGGGATGGGCGAGTCGCTGCACGACCTGGTGATGGCGCAGCACAATGGCACGCGCTGCCGCATCTATGCCCCCGTGGGCGCGCATCGCGACCTGTTGGCCTACCTGGTGCGGCGGCTTTTGGAGAACGGCGCGAACAGTTCCTTCGTGAACCAGATCGTGGATGACAGCGTGCCGCCCGAAACGGTCGCCGCCGACCCGCTGGCCGAGATCGAGGCGCATCTGGACGTGCCAGAACACCCCGCGATCCGGCGCGCGCCCGCGCTGTTCGGCCCGGACCGGCGGAATTCGCGTGGCTGGGATTTGACCCACGGTCCCGATCTTGAGGAAATCGAGGCCGCCCGCGCGCCGCACCGCGCCGCGCGGTTCGAGGCCGTGCCGCTGATCGCGGGAACCGCCCTGCCCGACGAGGTGCTGGAGCTGCGCAACCCCGCCGATCCGGGCGATGTGGTGGGCACCGTGTCCCCGGCCTCGGCCGCGGATGTGGACAGGGCCCTGGCCGCCGCCCGGCCCTGGGGTGCAGACCCGGCCGCGCGCGCCGAGGTGCTGCGCCGGGCGGCCGACCTGTACGAGGACCATTTCGGCGCGATCTTCGCCATCGTCGCGCGCGAGGCGGGCAAGTCGCTGCCCGACGCGGTGGGCGAGCTGCGCGAGGCGGTCGATTTCCTGCGCTATTACGCCGGGCAGGCCGAAACGCTGGACGCCCCGCCGCGTGGGGTGTTCGCCTGCATCTCGCCCTGGAACTTTCCGCTGGCGATCTTCACGGGCCAGGTTTCGGCGGCGCTGGCCGCGGGCAACGCGGTGCTGGCGAAACCGGCGGAACAAACCCCGCTGGTCGCGCATTACGCGGTCGGGCTGCTGCAAGAGGCGGGGGTGCCACGCGACGCGCTGCAACTCTTGCCCGGCGACGGGGCGACGGTGGGCGCGGCCCTGACGGCCGACGCGCGCGTGAATGGCGTGGCCTTCACCGGCTCGACCGAAACCGCGCGGATCATCGCGCGGTCGATGGCCGCGCACATGGCCCCCGGAACGCCGCTGATCGCGGAAACCGGCGGGCTGAACGCGATGATCGTGGATTCCACCGCGCTGCCCGAACAGGCGGTGCGCGATATCCTGGCCTCCAGCTTCCAGTCGGCGGGGCAGCGCTGTTCCGCGCTGAGATGCCTGTATGTGCAGGAGGATATCGCGGACGGGTTCCTGAAGATGCTGACCGGTGCCATGGCAGAACTGCGGCTGGGCGATCCGTGGGATTTGTCGACCGATGTGGGCCCCCTGATCGAGGCCGCGGCCAAGGACGACTTCGCCGCCTATATCGCCAAGGCCCGCGCCGAGGGCCGCGTGATCTGGGAGGGGGACGCGCCCGGGGCGGGGCATTTCCTGTCGCCCACGCTGGTCCGGGTGCCGGGGATCGCGGCGCTGGAGCGCGAGATCTTCGGCCCCGTGCTGCATGTCGCGACCTTCGCCGCCGACGAGATCGACACGGTGATCGGGGCGATCAACGCCACCGGGTATGGCCTGACCTTTGGCCTGCATTCCCGGATCGACGACCGGGTGCAGCACGTGGCGGACCGCGCGGCGGTGGGCAACCTCTACGTCAACCGCAACCAGATCGGCGCCATCGTGGGCAGCCAGCCCTTTGGCGGCGAGGGGCTGTCGGGG
>JBNGDM010000310.1:0-3558 GCA_049975105.1 Rhodovulum sp. | reverse complement strand
AGAAGGGACGGGTCAGGCCGGGGTGTCGGAGGGCGGCAGGTCGACGGTTTCGAGCCAGGGCTTGATGTCGAGAAGCGGCGTGTCGTCGATGGCGTCGATGCCGATGGTGGCGGAGTCGGGGTCGAGCGCGGTGATCCGCACGGTGGCCTGGGAGATCGTGTTGGGCCGGTTGGGCGAGCGCAGCGCGAAGGTGCCGCGCGGTTCGGTGACGTGGCGGGGCGCCTGCACCAGCAGGTCGCGGCGGGCGCGGTCCATCCAGTAGAGCAGGATCACCGGCTGGCCGACCCGAAGCCCCGCCAGCGCCGGGGCGAAGGCGGGGTCGAGTTCGATCCGCGCGGCCCGGCCGGTTTCGCGGGCGCGGCCGATATTCCTGGGGCAATCGCCCGGCCCCCAGGGCGAGCGGATGCGGCCGATGATGCGCAGGCGCGGGCCGTCGGGGTCGGGCGCGCCCTCCAGCACTACCTCGCCCGGGCGCGGCGTGCCGGTCATGGTCAGTTCAGCAGGCCGGCATGGCGCATCGCGGCGTCGATCTTGGCCGCGGTGCCCTCGGTTACGGTGACCAGCGGGGTGCGCACCTCGTTGGTGCATTTGCCCAGCCGCGAGAGCGCGTATTTCGCCCCGGCCACGCCCGGTTCGAGGAAGATCGCGATATGCAGCGGCATCAGCCGGTCCTGGATTTCCAGCGCCTTGGCATAGTCGCCGGCGAGCGTCGCCTCCTGGAACTGGGCGCAGAGGCGGGGCGCGACGTTCGCGGTGACCGAGATGCAGCCGCGCCCGCCGTGGGCGTTGAAGCCCAGCGCGGTGCCGTCCTCGCCCGAGAGCTGAAGGAAATCGGGGCCGCAGGTGATGCGCTGTTTCGGCACGCGGGCAAGGTCGGCGGTGGCGTCCTTGACCCCGATGATGCGGGGCAGTTTCGCCAGTTCGCCCATCGTGTCGGGCAGCATGTCGACGGCCGACCGGCCGGGGATGTTGTAGATGATGATCGGCAGCTTGCAGCAATCGTGCAGCGCGGTGAAATGCGCGATCATGCCGGCCTGGGTGGGCTTGTTGTAATAGGGGGTCACGACCAGGGCGGCGTCCGCGCCCACCTTTTCGGCGTGCTGCATGAAGCGGATCGCTTCCTGGGTGTTGTTCGACCCCGCCCCCGCGATCACCGGCACGCGGCCGTCGGCGGCCTTGACCACCTCCTCGATCACGGTCTCATGCTCGGCATGGGTCAGCGTGGGGCTTTCGCCGGTGGTGCCCACGGGCACCAGGCCGTGGCTGCCCTCGTCGATCTGCCATTCGACCAGGTGTTTGAGCGTGTCGAGATCCACCGCGCCGTGCTTGAACGGCGTTACCAGGGCGGGAAGGGACCCTTGTATCATGACACGCTCCTTTTCCTTGTGGTTCAATGGGGCGGGCGAGTCGCGCCCGTCGCAGCGCGCCGGACCCTATAGCGCGCGGGGTCGGTTGCCAAGTTTGTGTATTGCACGTTTCGGTCGCGCCGTGAGAGCCTGACCCGCGTTTTCGAAAGCCACCTGTTCGCCGATGCGTCTGACCTTCCTCGTGCTGGTTCTTGCCCTGGCCGTTCCGCTGCGCGGGGCGGCGGAAACGCCGCTGGTGCAGGCGATGGCGGATGTGCGCGCCGATCGCTGGAACGAGGCCTGGGACCACGCGGACCGAGCGGGGCCGGTGGCGCGCGACATCGTCACCTGGCGCTGGCTGCGGGCGGGAGAAGGGCGGTTCGGCGATTACGTGGAGTTCCTGGCGCGCAACCCCGACTGGCCCGGGCTGGACCGGGTGCGGGCCGAGGGCGAGGGCAAGATCCCCGGCCATGCCGACCCCGATGCCGTTCTGGCCTATTTCCGCGACGCCGGGCCGGTGACCGGGGCGGGTGCGCTGCGCCTGGTGCAGGCCCATGCGGCGCGCGGCGAGACGGCCGATGCGCAGGCGATGGCGGTGCTGGCCTGGCGCACGCTGGCGCTGTCGGAGGGGGCACAGGTGGCGTTGCTGGCGCGGTTCCGCACGCAGCTGGCCGATCACCATGCCGCGCGGGTGGACGAGATGTTGTGGCAGGGTCATTTCGTGTCGGCCCGGCGGGTGCTGCCCCTGGCGCCCGAAGGCTGGGAGGCGCTGGCCGCGGCGCGGATCGCGCTGCGCGAGCAGGCGCCGGGGGTGGACGTGCTGATCGAGCGGGTGCCCGAGGCGCTGCGGGGTGACGCGGGGCTGGCCTATGAGCGGTTCCTGTGGCGCGCGCGCAAGGGGCGCAACGCCGATGCGATCGATCTTATGGAGGAGCGCAGCAGTTCGGCCGCGGCGCTGGGACGGCCGGGGCAATGGGCGGGCTGGCGGCGGGTCTTTGCCCGGCAGGTGCTGCGCGAGGGGGATGCGAAGCGGGCCTACGGTCTGGCGGCGCGGCATTTCCTGACGGGGGGCGAGGATTACGCCGACCTGGAATGGCTGGCGGGGTTCATCGCGCTGCGGTTCCTGGACGATGCGGACACCGCGCTGACCCATTTCCGCAATTTCGAGGCGGCGGTGGAGACGCCGATCAGCCTGGGCCGGGCGGGCTATTGGGAGGGCCGCGCGCTGGAGGCGTTGGGCCGGGCCGAGGAGGCGCAAGCGGCGTACCGGATGGGCGGCGCGCACCAGACGAGTTTCTACGGTCTGCTGGCCGCCGAGAAGGCCGGGATGGCGATGGACCCGGCGCTGGTCGGCGACGAGACCTATCCCGAATGGCGCGATGCCCCCTGGGCCGAAAGTTCGGTTTTGCGGGCGGCACTGATGTTCCACGAGGCGGGCGAGCGGAACCTGATGGAGTGGTTCCTGACGCACCTGGCCGAGACCGCGGGGCCAGAGGGGCAGCGCCAGCTGGCGGGGCTGGCCCTGCGGCTGGGCGAGCCGCATGTCGCGCTGCGCATCGCCAAGGTGGCCGCGGGGCAGGGCAACGTGATGATGGCAGCCTATTTCCCGGTGACCGACCTGGCCGAGGCCGACCACCCCGTTCCGGCCGAACTGGTCATGGCGATCGCGCGGCGGGAAAGCGAGTTCGACCCGGGCGTGGCCAGCGGGGCGGGGGCGCTAGGGTTGATGCAGCTGATGCCGCGCACGGCGCAGGCGATGGCCGAGAAGCTGGAGGTGAGCTATTCCACCAAGGCGCTGACCCGCGACCCGGCCTATAACGCGCGGCTGGGCGGGGCGTACCTGGCGCAGTTGATCGAGGAATTCGGGCCGAACCCGGTGCTGGTGTCGGCGGCCTATAACGCGGGACCCAGCCGTGCGCATCGCTGGGTGGCCGAGCGGGGCGACCCGCGGTCTGCCGGGGTGGACGTGGTGGACTGGATCGAGATGATCCCGTTCCGTGAGACGCGGAACTACGTGATGCGGGTGGCGGAATCGCTGCCCGTCTATCGCGCGCGGCTGTCGGGGCGGACGGGGGTTTTGCGGCTGTCGGAGGAGTTGAAGGCGGATTGAGCGGTGCGGAAGGGTTTCGCCCCGGCTGGCGCCGGGGCGACCGGCTGGGGGCGCTGCCCGTCGCCATTGTCGCTCGGAGTTGCCATTGGCGCGCCATTGGTC
>JBNGDM010000309.1:0-3570 GCA_049975105.1 Rhodovulum sp. | reverse complement strand
CCGTTCTGCATGTTGCCGTCGCAGGTGCCGAGATAGCGCATGATCTGGCGCAGCTTGCCGACATAGGCCGCCGCCTCTTCCGGCCCGCGGATATCGGGGCGCGAGACGATCTCCATCAGCGCGACGCCGGTGCGGTTCAGATCGACGAAGGACATGTGCGGGTCCATGTCGTGGATCGACTTGCCCGCGTCCTGTTCGAGGTGGATGCGCTCGATCCGCACCAGCCGCGCCACGCCCGGCCCCATGTCGACCAGCACCTCGCCCTCGCCGACAATCGGATGATAAAGCTGGGAAATCTGGTAGCCCTGCGGCAGGTCGGGGTAGAAATAGTTCTTGCGGTCGAAGGCCGAGACCAGGTTGATCGCGGCCTTGAGCCCCAGCCCGGTGCGCACGGCCTGGGCCACGCAGAACTCGTTGATGACGGGCAGCATGCCGGGCATCGCCGCATCGACGAAGGCGACATTGGAATTGGGCTCGGCGCCGAAGGCGGTCGAGGCGCCGGAAAACAGCTTGGCCCGGGACGACACCTGCGCGTGCACCTCCAGCCCGATCACCAGTTCCCAATCGGCCTTGGCGCCAGAGATCACCTTGGGTTTCGGGGCTTCGTAAGTCAGATCGAGCATGGCGCACACTCCTTGGCGGGGATGGGCTGCGTTCTAGGCGAGGTGAACGGGCGGGGCAAGACTTGCGCCGGGCTCACGCAATCGCGAACGCGCCGGCATGGAACGACGGGCGGCGCACATCGTTGGGGGAATGACGCAACTGCGAACTGAAAGGAGCATCCGATGCCCAAGATGACCGAGACGCGTATCCTGATCCTTGCCACCGACGGGTTCGAGCAATCCGAACTTGAAACGCCACTGCACGACCTGCGCAAGGCCGGGGCCACCGTGCAGGTCGCCAGCCCCGGCGGGCAGGCGATCACCGGCTGGGACAAGGAGAACTGGGGACGCGCGGTCGAGGCCGATTGCGACCTCGCCGATGTCAGCGCGGACGCCTATGACGCGCTGGTCCTGCCCGGCGGCCAGATCAACCCCGATATCCTGCGGACCAAGCCGCAGGCGGTGCAGCTGGTGAAGGATTTCGTCGACCAGGGCCGGATCGTCGCCGCCATTTGCCACGGTCCGTGGCTGCTGGTCGAGGCCGGTGTGGTGAAGGGCCGCGAGATGACGTCCTACCCCTCGATCAAGACCGACCTGCTGAACGCGGGGGCCGATTGGGTGGATCGCGAGGTCGCGATCTCGAACGGCATCGTGACCAGCCGCAACCCGGGCGACCTGCCGGCCTTCGTCGCCAAGATCGTCGAGGAGGTTCAGGAGGGCCGCCATCCGCGCAAGGCGGCCTGAGCGGAGCTTTGCCGGCGCGCCGGGCAGAGCCTTGCCCGGCGCGGGGCCCATCGGCGATAAGAGCATGCCGGGCGCGACCCGGTGCCGCCATGGATCCCGAGAATGCGCCGCATGTTGCTTGCCGCCTGCCTGTTCCTGCCCGTGTCCTGCGGCAATGCCGAGGCGCCGCAGCGCGCCGCGCTGAGCACATCGGGCCTTCCGGTCATGCGCTGGGATCACCGACCCGAGGCCAGCGCCTGGACCAAGGCCAGTCTGGGCGCCCTTTCGGATTACGGCGCGGCGCTGGCCGAGACGGTGCCCGCCGATATCGGGCGCTGGTGCCCGGCCTATCCCGAGGCGGGGCCGGCCCAGCGCCGCGCGTTCTGGTCGGGGCTGTTCTCGGCGCTGGCCAAGCATGAAAGCACCTGGAACCCCAGGGCGGTGGGCGGCGGCGGCCGCTATTTCGGGCTGATGCAGATCTCGCCCGCCACCGCGCGCGCCTATGGCTGTGCAGCGAGCAGCGGCTGGGCGCTGACCAATGGCGCGGCGAACCTGAAATGCGCGATCCGCATCGCCGCGACCACGGTTCCGCGTGACGGCGTGGTGGCGGCGGGCGGCGGTGGCGTGGCCGCCGACTGGGGGCCGATGACGGTGGCCGCCAAGCGCGAGGAAATCGCCGCCTGGACGCGCGCCCAGCCCTATTGCAGCGGCTAGGGCCGCGCATGGCGCCATTCCGGGCGCGATGCCCGTAAATCGGGCATCGGAAGGGGCCGCGCGCCTTGCAGGGGCGGGGATGCATTGATATCTCGTCGCATATCCCGATAAATTCCATCGGAATTGACGCGCGAGGCAGGACTTGAGCACCCCGACCCCCCGGCTGGAAATCCGGAATATCACCCGGGCCTTCGATGGGCGCCGCGTCGTCGACGACGTGTCGTTCAAGGTGATGCCGGGGCAGGTGACCTGCCTGTTGGGTCCATCGGGCTGCGGCAAGTCGACGACGCTGCGGGTGATCGCGGGCGTCGACATGCAGGATTCGGGCGAGATCTATATCGACGGCCAGCTGGTCTGCGACACCGTCTTCCGGGTGCCGCCGGAACGGCGGTCGGTCGGGTTGATGTTCCAGGATTTCGCGCTGTTCCCGCATCTGAGCGTGGCCGAGAACGTGGCCTTCGGGCTGAGCGGGCCGCGCGCCGAGAAGCGGGCGCGGGTCGAGGAACTGCTGAGGCGGGTGGACCTGGGCCGCTATATCGACGACTACCCGCACCAGCTGTCGGGGGGCGAACAACAGCGCGTGGCGCTGGCCCGTGCGCTGGCGCCGCGGCCCAAGATCATGCTGATGGACGAGCCGTTTTCCGGCCTCGACAACCGGCTGCGCGACGAGATCCGCGACGAGACCCTGCGCGTGCTGAAGGAAGAGGGGGCCGCGGTCCTTCTGGTCACGCACGAACCCAACGAGGCGATGCGCATGGCCGACGAGATCGCCCTGATGCGCCGCGGCCGGATCGTCCAGCAGGGCGCGCCCTATAACCTGTACAACGCGCCGGTCGACCGGGCCGCGGCGGCATTCTTCAGCGATATCAACGTGATCCGCGGCAAGGTGCAGGGGCTTTTGACCGAGACGCCGTTCGGACAGTTCCTGACTCCGGCGATGCCCGACGGGTCGGAGGTGGACATCATCATCCGGCCCCAGCACGTCAAGATCGACTTCGACCGCAACGGCCGCGGCCCGAACCCGACGCCCGAGGACGGCGTGCCCGCGCGCGCCGTGGTGGAACGCGCGCGGTTCATGGGATCGGAAAGCCTTGTCGAGTTCCGGATGGAGTATGACGGCACCGTCCTGAAGGCCACGGTGCCGGCGGTCTTCCTGCCCAAGCCGGGCACGCCGATGTGGCTTATGATCCGCCGCGACCGCTGTTTCGTGTTCCCCTCGCCGGGGCACGGGCGGGCGGCCCAGGCGGCGGAGTAGGCGAACAGGCGGGGCGCGTCCAGGCCGTTCCCGGGCCGGGGCGGCCCCCGGAGCCCGGGCAGGGCGCGTTAGCCGTGGACGGCCACCGGCGCGCCCGAAGCCATGTCGGTGCCGATATAGGGCTTGTGCGCGGTCTTCCACGCCGCGAACCCGCCCTCCAGGTGCGCGGCATGGTCGTGACCGGCGGCCAGATACGCCTCGGCCACCTTGCGCGAGCGCACGCCCGAGCCGCAGTGGAACACGATCCGCTTGTCGCCCTCCTCGGGCAGGAAGGAC
>JBNGDM010000308.1:0-3570 GCA_049975105.1 Rhodovulum sp. | reverse complement strand
GCGCGATGGACCTTGTCGCCGGGGTGCGCCGCGTGGTGATCGTGATGGATCACACCAACAAGCACGGCGAGTCCAAGCTGCTGAAATCCTGCACGCTTCCGCTGACCGGCACCGGCGTGGTCGACCGGATCATCACCAACCTGGGCGTTCTGGATGTCGTCGAGGGCGGGTTGAAGATCGTCGAATGCGCCGAGGGCGTGAGCGAGGACGAAATTCGCACCGCGACCGAGGCCACGATCGTCAATTGACGCGAACGCAAGACGGGGGCCCGCAGGGGCCCCCGTTTTCGTCCGCCTGGACGGACGCGGCGCAACCGCGCCTCAGTCTTCGGACTGCGCCATGTCCTCGATGATCGCCCGGGCGCGCGGGTTCGAGATCTCGCCCGACACCACGGTGCCGAAATTGTTGGCGAACAGGCGGGTGTTGCCGTCATCGCTGGTCAGCGCCTGCGCGCGGACCAGGTCGCGGGCGCGCTCGTTGACCGGCCCGGCGGTCGACATCGTCATGTCGCTGGCGCCCTTGAAATACACGAACCCGTCGGTGCCGGTCTGTTCCGCGGCCGATTTCAGCTCGACCAGCTGCGCCAGCGTGTATTCGCCGGCCGGCACGCCCAGCTGGCGCTCCAGCTGGCTTTGCGCCATCGCGGGGGCGGCGGCGGACAGGATCAGGGCGGTGGTGATGGCAAGGCGTTTCATGGTCAATCTCCTTTGTTCGATGTCGGACCGGCGTGCGGTCGTTGCTCTGCAGGACACGTCTGCCGCGTCCATGACCCCGAGATAGGCCCGGCCCACCCCTCACTTCAACGCACAGACGCGTGTGATCCACGTCAGAATGGTTCGCTCACGCACAGACTCTGTTCCGCGTTTTCGTGACCTCGCGCGAGCCCCGCGTGACCGGTCGCCGCCAGCCGCGTTGCGGTCCTGGAAACAACTTCATAAATCCGCCCCAATCTGTTGTTATGCGCGCGGTAACATGATGACGAGCCGCGTTTCCCCTCCGACCGGAACCACCCCGCCGCAGCGCTGGCGCGACACCCTGCTTCTGCTGGGTCTGCTTGCGCTGGTGGTCGCGGGGCTGGCCGGGCTGGCCGCCGCCACCGGCTGGCAGGAGACGCGCGACCAGCTGTTGCGCCTCGGCCCCTTGCAGATGGCGCTGTTGCTGGGGCTGTCGCTGGTCAATTACGCGATGCGCGGGCTGCGCTGGCACCTGTTCGCCCGCCGCGTCGGCCTGCCCCCCGACCTGGTCCGCGACATGCGCCATTACCTCGGCGGTTTCCTGATGAGCGTGACCCCCGGCCGGGTGGGCGAACTGGTGCGCGTGCGCTGGATCCGGCGCGAAACCGGCCTGACGCTGGAACGCTCCGCGCCGCTCTTCCTGATGGACCGGGCGGGCGACCTGGTGGCGATGGCGCTGATCCTGGCCGGGGCGCTGGCGCTTTCGACCAGCGGCATCGCGGGGGCCGTGCCGCTGGCCGCGCTGGCGCTGCTCGCCGCCGCCGTCGCCACGAATTCCCGGCTGCTCTCCGCGCTCATCACCCGCACCTATCGCATCGTCGGGCGCTGGCACCGCCTGTTCGGGCGGCTGCGCGGCATGGCGCGGACGCTGGCGCATTTCTCCCATTCCGGCGTGCTGGCGGGCGCGGTGGCCCTCGGCCTGGTCGGCTGGCTGGCCGAGGGCTATGCCTTCTACCTGTTGCTCGCCTGGCTGGGCGCCGACACCTCCGTGGCCACCGCGATGGCGATCTTCGTCTTCGCCACGCTCGCGGGCGGGCTGACCGGCGCGCCGGGCGGGCTGGGCGGGGCCGAGGCCACGATGATCGCGCTCCTCACGCTCGAGGGGCTTCCCCCCGAAACCTCGATCGCGGCGACCGCGGTGATCCGGGTGACCACCCTGTGGTTCGCCATCGGGATCGGCGCGGCGGTCTTCCCGGTCGCGGAACGTCTGTCGAAAAGGAACAGGAATGCAGTGGAAAACCGCTGATTACGCGGGCTGGGGCCGGGCGATCACCGCGCGCGGCCTGCTGGCCCGGCCCGAGCGCGTCCCCGCGCTGGCCAAGGCCCTGGGCGCGCGCGGCCCGGCCATCGGCAACCGCCGGTCCTATGGCGACGGGCCGCTGAACGCGGGCGGCGCCGCGATCGAGATGACCCGGATGGATCGCCTGCTCTCCTTCGACGCCGAAACCGGCGTGCTCGAGGTCGAGGCGGGCGCCACCCTGGGCGAGCTTCTGCGCCTGTTCGCGCCGCGCGGCTGGATGCCCGCCGTCCTGCCCGGCACGGGCTTCGCCACCGTCGGCGGCGCCATCGCCAACGATGTCCACGGCAAGAACCACCACGACGCGGGCAGCTTCGGCCAGCATGTGCTGGCCGTCACCCTGATGACCGATGACGGCCCGCGCGTGGTCACGCCCGAGGCCGACCCGGGCCTGTTCCGCGCCACCATGGGCGGGCTTGGCCAGACCGGCGCGATCCTGTCGGCGCGGCTGCAACTCAAACCCATCCCCGGCCAGCGGATGCGCGTCGTCGAAACCCGCATCCCCGATTTCGACGCCTTCATCGCCGCGCTGGATGCCTCGACCGCCGAATTCGCCGTGGGCTGGGTCGACGCCACCGCGAAACGCAAGCGCCTGGGCCGCGGCATCCTGGAAGAGGGCGAGTTGGTCGAGGGCACGCGCCCCGGCCTGCCCCGGCGCGCGAAATCCGTGCCGCTGGATGCGCCCGGCCTTGCGCTGTCCTGGCCGGTGGTGAAGCTGTTCAACCGCTGGTACCTGTGGCGCGTGCCCGACACGGGGCGCAAGCGCACCCGCCCGCTCGACGAATTCTTCTTCCCGCTCGACGCGATCCACGACTGGAACCGGCTTTACGGCAAGAAGGGCTTTCACCAGTTCCAGTGCGTCGTGCCCCGCGATGCGGCCCCCGCGCTCAAGGACATCCTCGGCGCCATCGCCAAGGCCGGCGTCGCCTCGCCGCTCGCCGTTCTGAAACGCATGGGGCCGGGGCGGGCCGGGCACCTCTCCTTCCCGATGGAGGGCTATACGCTCGCCGTCGACATGCCCGCCCGCAAGGCCAAGGTGCCCGCGCTTTACGCCCGGCTGGAGGACATGGCGCAGGCCGCCGGCGGGCGCATCTACCTCGCCAAGGACGGGCTGGCCCGGCCCGAAACCGTGGCGGCCATGTATCCCGAACTTGACGCCTGGCGCGCCGAGGTGGCGAAGGCCGACCCCGAGGGCCACAACCTGACCGACCTCGTCCGTCGGCTGAAGCTGAGGAGCGCGGCATGAGCGAGACCTGGATCATTCTCGGGGCCTCGTCCTCGATCGCGCGGGCCTTCGCGCGCAAGCTGGCCGAACGCGGCGACGGCGTGATCCTCGCGGGCCGCGACACCGCCGACCTGGACCGCGACGCGGCCGATGCCAGCGTGCGCGGCGCGCCGCTTGCCGAAACCATCCGCTTCGACGCGCGCGACCCCTATAGTTTCGCCCCCCTCGTCGCGCGCATGGCCGCCTGCGAGGGCACGGTTTCGGCGGCGGTTTTCGTCGGCTCCATGCCCGCGCAATCCGAAATCGACGCCGAC
>JBNGDM010000307.1:0-3571 GCA_049975105.1 Rhodovulum sp. | reverse complement strand
CCTCCGCACCCGGCGCAGCCCCGGCGCGCGCGCCTGGCTCGCCCTGAAAAAGGCGCCCGTCTCGGCCTGGTTCGGCCTGGTCGTGATCTGCGCCTACGCGCTGGTGGCGATCTTCGCCCCGCTCCTCGCCCCCCATGGCGAGGCCCAGGTCTTCGCCCAGCCCTACGCCCCCTGGACGGCCGACCATCCGCTGGGCACCGACCAGATCGGGCGCGACATCCTCTCCCGGCTGATCTACGGCGCGCGCAACACCATCGGCATCGCGCTGACCACCACTCTTCTGGCCTTTCTCATCGGCGGGGGGCTGGCGCTGGTGGCGGCCATCGCGCGCGGCTGGACCGACCAGGTGCTGTCCCGCCTCGTCGACGTGCTGATGGCGATCCCGTCGCTGATCTTCGCGCTGATGCTGTTGTCGATCTTCGGCGCCTCGGTGCTGTCGCTCATCGTGATCATCGCGGTGCTCGATTCCACCCGCGTGTTCCGCATAACCCGCGCGGTGGCGATGAACGTCGTCGTGATGGAATATGTCGAGGCCGCGCGGCTCAGGGGCGAGGGCACCTGGTGGATCATGCGCCGCGAGATCCTGCCCAACATCATGCCGCCGCTGGTGGCCGAGTTCGGCCTGCGCTTCTGCTTCGTGTTCCTCACGATCGCCGCGCTCTCCTTCCTCGGCCTCGGCATCCAGCCACCCACCGCCGACTGGGGCTCGATGGTGCGCGAGAACGCGTCCCTCATCCAGTTCGCGCAATACGACCTCAAGGCGGGGATCACGCCCCTTTTGCCCGCGGCGGCGATCGCGCTGCTGACCATCGGGGTGAACTTCGTGGTCGACTGGTTCCTGATGCAGACAAGCGGGCTCAAGGATGAACACTGTCACCCCGCTTCTGACCATGCGCGGCGTGCGCATCGACGGCTTCGCCGACGAACGCTGGACCCCCATCGTCAAGGGCGTGGACCTGACCCTTGATCGCGGCGAGGTGCTGGGCCTGATCGGCGAATCCGGCGCGGGGAAATCCACGCTGGGGCTGGCCGCGATGGGCTTTGCCCGCCCCGGCTGCCGCATCTCGGGCGGCGAGATCCTGTTCGACGGCATCGACCTGGTGCGCGCGACCGAGGCCGCGAAACAGGCGCTGCGCGGCGTGCGCATCGCCTATGTCGCGCAATCCGCCGCCGCCGCCTTCAACCCCGCGCATACCCTTCTGGAACAGACCATCGAGGCCCCCTTGCGCCACGGCCTCATGTCCGCGGCCGAGGCCGCCGATTATGCCCGCACGCTTTACGCCGCGATGGACCTGCCCGACCCCGACACCATCGGCGACCGTTACCCGCACCAGGTCTCTGGCGGCCAGCTTCAGCGCGCGATGACCGCCATGGCGATGTGCGCGAAACCCGACCTCATCATCTTCGACGAACCCACCACCGCGCTCGACGTGACCACCCAGGTCAACGTGCTGGCCGCCATGCGCAAGGCGATCAAGGAGTTCGGCACGGCCGCCATCTATATCACCCACGACCTCGCCGTGGTCGCCCAGATGGCCGACCGGATAAAGGTGCTGCGCTACGGCGAAGAGGTCGAAGAGGCGCCGACCGAAACCATGCTGGCCGCGCCGAAACACCCCTACACCAAATCGCTCTGGGCGGTGCGTTCGATCCGGAAACCGGGCGAAACCGGCCCCGACAAGGTGCTGGAACTCAACGGCATCACCGCCGCCTACGGCACCATCCCGGTGCTGAAGAACATCAGCCTCGCGGTGCCGCGCGGCAAGACCGTGGCGCTGGTGGGCGAAAGCGGCTCGGGCAAGTCGACCACCGCGCGGGTCATCACCGGCCTTCTGCCCCCCGTCGCGGGCGAGGTGCGGTTCGAGGGCGCGCCGCTCCCCCCGGCGCTCAGGGGCCGCAGCCGCGACCAGCTGCGCCGCATCCAGATGATCTACCAGATGGCCGACACCGCGATGAACCCGCGCCACACCGTGCGCGAGATCATCGGCCGCCCGGTTCAGTTCTACCTGGGCAAGTCGGGGGCCGAGGTGACGGCGCGGGTGTCGCAACTGCTCGACATGATCGAGCTTGACGACAGTTTCATGGACCGCCTGCCGGGCGAGCTTTCGGGCGGCCAGAAACAACGCATCTGCATCGCCCGCGCGCTGGCCGCCGAACCCGACCTCATCATCTGCGACGAGGTCACCTCGGCGCTCGACCAGATCGTGCAGGAAGGCATCCTGAAACTCCTGATGAAGCTGCAGCGCACGCTTGGCCTCAGCTACATCTTCATCACCCATGACATCGACACGGTCCGCGCCATCGCCGACGAGGTGGTGGTGATGTTCCAGGGCGAGGTGGTCGAACAGGGGCTCAAGGAACAGATATTCGCGCCGCCCCACCCCGCCTATACCGAACTGCTGCTGTCCTCGGTGCCGAAGATGGAAACCGGCTGGCTCGAAGACCGGATCGCCGCCCAGGCCCGAACCGCGTCCGGCGGCTGACCGCGCTCAGGCCCGCGCCGCCGCCCGTGCCTCGGCCGGGTCGAAGTCCGGCGCGGGCGTGTCGGCCAGCAACCCGCGCAGCTGCGCGCGCGAGACCGGCTTGCAGCCCACCGCATCCATCCCCGCCGCCCGGAACCGCGCGACCTCCTCGGGCAGGGCATGGGCGGTCAGCCCGATGATCCGCGCGTGCCGCGACCGCCCGCCCAGCCGGATGCGCCGCGTCGCCTCCACCCCGTCGAGCCGCGGCATCGAGACATCCATCAGGATCGCATCATAGGCCCCGTGAAACGCCATCTCGACCCCGTCCAGCCCGTCCTCGGCCTCGGTCACCCGGTGGCCCAGCTTTTCCAGCATCGCGCGGGCCACGCGCCGGTTCACCCGGTTGTCCTCGACCAGCAGGACCGACAACGGCCGGGCCGGGCCGCCGCAGGGCGCGTCATCGTCCTCGGCCGCCTCGGGCGGTTCGGCCTCGGCAACCGGCAGCGGCAGGCGCACCGTGAACAGGCTGCCCGCGCCCGGGGTGCTGTCCAGCGCGATCTCGCCGCCCATCAGCCGAACCAGCCGCGCGGTGATCGCCAGGCCCAGCCCGGTGCCGCCCGCCGCGCGCCCATAGGTCGGATCGCCGGTGAAGAACTCGTCGAAGATGCGCGACCGGTCCTCGGCCGCGATGCCCCGCCCGGTATCCCGAACCGCGATCTCGACCGTATCGCCCCGGCGCTCGGCGCGCACCGTCACCTGCCCCGCATGGGTGAATTTCAGCGCGTTGCCGACCAGGTTCACCAGCACCTGGCGCAGCCGCGGCGCGTCACCCGTGACCGCGCCCAGCCCCGCGCCCGGCTCCAGCACCAGCCAGTTGTCGTTCACCGCCGCCAGCGCCCGGTGCATCGACACGGTTTCCTCCAGCAGCGCGCCCAGGTCGAACCGTTCGGCCCGCGCCACCGCCTGCCCCGAATCCAGGTGCGCCAGGTCCAGCACGTCGTTGACATGGTGTAGCAACAGCCGCCCCGCCGACTCCATGATCGCCAGGTGCTCGCGCTGGTCCCGGTCCAGCCCGGTGTCCCGCATCAACTCCATCGTGCCCAGCAGCC
>JBNGDM010000306.1:0-3611 GCA_049975105.1 Rhodovulum sp. | reverse complement strand
CGGGGGAGGTCGGCGGCAATTCCCTGCGCGCGGGCGGCGCAGGCCCCCATCCAGGGGCAGATGCCGCAGGCGGGGCTTTTCGGGGTGCAGATCGTGGCGCCCAAATCCATCACCGCCTGCGCATGGCACCCGGGCCGTTCGTCGGGCGTCAGCCGGGCGGCCAGCGCGGTCAGTTCGGGCTTGGCCGTCGGCAGCGGCGTTTCGACGGCGAAAAGCCGCGCCATCACCCGCTCCACGTTGCCGTCCACCACGGTTTCCGCACGGTCGAAGGCGATCGCGGCGATCGCGGCGGCGGTATAGGGGCCGATGCCCGGCAGCGCCTGCAGCCCCTCGCGCGTGTCGGGGAAGCGCCCGCCATGGTCCCCCGCCACCGCGCGCGCGCATTTCAACAGATTGCGCGCACGGGCGTAATAACCCAGGCCCGCCCATTCCCCCATTACGTCCGCATCCTCGGCGGCGGCCAGTGCGGCCACATCGGGCCAGCGCGCCGTGAACCGGTGGAAATAGTCGCGCACCGCGGCCACGGTGGTCTGCTGCAGCATCACCTCGGACAGCCAGACGGCATAGGGATCGGGCCGCACCCCCGCCGCCCGCGCCGCCGGCCCCACCCGCCAGGGCAGATCGCGCGCATGGGTGTCGTACCAGTCCAGCAGAACCCCGCTCAATTCCGCGTCACGCAATCTTTATGGCCCCCTTCAGGTCATTTGTCTGGCTGCCCGCCGTCCTGCCGCCTAAACTAGGTGCAGGCAAGGGAAAGCACAGGCAGGACGACAACGGGCATGGCCAACGCGGGCAACAGCCACGGCCGCCGGATGCGGGGCTTCGAACCCGCCTCGCGGCTTTTGGCGCAGCGCATCCGCCGCGCGGGCGAGTCGCGCGGCTTCGCCGTGGCCAAGGTCCTGACCCACTGGACCGAGATCGTGGGCCAGGACATCGCCCGCATCGCCCGCCCCGTCGACGTGAAATACGGCCGCGAGGGGTTCGGCGCCACGCTGACCCTGCTGACCACCGGGGCCAACGCGCCCATGCTGGAGATGCAGAAAGAGGCGATCCGCGACAAGGTGAACGCCTGCTATGGCTATTCCGCGATCTCGCGCATCCGCCTGACCCAGACCGCCCCCACCGGCTTCGCCGAGGGGCAGGCCAGCTTTGCCCACGCAACGAAACCGGCCAAGGCCACCACCGACCCGGCGACGGCCGCACGCGCCGCCGACCTGTCCGCCCCGGTGCAGGACGAGGGCCTGCGCGCGGCCCTTGCGGCACTTGGCCAAAACGTCCTATCCCGCCCGAAACGCTAGGGAGACCCGTTCCATGATCCGCATTCTTTCGATCTCGCTCGGCCTCGTCGCGCTCGCCGCTCTCGGCGGGTTCTGGATGACCTCGCAGCCCAACGTGGGCCTGACCCCGGTCGCGGCCGCGCAGGCGCAAGAGGTGCCGCAGGTCGAATCCTTCACGCTGGGCGACCCCGACGCGCCGATCAAGCTCGAGGAATACGCCTCCTTCACCTGCGGGCATTGCGGCAATTTCCACGAGGACGTGTTCAAGCGTCTCAAGGCCGACTACATCGACACCGGCAAGGTCTATTTCACCTACCGCGAGGTCTACTGGGATCCTTACGCGATCTGGGCCGGGCTTCTGGCGCGCTGCGGCGGCGAGATGCGGTTCTTCGGGCTCGTCTCGGTCCTCTATGAAAAACAGAAGGACTGGATCGACCCGAAAGATCCGGCCAAGACCGCCGAGAACCTGCGCCAGATCGGGCGCGCCGCCGGGCTGGGCGATGACGAGATGGAAGCCTGCCTCAGCGATGCGGCGCTGGCGACCGCGCTCCGCGACACCTCGGCCGAGATGACGGCCGCCGCGGGCGTGACCGGCACCCCGTCGCTGGTCATCGACGGCGAATTGCACAAGAACATGAGCTATCGCGCGCTCAAGAAGATCCTCGACGAGAAGCTGGCCGGCTGACGCGATGGCCGCCCCGCTCGCGGGCCTTCGGGTCGTCGAACTGGCGCGCATCCTGGCCGGCCCCTGGGCGGGCCAGGTGCTGGCCGATCTGGGCGCCGAGGTCATCAAGGTCGAATCCCCCGAAGGCGACGACACCCGCCGCTGGGGTCCGCCCTTCGTGGACCGTCCGGGCGACCGCTCGGCCGCCTATTTCTATTCCTGCAACCGCGGCAAGGAATCGGTCGCCTGCGATTTCCGCACGCCCGAGGGCCAGGCGCTGGTGCGCGACCTGGTGGCCGGGGCGGACGTGGTCATCGAGAACTTCAAGCTGGGCGGGCTGGCCAAGTATGGCCTCGACTATCCGTCTCTATCCCGGCTGAATCCGCGCCTGATCTACTGTTCGATCACCGGATTCGGACAGGACGGCCCCTATGCGCATCGCGCGGGATACGACTTCATCATCCAGGGCATGTCGGGGCTGATGTCGATCACCGGCGAACCGGACGGCCAGCCGCAAAAGGTGGGCGTGGCGGTGACCGACATCTTCACCGGCATCTATGCCGCCACCGCCATCCTGGCGGCGGTCCATCAACGCCAGGCCACCGGCAAGGGCCAGCAGATCGACATGGCCCTGTTCGACGTGGCCACCGCGATCACCGCGAACCAGGCGATGAACTACCTGACGACCGGCACGCCGCCCACCCGCATGGGCAACGCGCACCCCAACCTGGCGCCCTACCAGGTGTTCGATTGCGCCGACGGGCATATCATCATCGCGGTCGGCAACGACGCGCAATTCGCCCGGCTGTGTGGGCTTCTGGACCTGCCGGGCCTCGCCGACGACCCGGCCTTCGCCACCAATGCCGACCGGGTGGCGAACCGCGCCGCCCTGACCGAGAGGCTGACCGCGGCCACGCGCGGTTTCGCCAAGGCCGACCTGCTTGCCGCCTGCGAGGGGCAGGGCGTGCCCGCCGGGCCGATCAACGACCTGGACGAGGTGTTCGCCGACCCGCAGATCGTCCATCGCGGCATGGTGGCGACGCGCGACGGGGTGCCGGGGGTGCGCACGCCGATCCGGTTCTCAGGGGCCGATCTGGCGCTCGACCACGCCGCGCCCAAACTCGACGAGCACGGGGACGCCATCCGCGAGAGGCTTAGGAAGCGGTAAGGCCCAACCGGTCCAAAACAGTCTCTATTTCGGCCCAATCATCCAGTTCCAGCCGCACCGGCAGGGTCAGCACCTTTTGCCGGAACGCGGCCGGCAGGCGCACCGCGTCCTTCTCGGTGGTCACCAGTTGCGCGCCCAACAGCCTGGCTTCGTTCTCCAGCCGGGCCATCAACGCGGGCGTCAGCGGCTGGTGATCCTCCAGCGCCTCGCCCCGCAGCAGCCGCGCGCCCTGCCCCTCGACCGTGGCAAAGAACTTTTCCGGATGTCCGATGCCCGCGAAGGCCAGCACCGGCATTCCCGCCCAATCCATCCCGGTTTCCAGCGGGCGCAGCGCGCCGGTGACATGCGGCACATTGATCCGCGCGCCCCACTGGGCCGCGAAATGCCGCTGCGCCGGGCGCGGCCCGATCGACAGCACCAAATCGGCGCGGGCCAGCCCCACCGCGACCGGCTCGCGCAACGGGCCCGCCGGAATCACCCGACCGTTGCCGAACCCCTTGGC
>JBNGDM010000305.1:0-3629 GCA_049975105.1 Rhodovulum sp. | reverse complement strand
GCCCGAGCGGTGCGGGAGCATCACGTCCAGCACCACAAGGTCCGGCGGCGCCTCCTCCAGCGCCAGTATTGCGGCCTCGCCATCGGCGACGCGCCGCGTGTCGTAGCCCTCGCGCGAGATCAGGTATTCCAGCGCGATGGCGATCCCGTCCTCGTCCTCGGCCAGCAAGACGGATTTCCGTGGCATGGGGGGACCTTTCAGCTTGCGCCGTCGTCGCAGACGGTACGGACCAGGGGATCGTCGGGAGAAAGCGGGCGCCAGCGCGCGGCGGACGGGTCGGCCAGCGCGGCGTCGGTGACGTCGGCGCGGGCCGGCGCGGCGCAGTCGATCAGCACCGGCGCGCTTTGCGCGGGCTGCCAGCGGGCGAAGAAATAGAGCGTCACGAGGAAGGTGTCGGGCGCATCCTCGCGCCGGGCCGCGCCCGCGACATCGGCGGCCATCAGGCGGGTGGCCTGCGGGGCGAGGTAGGTCCAGGGCTTCCACGGGCGGCTTTCGGTGACGCGGGTGACCTCGACCACGCCCTGGGGAAGGCCCGCGACGGTGCGGGTGGCCCAGCTGTATTCCGACCAGACCGCGAAGCCGATCATCGCCGCGCCGCCGGCCACCGGCATCAGCCAGCGCGGCAGGCGCCGCCCTGTCAAAAGGTTCAGCGCCAGCACCACGCCCGCCGCGCCCAGCCCGGCCACGAAACTTGCGATCAGTTCCAGGAACATCAGCCCAGCACCCCGCGGCCCTGTCCGACGGCCGATTGCATGGTCTTGATGACCATGAAGGCGTCGCGCAGGTGGTTGCGTTCCAGTTCCGACAACTGCCCCGGCGCCATGAAATTGTCGGGCGCCGTGCCCGCGCGGATCTGTTCGGCCTGGTGGGCCAGGCGGGTTTCGGCGATCAGGTCATAGGCGTCGATCAGGTCATGCGCGCCCGCCTGCGAGATCACGCCCGCCACGCGCGCGGCCTCCAGCCGGTCGCGGGTGTTGACCTGTTCCAGCGCGCCCTTGAGTGCGTAGACCCGGCCGAGATCGACCACCGGCACGACGCCGGAATGTTTCAGGTCGAACATGTCCTTGTGTTCGCCCGACCGGATCAGCGCGAAGCCGCGGAACAGCCCCAGCGGTGGCGTGTGTTTCAGCGAGTTCGAGACCATGTGCGCCACGAAGATCGAGTTCTTGCGCGCCATTTCCAGCGTCTCGGCCTGGAGATCGGCGAAGAGCGCCGTCTCGCCCCCGATGGGCCGCAGATCGAACATCACCGAGGCCAGCATCTGCGCCTCGTTGTCGGGCTGGGCGATCCAGCGGGCGAAATACTCGCGCCAGACCCGGCGCGGCTGGCGCCAGCGCGGGTTGGTGGCCATCATGTCGCCCGGGCAATAGACGAAGCCGCAGGTGTTCAGCCCGTCCGAGACGAATTTGGCCAGCGCCTCGAAATAGGCATCGTGTTCGGGTTTCACCGCGTCGTCCAGGATCAGGCAGTTGTCCTGGTCGCTGACGCCGGTCTGTTCGCGCCGCCCCTGCGACCCGCAGGCCAGCCACAGGTAGGGCACGGGGGGCGGGCCCAGACGCGCCTCGGCCAGCGCCAGCAGGCGACGGGTGATCGCGTCGGTGATGTCGGTGATCCGCCGCGAGATCGCGTTCGCCGCCACGCCCGAGCGCACCAGCTGCGCCAGCAGCGCGGGCACCTCGGCCACCACGCGGGCCATTTCCTCGGGGGTGTCGGCGTCGACCACCTCGACGATCATGTGGCTGGCGGTGGCGGCCTGCTGGCGGAACAGGTCGGTGCGCCCGATCAGCCCCACGATGCGGCCCGCCTCGGCCACGGGCAGGTGGCTGATATTGTGATCGGCCAGCCGCATCAGCGCGTCCAGCCCCAGCGCGTCGGGGGCGATGGTGATCGGGTCGGGCGTCATCACCTTTGCCACCGGCGTGGTGCCGTCCAGCCCCTCGGCCAGGACCTTGCCCGACAGGTCGCGCACAGTGACGATGCCCGCGGGCGCCTCGCCCTCCATCACGATCACCGAAGAAATGCCCTTGTCGCGCATGATCCGCGCGACATCCGTCACGGTCGACCCGACAGGGCAGGTGACGGGCGTTTTCGTCATCAGGTCGGCGACCTTCAGCGCGGTCAGCCCCGCCGCCTCGTCGCCCGCGGCCATCGCCCGGCCCGGCATCGCGCGCTGGAACCAGGCGGCGAAGGCGGGCACCTCGTCCATCAGGTCGTGGAACGCGCCCTTGGCCAACAGGAGCAGCGATACCCGCGAACTCGACCGCGCGGTGAGCGTCGCGCGGCCCAGCCGCAACAGGCCGCGTTCGCCGAACAGGTCGCCGGGGCCGCGATGGGCGATCAGGTCCGACTCGCCCGTCTCGATGTCGACCGTGCCGGTCTCGATCACGTAAAGCCCGTCCAGCCGGTCGCCTTCGAAGAAGATGGTCTGCCCGGGATCGGCCGCGATGCGGGTGACACTGGCGGACAGCGCCGCCAGCGCCTCGGCCGGTACGAGGTCGAAGGGGGGAAACCGGGTCAGGCTTAGGATGATATCGGCCTGGGCGTCGGACATGCGCACCTCCTGCGCGGGCAGCCGGGTCGGTCGAGGAAAGAACCTAAAAGGGGCGCGCAGGTCCGGGAAATTCCGGGCGCGTGGGGAAGGGGGCGGCGCCGGGCCGCCCCCCTCGATGTCGTCAGTGATCGGTCGCCGCGCCCGCACCGCGCGGGATGCGCACGCTTTCGACCAGGTCCTTGATCTCTTGCGGGGTCTCCTTCGTCATGCCGGCCACGATATAGGCCGTGGCGAAGTTGATCGCCGCGCCGACCGCGCCGAAAGAGGTCGACTTGATCGTGAACAGCAGCGGATCGCTGTCGTCGAAGCTGTTCGTGCCGGGGATGAAGAACCAGCCCTTGTGCAGGAAGATGTAGACCAGCGTGACGGTCAGGCCCGCCAGCATCCCCGCGACCGCGCCCACGTTGTTGATGCGGGTCGAGAAGATCCCCATCATCAGCGCCGGGAAGATCGAGGCCGCCGCAAGCCCGAAGGCCAGTGCCACCGTCTGGGCGGCGAAACCCGGCGGGTTGAGGCCCAGATAGGTCGCCACCGCGATCGCCACCGCCATCGCGATCCGCGCCGACAGAAGTTCGCCGCGTTCCGAGATGTTGGGGTTGATCGCGCCCTTGATCAGGTCGTGCGACACCGCCGACGAGATCGCCAGCAGCAGACCGGCGGCGGTGGAGAGCGCCGCGGCCAGGCCACCGGCGGCCACCAGGCCGATCACCCAGGAGGGCAGGTTGGCGATTTCGGGGTTGGCCAGCACCAGGATGTCGCGGTTGAAGTTGGTCAGTTCGTTGCCCTGCCAGCCTTCGGCCTCGGCGCGTTCCTGCAGTGCGGGGGCCGCGTCGTTGTAATACTGGATCAGCCCGTCGCCGTTCTTGTCTTCCCAGCCCAGAAGGCCGGTTTTCTGCCAGGTGGCCATCCAGTCATAGGCCGGATCGGTCTCGATCTGTTCGACCGAGACGGCCGCCGCGTCGGTGCCGTTGGGCCACATCAGTTCGGTGATGTTCAGCCGCGCCATCGCGCCCACGGCCGGGGCCGTCAGGTACAGCAGCGCGATGAAGACCAGCGCCCAGCCCGCCGACCAGCGCGC
>JBNGDM010000304.1:0-3639 GCA_049975105.1 Rhodovulum sp. | reverse complement strand
GGTCCAGCATCAGCCCAAGCGGCGCGCCCGCCCCGCGCGCCCGCCCCGGCAGGACCGAGCGCAGGAACGCATCCTCGACCCGCAGCAGCCCGGCACCGCGCGCGGCCGCCACCCGCAGCCCGCGCCCCGCGGTCGGGCGCGCGCCCCAGATGCCCACCAGATCGTCCGGCCCCGGCAGGCCGATGCGGATCCGGTACCCCGCCAACGCCAGGATGCGCCCCACCCGCCGCTGGGTCAGAAAGCCGCCATTGAAAACGAAAAGCCGCCGGGGGGGCGCTCCCCCGGCGTCGGTGTCGTTCCCTGCGTCTCGGCAGGCCATGACCGGGATCAGTCGTTGCTCCCGATTGCATCCAGCGTTTGCGCCGTGCTCGCCGTGCCGGTGATCGCGTTCAGCGTCTTGGTCCACTGCACGAAGGGCGCTTCGGTGACATAGACCGTGTCGCTATCGCGGATTGCGAAGTCGCGGGCCAGGAACATGCCGTTCGTCGATGTCAGGTCGAGCACGTAGACCAGGCGCTGCGCGCCGATCAGGTCGTCGCGGCCCAGCACCATGCGGGCGATTTCTTCGGACTCGTTGCGGATCACGAAGACGCCGGTCGGATCGGCAAGACCGCTGTTCAGCCCGCCCACCTGGGCGATCGCCTCGATCGCCGACAGGCTTTGGGTTTCGAACGGAACGCGCCGCTGTGCGCCCATCGCGCCCAGCGCGGTGAAGGCGCGGGTATCGCGCTCGACCAGGATTCGGTCGCCATTCCGCAGGGCGATATCGATCTCGGGCTGGTCGTACAGGTCCTGGAACCAGACCTCGCCGCGCTTGTTGCCGCGCAGCACGGTGATGCGCGCCACCTCGGGCGGGATCGAGATGCCGCCCGCGGTCGCCAGCATGCCCGTCAGCGTGCGGTTCGGGCGCTGGATCGGATAGACCCCCTGGCCCGCGACGCCGCCCACCACCGACACGGTCGCGCCGTCGCCCGCCATCCGGCGTACGATCACCTGCGGGTCGGGGGTCTGGGCGTCCAGCTTCTCGGTGATGATCTGGCGCAGCCGTTCGGGTGTGTTGCCCGCGGCCCGGATCCGCCCGGCATAGGGGATGAAGATGAACCCCGCGTCGTCGACCTGCACCTCGCTCAGCGCCGCGGCATTGCCGCCGGCCTGTGCCAGCAGACCGTCATCCACGTTTTCATATATCGTCAGACCCAGCACGTCGCCGTTGCGGATGATGTCGGATGTCACCAGGCCCGCGCCGCGGAACTCGGGCGGAAAGCCGATCGCGGGGGTCACCGCCGTGGCCCGCGTCACCCGGTCGTTCACCGCCACGACGAAGGCATCGCCCTGTTTCTGAACCGAGCCCTGATAGATTTCGCGCTTGTTCGGACCGGAGCGCGGCAGGCCGCAGGCGCTCACGGTCGCCGCGAGGGCCAGCAGGGCAAGCGCCCGCGCCCCCCGGGAATGCATGATTTTCACTGCTCGGCTTCCTCGTTCTTGCTTTTGACTGCCTCAGGATCGTCCCGGACGGCTTGGTGCCGCCTCGATAATTTGCGTTCAGCCTACAGGCTTCGGGGGACTCTGGCCAGCCTGTCGAGGGCCGGTGCTATCCCGCAAGCCGCAGGTGTTGCGCCGCCGCCGCGGCCGAAAGCGGGCGCGTTTCATAGGGATCGGACGCGTCCAGCACCATGTCGACCACCTGGCGCATCAGCTGGTCGCGCCCGCGGCGCGAATAGAAACCGCCCGGCAACTGGCTGGTTTCCAGCAGGAACCGCCGGAAAACACGATATGCATCGGCGTCGGGGCGGCGCGGGGCGGCGAAGAAATCCGCCAGCGGCTGATCCGAGACGAACTCGGGCTTGGCATAGACCGCCGCCCCGAACGCCCGCAGCGGCAGACCGCGCCACAGCGCCTGTTGGCCGGCGGTGGAATTCACCGTCACCGCGCTTTTCGCCCCGTCCAACAGCAGCGCGAGCTTGCCCCCAGGAACGTAATGCACCCGGCCCGCCAGCCCGTGGGCGCGGGCCAGCGCGCGGAGACTGCGGGGCAGGGGGCTGCGCCCGTCCTCCAGCGGGTGTGCCTTGAACACCAGGTGGTGATGGGCGGGCGCACCGGCGGCGAACCCCTCGACGCACCGCGCCAGGAAATCCTCGATCCGGTCGAACGGCCCATGGTGGCGAAAGCTTGCGTCATGGGCCAGTTGCAGCAGCACAAGGTGATAGGCAAAGCCCCCCCGCCGGATCGCCCGCGTCGCGGCGAAACGCGCGGCGATATGAGCGGGCAACAGGGCAAGCCGGCGCAGGTACAGCGCGAATTCGGCGCTCACCGGCAGCCCGCGATGGGGCCGGTAATGCCGATAGCGGCGCGATGGCGCCATCACCAGCCCGTGATACAGCGCGCCATAGAAGACATGTTCGCGCATGTCGCCCCAGTGGGCCGGCGCCTCGGCCACGGGCGGCCCCTCGCCCCGCAGCCGGGCGGCGATCTCGGCCATCGACAGGCCCATCAGCCGCGAATGCCCGTTCGCGCCGTCCCGTTCATAGGTCACCCACCAGGGGCGCAGGTAGCCCTCTTCGAAGATGTGGACCGTCACGCCCCGCGCCCGCGCCGCCGCGATCGCCGCGGCATGAACCGGCCGCGTGTCGCCATACAGAACGATATCGGTGATCCCCAGCCGGTCCAGCAGGGCCGCGCACCGATCCGGCCAGTCCGCGGCCGGGCAGGTCACCGCCAGGTAGTGCGCCGCGTCCGACCAGAACGCCCGGTCGCCGCGGTTGAACCCCGCGCGCCAGACCTGCGCCCCCGCCGCCCGAAGGCCCCGCCCCAGCCGGTCGAAGAATGGCCCGTGCGGCCCCTGAAGGAGCAGAAAGCGCCGCGTAATGCCCGAAGACTGTGCCATCGGCGGCATTGGGCCATCTTTTCGGGCAGCGCGAAAGGGCGAAAGCGAACGCGGCGCCCTGCCGCTTGCCCTTGACCGGGCCAGCCGCTAGGTCGGGCGCGCAACGGCAAAGGAGCGCAGCCCATGTTCACCGGCATCATCTCCGATATCGGCACCGTCAAGGCGCTGGAAAAGCGGGGCGACACCCTTGCGCGGATCGGCTGCGGCTATGCGCCCGACAGCATCGAGATCGGCGCCTCGATCGCCTGCGACGGGGTCTGCCTGACGGTGGTCGACCGCGGGGCGGAGGGGGCGGGCGCCTGGTTCGAGGTGTCCTTCTCGGCCGAGACCTTGTCCAAGACCAACCTGGGCACCTGGGCCGAGGGCAGCCGGATCAACCTCGAGCGCGCGCTGAAGGTGGGCGACGAATTGGGCGGCCATATCGTGTCGGGCCATGTCGACGGGCTGGCCGAGATCATCGCGATGACGGATGAGGGCGACAGCACGCGGTTCACCTTCCGTGCGCCCGATGCGCTGGCGAAATTCATCGCGCCCAAGGGGTCGGTCGCGCTGAACGGCACCTCCCTGACCGTGAACGAGGTCGAAGGCGCGACCTTCGGCGTCAACTTCATCCCGCACACCAAGGAGGTCACGACCTGGGGCCTTTCCAGGGTCGGCGACATGGTGAACCTCGAGATCGACACGCTGGCCCGCTATGTCGCGCGCCTGAACGAATTCCCGGCCTGATCGTCCCGCGGCAGGGCCGCCACGCGGGC
>JBNGDM010000303.1:0-3662 GCA_049975105.1 Rhodovulum sp. | reverse complement strand
TTCTGTTCCTGACCGCGCCGATCACCGCGAATTTCATCGCCAAGACCTATCTTCAGGCGCATCTGCGCAATTCGGACCTGCCGCAGACCGGGCGCAAGTACGGCTGGTCGCTGTTCGACGACCCGCCCTCGGAAAATCCCGACAGTTAAGGCCCGGCCCGAAACCCCTTGCGGCACGGGCCGCGGGCGGCGATGCTTGCATCAGGCAAAGCCGACACCGGGGCCATGACCGAAACCGACACCGCGACGGCGCCCGCCTCCGAGGCCAGGCGCGCGGGCCGCATCCGGGCGATCCGGGGCGCGGTGGTCGAGGTCCGCTTTCCCGACGCGCCGCCCGCGATCAACACCTGCCTTCTGGCCGGCCCCGAGCGTGACCGCGTGATCGAGGTGGCCAGCCTGATCGACCGGCACACGGTGCGGGGCCTGTTGCTGAACCCCGCGCGGCGCGTCGCGCTGGGGATGGAGGTGGTCGATACCGGCGGCCCGCTGACCGCGCCGGTGGGGCCGGGGGTGCTGGGCCGGATGATCGACGTGTTCGGCGCGCCGCTGGATGGCAAGGGGCCGCTGGGGGATGTTCAGCGCGTGCCGATCCACCGCCCGCCCGTGGCCCTGACCCGGCGCCGCCCCGGCGGCGAGGTGTTCGAAACCGGGATCAAGGCGATCGACCTGTTGTCGCCCATCGAGCGCGGCGGCAAGGCGGGGCTGTTCGGCGGCGCGGGGGTGGGCAAGACGGTGCTGATCACCGAGTTCATCCACAACATGGTCGCCGAATACGAGGGCGTCAGCCTGTTCTGCGGCGTCGGTGAACGCTCGCGCGAGGCCGAGGAACTGTATCGCGAGATGCGCGCGACGGGCGTTCTGGACGGCGCGGTTCTGGTCTTTGGCCAGATGAACGAAAGCCCCGGCGCGCGGTTCCGTGTGGCCCATACCGCGCTGACCATCGCCGAGCATTTCCGCGACGTGGACCACCGCGACGTGATGGTGCTGATCGACAACATCTTCCGGTTCGTGCAGGCGGGGGCCGAGGTGTCGGGGCTTTTGGGCAACATCCCGTCGCGGGTGGGCTATCAGCCGACGCTGGCCTCGGAACTGGGCGCGCTGGAGGAACGCATCTGCAACACCGACGCGGGCGCGATCACGTCGATCCAGGCGGTCTACGTGCCGGCGGACGATTTCACCGACCCCGCCGCGACGCATGTGTTTTCGCACCTGTCCTCCTCGGTGACGCTGTCGCGCAAGCGGGCGAGCGAGGGGTTGTACCCGGCCATCGACCCGCTGAAATCGGCATCCAAGATGCTGACGCCGGGCACGGTGTCGGAGCGGCATTACCGCGTCGCGCGCGAGGTGCGGCGCGTGCTGGCCGAATACGAGGCGCTGGCCGATATCATCGCGATGCTGGGTCTGGAGGAACTGTCCGAGGCCGACCGAGCGACCGTGGCCTGCGCCCGGCGGCTGGACCGGTTCCTGACCCAGCCGTTCTTTACCACAGAGCAATTCACCGGCCAGCCGGGCCGGTTCGTGGCGCTGGAGCACACGCTGGCGGGCTGTGAGGCGATTTTGTCGGGGGCGCTGTCGCACCTGCCCGAAAGCGCGTTCTACATGGTGGGCGGGATCGACGAGGCCGAGGCGCGGGGGGCGGCGGCATGCGGTTGACGGTGCTGACCCCCGAGGCGCGGCTGTTCCACGGGCCGGTGACCAAGGTGCTGGCCGAGGCCACGAACGGCGCCTTTGCCCTGTTGCCGCGCCATATCGACATGACCGCGCCGCTGGTGCCCGGCGTGCTGGTCTATGAAACCGAGGCCGGGGGCCCGGGCTATTTCGGCATCGACGAAGGGCTGCTGGTGAAATGCGGGGACGACGTGTCGGTGGCGGTGCGCCGGGCGGTGGCCGGGCATGACCTGGCCGAGCTGCGCCGGCTGGTCGCGCGCGAGTTCGTCGCCGTCGATCCGCAGGAACGGGCCGCGCGCGGGGCGCTGGCCCGGCTGGAGGCGGGCGTGGTGCGCCGGATGATGGACCTGGAGCGGGAGCGATGAGCGCGCGCGACAGTGACAAGGCCGCGGCCATCGCCCGCAAGGCCGCCCGCAAGGAGGCCGCGCAGCGCCGCGGCGGGCGCGGCCCGTTGTTCGGGTTCGGCATGTTCGGCCTGGTGGGCTGGGCCGTCGCTGTGCCCACGCTGATCGGCGTTGCGCTGGGCGCGTGGCTGGATCGCGCGTTGAACGGCGATTTCTCTTGGACGCTCGCGCTGCTCCTGGGGGGCGTGGCGCTGGGCTGTGTGAACGCGTGGTTCTGGGTGACGAAGGAAAGCCGCGATGACGAATGAGGGCTGGGGGATGTTGGCCGCGCTGGCGCTGTCGCTGGGGGTCGGGGCGGCGTTCGGGGCGGTCTACCTGCGGCTGCTGTGGCGCTCGACGCAAGGCATCGCCGAGGCGGGCGGCGCGGGGCGGCTGATCCTGGGCTTTGCGCTGCGGATGGCGCTGGCGCTGGGGGTGCTGGGGCTGGCGCTTTGGGCGGGGGCGGGGGCGCCGCACCTGCTGGTGGGGCTGCTGGGCTTCGTGCTGGTGCGCCAGTTGGTCCTGCGCCGCGAACGGGACGGGGGGTAGCGCGATGGACATCACCCCCGACGGCGCGATCCTGTTCCACCTTGGCCCGCTGCCGGTCAACGCCACGATCCTGTGCACCTGGATCGTCATGGCCGTGCTGCTCCTGTCGGCGCTGCTGGTCCGGCTGCGGCTGAGCGATACCGGCGAGCTGACCCGCTGGCAGAACCTGTGGGAGGCCGTGGTCGAGACCATCGCGGGCCAGATCCGCGAGGTCAGCGGCCAGGACCCCGGCCCCTACCTGCCCTTCATCGGCACGCTGTTCGTGTTCATCGCGGTGTCGAACATCCTGGCCGTGGTGCCCGGGTTCCAGCCGCCGACAGGCTCGCTGTCGACGACCACGGCGCTGGCGCTGTGCGTGCTGATCGCGGTGCCGCTGTTCGGGCTGGCGCGGCGGGGCGTGCGGGGTTACCTGCGGTCCTATATTCAGCCCTCGCCGCTGATGGCGCCGTTCAACGTCATGGGCGAACTGACGCGCACGCTGGCGCTGGCGATCCGCCTGTATGGCAACGTGATGAGCGGCACGGTGATCGCCGGCATCCTGATTTCCATCGCGCCGTTCTTCTTCCCCGTGTTGATGCAGTTGCTGGGGCTGCTGACCGGGGTGATCCAGGCCTATATCTTCGCCATCCTCGCGATGGTCTACATCGCCTCGGCCACGCGGGACCGGCCCGGGGCGGGCATGCCGAAAGGAGAGTGACATGATGGACCCGACGCTGATCGGCGCGGTTTCGATCTTCACCGCGGGGCTGACCATCGCGATCGGGTCGATCGGCCCGGCGCTGGGCGAGGCGCGCACGGCGTCACAGGCGCTGGCCTCGATCGCCCAGCAGCCCGACGAGGCGAACACGATCACGCGCACGCTGTTCGTCAGCCTCGCGATGATCGAATCGACCGCGATCTACTGTTTCGTGGTGGCGATGATCCTGATCTTCGCCAACCCGTTCTGGGACGCGGCGATTCAGGCGGGGACGGCGGCCGGGGGCTAGGGGATGCAGATCGACTGGATCACCGTCGCGGCCCAGATCGTCAATTTCCTGGCGCTGGTGTGGATCCTGCACCGGCT
>JBNGDM010000302.1:0-3696 GCA_049975105.1 Rhodovulum sp. | reverse complement strand
CCCCCGCCCCCCACATTTTCCGCCGCCAAGGGTGCCCGCCCCCCCGTGGGACCCGAGTCGAAAGGAATTCCATGCCCGTCGTCGTCGTCGAGTCCCCGGCCAAGGCCAAGACAATCAACAAGTATCTCGGCTCCGACTACACGGTTCTGGCGTCCTACGGGCATGTCCGCGACCTGCCGCCCAAGGACGGGTCGGTCGATCCCGACCATGATTTCGAGATGAAATGGGAGATCGCGAGCGACAGCCGGAAACATGTCAAGGCGATCGCCGACGCCCTGAAAGAGGACAACGCGCTGATCCTCGCCACCGACCCCGACCGCGAGGGCGAGGCGATTTCCTGGCACCTTGAGGAAGCCCTGCGCAGCCGCAAGGCGATCAAGAAGGACACCGCCGTCAGCCGCGTGGTGTTCAACGCGATCACCAAGTCCGCCGTCACCGAGGCGATGAAGAACCCCCGCCAGGTCGATGAACCGCTGGTGCATGCCTATCTGGCGCGGCGCGCGCTGGATTACCTGGTGGGCTTCAACCTGTCGCCAGTGCTGTGGCGGAAACTGCCCGGCGCGAAATCGGCCGGCCGCGTGCAATCCGTCTGCCTGCGTCTGATCGTCGAGCGCGAGATGGAGATCGAGGCCTTCCGCGCCCGCGAATACTGGTCGGTCAAGGCCGTCTTCGCCACCCCCCGCGGCCAGACCTACGAGGCCCGGCTGACCGTTCTGGGCGGCAAGAAGCTGGACAAGTTCGACATCGCCACAGACACCGCCGCCGAACTGGCCGTGCAGGCGATCACCAGCCGCGAGTTCACCGTCGAGGCGGTCGAGGCCAAGCCCGCCAGCCGCAACCCCGCCCCGCCCTTCATGACCTCGACGCTGCAGCAAGAGGCCAGCCGCAAGTTCGGCTTCGGCGCGCGCCAGACCATGCAGGCGGCGCAACGGCTCTACGAGGCGGGGCATATCACCTACATGCGGACCGACGGCATCGACATGGCCCCCGAGGCGGTGATGGCCGCCCGCGACGCGATCAAGGACCGCTACGGCGCGGATTACGTTCCCAAATCCCCGCGGATGTACAAGAACAAGGCCAAGAACGCGCAAGAGGCCCACGAATGTATCCGCCCCACCGACATGACGCGGGATGCGGGCAAGCTGAAAACTACCGATGCCGACCAGAAAAAGCTGTATGACCTGATCTGGAAACGGACACTCGCCAGCCAGATGGAGGCCGCGCGGCTGGAACGCACCACCGTGGACGTACAGAGCGGCGACAAACAGGTCGGCCTGCGCGCGACGGGGCAGGTCGTGCTGTTCGACGGGTTTCTCAAGGTCTACGAAGAGGGCCGCGACGATGTCGTGGACGATGACGACAAGCGCCTGCCCCAGATCATGGAGGGTGAAGCCGCCAAGCGCGAGAGCGTCACGCCCGAGCAGCATTTCACCCAGCCGCCGCCGCGTTATACCGAGGCGACGCTGGTCAAGAAGATGGAAGAGCTGGGGATCGGCCGCCCCTCGACCTATGCCTCGATCGTCACCACGATCCAAGACCGCGGCTATGTCACGAAGGACAAGAACCGCCTGATCCCCGAGGACAAGGGGCGGCTGGTGACCGCCTTCCTGTCCAACTACTTCCAGAAATACGTGGGCTATGAGTTCACCGCGAACCTGGAGGACGAACTTGACGACGTGTCCGCCGGCAGCCGCGACTATCACGACGTGCTGGCCCGCTTCTGGCGCGATTTCTCGGCGGCCCTCGCCGAAACCGCCGATCTGCGCATTTCCGAGGTGCTGGAGAAGATCGACGAGGTTCTGGCCCCCCACCTCTATCCGCCCCGCGAGGACGGCACCGACCCGCGGGTCTGCCCGAAATGCGGGCTGGGCCGGCTGAACCTGAAAACCGCGCGCTCGGGGGGCGCCTTCATCGGCTGCACCAACTACCCCGAATGCCGCTATACCCGCCCGCTCTCGGCCCCCTCCGACGATCCGGCCGCCGAACTCGACGGCAAGGTTCTGGGCCATGACGACGGCGAGGAGATCACCCTGCGCAACGGCCGCTTCGGCCCCTATGTGCAAAAGGGCGAACCGACCGAGGACCAGCCGAAACCGCCGCGGGCCAGCCTGCCCAAGGGCTGGGCGCCCGAGACGATCGACCTGGAAAAGGCGCTGATGCTGCTGTCGCTCCCGCGCGAGATCGGCCCCCATCCCGAGGATGGAGAACTGGTCGAGGCGGGCATCGGCCGCTATGGCCCCTACGTCAAGCACGGCCGCGTCTATGCCAACCTGCCCGACGTGGAAGAGGTGTTCACCGTCGGCATGAACCGCGCGGTCGAGGTGCTGGCCCAGAAAAAGACCCGCGGCCGGGGGGCGTCCACCGCGAAACCCCTGCGCGAACTGGGCGAGCACCCCGAAAAGGGCGGCCCCGTCAACGTGATGGAGGGCCGCTATGGCCCCTATGTCAAATGGGAAAAGGTCAACGCCACCCTGCCCAAGGGGACCGAGCCCGACGATGTCACGATGGAACTGGCCGTCCAGCTGATCGACGAGAAGGCGGCCAAGAAGGGCACCCGCAAGACCGCGGCCAAGAAAACCGCCACGAAGAAACCCGCGGCGAAGAAGACCGCCGCCAAGAAGACCACGGCCAAGAAACCCGCCGCGAAAAAGACCGCCGCCAAGAAGGCCGCCGAATAGCCCGGACGACCGCCGCAGCGCGGCATCACATTGACTCCCCGTCGCCCCTTCGCCACTACTCGGGCCGAAGGTTCAGACGGGGAGTGATCCATGAACAAGGTGTATGGCAGCGCCGCCGAGGCCCTGGACGGGCTGTTGTTCGACGGCATGTTCATCGCCGCGGGCGGCTTCGGGCTTTGCGGCATCCCGGAACTCTTGATCCAGGCGATCAAGGAGGCGGGGACAAGGGACCTGACCTTCGCCTCGAACAACGCGGGCGTGGACGATTTCGGCATCGGCATCCTGCTGCAGACGCGCCAGGTGAAAAAGATGATCTCGTCCTACGTGGGCGAGAATGCCGAGTTCATGCGCCAATACCTGTCGGGCGAACTTGAACTGGAATTCAACCCGCAAGGCACGCTCGCCGAACGCATGCGCGCGGGCGGCTGCGGCATCCCCGGCTTCTACACGAAAACCGGCGTCGGCACCGTCATCGCCGAGGGCAAGGAACACAAGGAATTCGACGGCCAGACCTATATCCTGGAACGCGGGATCGTGGCGGACCTGTCGATCGTCAAGGCGTGGAAGGCCGACACCACCGGCAACCTCGTGTTCCGCAAGACCGCGCGCAACTTCAACCCGCCGGCTGCCATGTGCGGCAAGGTCTGCGTCGCCGAGGTCGAGGAAATCGTCCAGCCCGGCGAATTGGACCCCGACAAGATCCACCTGCCCGGCATCTACGTGCACCGCCTGATCCAGGGGCAGCACGAGAAGCGCATCGAACAGCGCACCACGCGCGCCGCGTAAGGGACCCTCGCCATGGCACGCACCGGCACGTTTTTCGAAGAGGTCGAGACCCTCGGAGAAGAGGCGGCCGGCTATCTGCACGTGGCGCAGCGGGTGGCCGATGCCCATTTCGGCCCCGACGTGACGAAAGAAATTCCACTCCTGGTGACGCAGACGGCACAGCTTATGGCAAGCCTCGCGGCCAGAACCGAACGGGAGAACGACTGATGCCCTGGGACCGCAACCAGATGGC
>JBNGDM010000301.1:0-3723 GCA_049975105.1 Rhodovulum sp. | reverse complement strand
TTGGTGTTCTGCTCGGCCAGCAGGAAGGTCACGCCCTCGTTCTCGTTCACCGATTTCACGATCTCGAAGATCTGTTCGACCAGCTGTGGCGCGAGGCCCATCGAGGGTTCGTCCAAGAGGATCGTTTCGGGCCGGGACATCAGCGCGCGGCCGATCGCTGTCATCTGCTGTTCGCCGCCCGAGGTATAGCCTGCCTGAGATTTCCGCCGTTCCTTGAGCCGGGGAAAATAGGAATAGACCATCTCGAGATCGGCCTGGATCGCGGCCTTGCCGTCGGTGCGCGTATAGGCCCCGGTCAGCAGGTTTTCCTCGACCGTCAGGTGTTCGAAGCAGTGGCGCCCCTCCATCACCTGGATCACGCCCTTCTTGACCAGATCCGAGGGCGCGAGATCCTGGATCTTCTCGCCGCGATAAAGGATCGAGCCCTTGGTCACCTCGCCGCGTTCCGAGTGCAACAGGTTCGAGATCGCCTTGAGCGTGGTGGTCTTGCCCGCACCATTACCACCCAGAAGTGCGGTGATGCCGCCCTTGGGCACCGAGAGCGACACGCCTTTCAGAACGAGGATCACATGGTTGTAGATCACCTCTATGTTGTTGATTTCAAGAAGTGTGTCTTGGGTGCGGCCTGAATCGAGCATCCCCGGGCAGTCCCTTCGAATTCCGGTAGGACCCGGCGCGGACATGCTGGCCCGCGCCGGGAAAGGTCAGGTCACTCGCAGCGCAGCGACAGGTTGTTCTCGCTGGCATAGGCCATCGAGTCCTCTTCGACGAGCGGGGCGATCACCTCGTCGTCGGGCATGATGTAGTCGGTCAGCGCGACCCACTTGCCCTCGGATGCCTTCCATTGCTGGACGATGCCCATGCCGGACCCGCCGTGATCGGCGCAGGAGACGCCGAATTCCGGGCCGATCCCCGGCGCGCCCAGCGCCTCCATCTTGGCGGCGTCCATCACCAGCGCCTCCATCCCGTCGCGCATCATCGCGGCGGTGATGTCGGGCGTGCCGTGGATTTCCTGCGCGGTCTTGGCGGCCTCGACCGCCAGCATCGCCGCATACATGCCCCGGGTGTAAAGCACCTTGCCCACGTTCGATCCGTCGCCCGCGGCAAGGCCCTTGTCGTGGACATGGGTCTTGATATCCGCGAATACCGGGTAATCGGCGATGCGGTTCATGTTGAGCGACTTGTAGCCATCCGCCGCGGCGCCCGCGGGTGTCACGTCATGTTCGGCGCCTGCCCACCAGTTACCGATGAAGTTCTCCATCGGGAAGCGGATATTGGCAGCCTCCTGGATGGCGACCTGGTTCATAACGCCCCAGCCCCACATGATCACGTAGTCGGGGCGTTCGCGCCGGATCTGCAGCCACTGCGATTTCTGCTCCTGGCCAGGGTGATCCACCGGGATGGTGTTCAGGTCATAGCCGTGCTTCTTGGCCAGTTCTTCCAGCGTGCGGATCGGCTCCTTGCCATAGGCCGAGTTGTGATACAGCAGCGTGATCTTCTTGCCGCTCAGGTCGCCGCCGTTTTCTTCCAGCAGGTACTTGATCGCGACCGAGGCCGCGTCCCAGTAATTGGCCGGATAGTTGAACACCCATTCGAACACCTTGCCGTTGGCCGCCGAGGTGCGGCCATAGCCCATGGTGTGCAGCGGGATCTGGTCGGCCGAGACCTTGGGAATAAGCTGATAGGTGATGCCGGTCGACAGCGGCTGGTAGATCAGCGCACCCTCGCCCTTGGTCGCCTCGTAGCACTCCACGCCCTTCTCGGTGTTATAGCCGGTCTCGCACTCGATGACGCGGGCCTTCACACCGCCGATGCCGCCATCGCGTTCGTTCACCAGTGTGAAATAGTCCTGGTAGCCGTCCGAGAACGGGATGCCGCCCGCCGCATAGGCGCCGGTGCGGTAGCTGAGATCGGGGAACACGAGTTCGGCCAGCGCCGGGCTTGCCGCCATCAGCGCGCACAGCGCGGCGGATGCCAGTTTCAGTTTCATCAGGTCTCCTCCCAAGTTTGAGCCTTGCCGGGTTGGCCCGGCTATTCGCGCGTTTCCCCGTTCCCTAATGCGGGAACGGCCATAGTCGCAGTTTCTCCTTGCCAATGCGCCAAAGCTGGGCCAGCCCGTGCGGCTCGGCGATCAGGAACACAATGATCAGCGCGCCCACGACCATCAACTCGATATGCGCGGCCAGGTCGGTGGGCCAGCCCATGCCGCCCACCAGAACGTTCTTCAACAGCACCGGCAACAGAACAAGAAAGGCCGCGCCTGCGAAACTTCCGAAGATCGAGCCCAGGCCCCCGATGATAACCATGAACAGGATCAGGAACGATTTCTGAATGCCGAACGCCTCGCCCACCTCGACCGCGCCCAAATAGACCGCGAAGAACAGCGCCCCGGCGATGCCGATATAGAAGGACGACACGGCGAACGCCGTCAGCTTGGCCTTGAGCGGGTTCACCCCGATGATCTCGGCCGCGATGTCCATGTCGCGGATCGCCATCCATGACCGCCCGATCGTGCCGCGCGTCAGGTTCCGCGCCGCCCAGGCCAGAACGACGACGAACAGCAGGCAAATCAGGTATTTCGCCCAGGCCGTGGTCTCGGGCCCCGTGACCGCGAAGCCGAGGACCGTGCGCTCGGGCGCCGATATCTGGCCCGAGGCGGAGTAGTTGTAAAACCACGGCACCTTGTTGAAGAGCCAGACCAGGAAGAACTGCGCGGCCAGCGTCGCCACCGCCAGGTAGAACCCCTTGATCCGAAGCGATGGCAGCCCGAACAGCACGCCCACGCCCGCCGTGATGAACCCCGCCGCGATCACGTGCAGAACGATGCTGACATCGGGAAAGGCGGTCATCAGCTTGTAGCAGGCATAGGCGCCGACGGCCATGAACCCCCCGGTGCCCAGGCTGACCTGGCCGCAATAGCCCGTCAGGATGTTCAGCCCGATCGCCGCGATCGAATAGATCAGGAACGGCACCAGGATCGCGTTGGCCCAGTAATCATCGACGACGAAGGGAATGATCGCGAAGGCGACGACCAGGACCGCGTAATAGCGATATCGGTCGAATCGGATCGGAAAGGTCTGGCTGTCCTCGCTGTAGGAGGTCTTGAAGTCGCCGGCCTCGCGGTAGAACATGTCAGGCGATCTCCCTCGTGAACTCGCGCCGCCGGGGCGCACGCACGGGCGCCGGGCGCAGGCTGGTCGCCTTGCCGCCGACGATCCGCACCCAGCACAGCATGCCGGTCAGAAACCCTGCGAAGGCGAGCATCGCGTAGGTGGCGGGCATCCACGCCGCATCCTTCAGCGACGTGACCGCAAGATAGCTGAAGGCATAGAAGAAGCCCCAGCCGACGACACAGGTAATCGCGTAGATCTTCTGCATGGTCAGACCCTTTCGATGATCTTCTCCCCGAACAGGCCCTGCGGCCTGAACACGAGGAAAAGTAGCGCGAGCACATAGGCGAACCAGTTTTCGGTGGCGCCGCCGATCATCGGCCCGATGGTGAATTCGAACAGCTTTTCGCCGACCCCGATGATCAGCCCGCCGACGATGGCGCCCGGGATCGAGGTGAAGCCGCCCAGCATCAAGACCGGCAGCGCCTTGAGCGCGATCAGCGACAGGCTGAACTGCACCCCCGATTTGGCGCCCCACATGATGCCCGCGACCAGCGCCACGAAGCCCGCGATGGACCAGACCAGAACCCAGATGAACCGCAGCGAAATGCCC
>JBNGDM010000300.1:0-3728 GCA_049975105.1 Rhodovulum sp. | reverse complement strand
GCGCCACCGCGCCCGCGCCCAGGTACGCCTCGATCCGGCGGCGCCAGCCGGGGTCGCGCATGTCCTCGATCAGGGCGCGGTCGATGGCGGCGCGCAAGGCGGGGCGGTCGGGCGCCACGGCCCAGCCATAGGGTTCGTTCAGGTAGACGCCCGACTGCACCTCGATGCGGCCCTTGTAACGGTCGAGCCGCGAGAGATAGCTGAGCGCGATCCAGTCGCCCAGAACCGCCGCTACCTCGCCCTTGTCCAGCGCCTGCACCGCGGCGGGCCAGCCGGGGTAAAGCAGGCAGCCGGACTCCTCGGTGGCCTGCGCGGCGGGGACGCAGACGGCGCCGGTTTGCGACAGGTCGGCCGCGGCGTATTGCGCGATCAGGAATTGCTGCGCGGTGGACCCTTCCAGCGTTCCGATGCGCATGTCGGGCAGGGTTTCGGGCGGCACGGTCGCGGTGGCCCCGATGGAGCCGACGAAGGCCGAGGTCAGCACGCCGAAGATGGTGGCCGACAGGACGGTGCCGACGACGGCCATGAAGATTTCCAACAGTCGGCCCAGCACCGTGTTGAACCGGTCGCCCAGCCCCTTGAGCCCCGAGGTGCTGACGATCGCTTCGAGCAGGGTGGTCACCCAGCCGGGCGCGTCGACGCCGCCCTGCCCTGCACGGCCGCGCATTTCGTGGCGGATCGCCAGGCGGATCAACGCGGCGAGCACCAGGTTGACCAGAAGGAACACCAGCACCGCCTTGACCACGCCGGGCTGGGTCACGGTCTGCACGATCACCCGGGTCGCGTTCGCAAAGTCGATGGCGCTGGTCGCGGGGACGGCCAGCGTCAGGCCCGAGGGCAGGTATTGCTGCGAGAAGTCATAGCTGCGCATCCGCTGGGCGGTGATGGTCAGCGGCGAGATCACCACGTCGACCGACCCGTCGATCAGCGCGGCCTCCTGCTCGGCGATGGAGCGGCAGAGCACGATTTCGGACGCGGTCATCGCACCCTCGGAGATCAGCTCGTGCTCGACCGAGGTCCAGATATCGATGGCGAACCCCTCGGCGAAGCCACTGGGCGACATCGCGGAAAACGGCGGGGCGTCGCGGATCGCCACGACCACGTCGACATCGCGGGTGGGTTGGCCGCATTGCGCGAATGCTGCGGCGGCCGACAGGACAAGGGCCAGAAGGGCGGGCAGGAAAAGCGCGGGACGGAAGGCAACCACCGGGTTCGTGCTCCTTTGACAACGGCTTGGACGGAAACACAAACATCGGTAACGGCGCGCAACTTTGACTAGAGCACGTATTGGGGAATTAAATCAAGACGTGTGACGCGGTCAGGCCGGTCGGGTGCCTTGCTGCTGGGCGCGAGCCCCCATCACGTCGGCCTCGCGTTCCAGGCCGGCATCGTCGTTGACCGGCTGGCCGGCGATTTCGCCCGTCGGGGCGACGCGGCCCTCGGCCTGCTGGACGACATGCCAGGCCTCGTGCGGCAGATGGCGTTCCTGGCCGGGCGCGACGTGGATGTCGTTGCCCTGGGCAAAGGCATGGGCCTGGACGGCGGCGGGCCGGGAGGAGTTGTAGTGGACGTTCACCCCGCCCATGTCGCGGCCCGACAGGCTTTCGACTCCGGCGCGCAACTGGTCGGGCAGGCCCGAGCCGTTGCGGGCCTTGCCTTGCAGCGGTTCCTCGTCCTCTTCCGGGGCGCGCTGCAGCGCGTCGCCCTCGGGCAGGGCCTTGGCCTTCATCTGCAGTTCTTCCTCTTCCTCAACGGGCTGGCGCTGAAGCGGCTCGGCCATGGCCTGAAGCTGCGCGAGGTCGCGGGTGGCGGCGGAGGCGTCGGCGGCGCCGCGCAGCGCGTCGAGCGTGCCGCCCGAGGCCGCGCGGGCCGGCGCGGCGGCCTTTGTCCGGTGCTGTTGCGGGCGTTCGGAGGCGAAGATCTGGGCCATGGCGGGGTCCCTCCCATTTCCGTGACAGTAGCACGGAAAACCGCCCCCGGTCACCAACCCATTGCGGGCAGGCGAAAAAAACGTCGGTTGCGGTGTGGCGCTAAAGCTTGGCGAGGATCTTGGCGGCGATATCGCCGAACAGCGGCAGCGCCTGCCGGTTCAACCGGCGCATCGCGACGCCCGCCCGTTCGGGGCGCAGTCGGCTGCGCGCGGTGCGGGCGTTGTGCGCGGTGCTGCCCAGCCGGGGGTGTGGCAGGTCCGGCACCTGAAGCGCGCCGTCCTCGCCATAGACGTTGCGGTCGCGATGGGTCCAGAACGGCACGTCGCCGGTGTGGAAGGCCGCCATCGTGGCGGGCGCGCGCAGCATCGTCTGGAACGCCGCTTCAAGCCCGTCCGGTGCGCCGGCCTCGTCCGCGGCCTCGCGCGCCAGGCGGTCGGTGCTGTTGTCGTAGAGCGTGCGCGTCTCCTCGTCGGGCGGGTTCAACTGGCCGTGGAACAGGCCCGCGCGCTGTTGCAGCTCGGCGGTCTTGAACGGCACGAATCGGGCGGTGGCCTGCATGAAGCGCCCCACCGCGGCATCGACACCGTGGGGGTCGCCCCGGCGCGGACCCATCTCGGCCAGCTTGTCGCGAAAGCCTGCGCGGATCTCGGACTTGAGGTCGTCGGTCGAGGGCACCTCGGCCCGTGCGGCATCGCGGCCGAGCCCGCGCAGGCTGTCGGCGATCTTTTCGCAGAGCCGCCCCGTCAATTCGTCCATGTCCATGGTGCCGAAGCCGGTGAAACGGCCGGTCGCGGCCTCCATGTCGATGAACTGGATGCGGTCGTCCAGCAGCAGGAAATTCTCTTTGTGGATGTCGCGCAGGCCGAACACGTAGGCCAGCGCGAGGTTGGCCCCGAGGCTGCGGAACACGGACCGCAGTTGCGCGGCGCTTTGCGGGCCGCCGGATTTCACGAATTCCATGTAGCCGTAATGCCGGTGCCGCACGTCCGCCGTGTCGTCGGTGCGGGACAGCATCCGGTAGGACGACAGGTCTGTGCCCAGGTTGGCGGCGACGCTGTCGGCATCGTTGTAAAGCAGGCTGTCGATGGTCAGGTCGGCGGGCTTGTAGACCACCCGCAGGTCGCGCCCGCCGCGGGTGCGGTAATTGACGAAGACCACCACCTGCCCGCCCTTGTGCGGGTCGCTGCCGGGGATTTCGACCGATTGGAAGGCGGTGTCGAAATCGCGCGGCAGGATGCGGTCGCCGGTGCGCCGGCTGCGGGTCAGGTCGCGGATCAGCCGGTGATCGGCGCGCAGCCGGACAAGCACGGTCCGGCGCAGGTTGCGCTGGATCAGGCGCAGGCGGGCGATGGTGACCGAGGCCGGGATCATCATCAGCGAGGCCTTGTTCAGCTCCTCGACGAAGGGCGTGGTGTCGGCCACGCCGTCGGCCATCAGACGCGCCAAGACGCGACGCAGGCGGCGGCCCTCGGCGCGGGTCAGGCGAACGGGCAGTTGCCGGCCGCTGCCCGGATCGCGCAGCCAGCGGGTGCCGGTCAGCGGCGCGCCCCAGAAATCGGGGCGCTTGGCCAGTTCATAGGCGGTGCCGGGCAGGTCGGTGTCGCGCTCTTCCTCTCGCGAGAGGTCGTCCATCGTGGTGCCGGGATTGCCCTCGGCATCGACCCGGGCGATGGCGGCTTTCAGCTGCGCTGCCGCGACGCCCTGGCCGCGCAACCGGCCGATGACGGCCACCAGCCGGGTGGCTTGGGCCGTGCTGAGCGCGACGTTCAGAAGCGTGCCCGCGCCGCTGTCATACAG
>JBNGDM010000299.1:0-3784 GCA_049975105.1 Rhodovulum sp. | reverse complement strand
CGTCAGCACCCGGTGCAGCTGTTCGGGATCGGCCCTGAGCGTCAGCCCCGCTGGCACGTCCTCGGCAAAGCTGACCTCTTCCTCGCCGGCGGCAAGACGTTCGGCATCGACGACATCGTTGACGATGGCGGCAAGTTGCACCCGTTCCAGCCGGGGGGGCGGTTCCTGGGCACGGCCGAAGGCCAGCGTCGTCTCGCACAGGTTCACCGCCCGGCTGATCGCGCCCACGATCTTGGGCGCGGCGCGTTTCACGCCGGGGTCCTCGCTGCGTTCCATCCGGTCGGCGAACAGCTGAGCGGTGGTCAGGATATTGCGCAGGTCGTGGCTGATCTTGGCAACCGCGCTGCCCAATTGCGCCAGACGCTCTTTCTGCCGCAGCGCACCGGTCAACTCGTTCTGCAGCGATTGCAGGGTGGTTTCGGCCTCGTGCAATTCGCGCACGCGCGCGCTAGGCGAGATGATGCGGCGGGTATCCTCGGGTGCCTCGGCGTAGAGCTGCATGGCATTTACCACGCGCTTGATCGGCGTGACCAGCAGGCGGCGGACCGCGAGAAACAGCAACAGCGCCGTCAGCACCGAGATCACCGCCGACAGCAGAAGGATGCGCAAGCCGTAATCGATCATCGCCATGCGCAGGCTTTCGGTGCCCATCGTCACCTCGATCAACAGGCCGGCACCGCGCACGGGTTCGCCGATGACCCGGATGACCCGCGGCTGGGGATCGGCCAGCTGGCGCAGCGCGTCCGTTATCAGTTCGGCCGGACCGGCGCTGCGCAGGTCGAAACTTTCGTGGACGGGTTCGGGGATGGGAGAGGACAGCACCAGTTCGCGCGCCTGGTCACGACGGAGAACGACGTTGTAGACGCCCGCATTGGCAAGCAGTTCCTTTTCCAGGTCCTCGCCGATCATCTCGTCCGTGGCCAAGAGCGCCAGCGAGGCGATCTGCGCGCGTTCCAGCCGCGAGAGCAGGTAATCCTCGCGGAAGCGGGCGACCGAGGGCACGAAGATCAGCACTTCGGCCAGCATGACGAAGAGGATCGTCAGCATCAGGAAGCGGCCGGAGAGCGAATTCAGGAACATGCCTTGCGCCTATAGGCCCCGGGGATCAGGGCACGAGGCGTTGTATCAGCCGCACGGCCCGCTTGACCCAGGGGTTCTCGAACAGTTTGGGCGAAAAATAAGCACCCGCCGCCCGCTTGTTAACCTCGCCCAGCGTCGGATAGGGCGCAACCATGTTCGCGACGGCGGTCATTTTCAGGTTGTTGGCAAGGACCAGCGCCCAAGGGCCGATCAGTTCGCCCGCCTCCGCGCCCACGATGGACACGGCCACGGAGCGGCCCTTGACCACCATGACCTTGATCTGGCCCTCGGTCCGCCCGGTAGCGATGGCGCGGTCGTTGCCGGCGAAATCGAACCGCGCGACGTTCAGTGCGTCGCCATGTTCGGCGCGGGCCTCAGCCTCGGTCGGGCCAATCTGGGCAAGCTCGGGGTCGGTATAGGTGACGCGCGGGATATGGGCGGTTTTCGCCTTGCCGGGCAGGCCCAGGAGGATCGGGCGGATGACGACGCCGGCATGGTATCCGGCGACATGCGTGAACTGCATCCCACCCGCGGCATCGCCGATGGCATAGATCCGGCGATTGGTGCTGCGCAGGTCGGGGCCGACCTTGACGCCGGCGCGCGTCGTTTCAACGCCCGCCGCCGCCAGGTTCAGCCGGTCGAGCGCGGGGCGGCGCCCGACGGCGACCAGCAGGTGCGTGCCGGTGACGGTGCCCTGCCCGGTCTCGACCGTGATCGCGCCCTCGGCCCCGCTGACGCGGTCGGCCTGCGCGCCCTCTAAGATCCTGATGCCCTCGGCGCGCAGCCGATCCAGCACGATGGCGGCCAGTTCCGGATCCTCGCGGTTCAGCGCGCGGTCGCCCTCGATCACGGTGACCTGCGCGCCCAGCCGGCGGTGCGCCTGGGCCATCTCCACCCCGATGGGGCCGCCGCCGATGACGATCAGGTGGCCGGGGCGGTCGCGCAGGTCGAACAGCGTTTCGTTGGTCAGGTAGGGCACGGTGTCGAGCCCGGGAATGGGCGGCACGACGGGGCGCGAGCCGGTGGCGATCACGAAGCGGCGGGCGCGGATGACGTCGCCGCCGGCCTCCAGCTCTCGATCGTTCAGGAACCGGCCCCAGGCCTGGATCACGCGCACGCCCAGCCCCTCGAACCGTTCGACGCTGTCATGGGGTTCGATGGTGGCGATGGCCGAACGGACATGGGCCATGGCGGCGGCGTAATCGACCCGCGGCTCGGCGGGCGCGACACCGAAACCGCCGTCGCGCACCCTTTGCGCCTGTTTCGCCGCCGCCAGCAGCGCCTTGGACGGGACGCAGCCATAGTTCAGGCAGTCGCCGCCCATCTTGTGGCCCTCGACCAGCACGACGCGGGCGCCCATCTGCACCGCGCCGGCGGCCAGCGACAGCCCGCCCGAGCCTGCGCCGATGATGCAGAGATCGGTCTTGATCCGCGCCATCTCAGGCGTCCCCGCGGCGGATGAACCGGACCACCATCGGCAGCGCGGCCAGCGCGGCAAGACCCAGCAGCGGGCCCAGGATATGGGGTTCGAAGATGATGCCAAGATCGGGCGTCTCGCCGCGGGCGAATACCTCGCCCAGCCCGGCGCCGACCCAAGTGTAGACCAACGCGCCCGGCATGATCCCGAAGAAGGTGGTAAAGGCGAAGCGGCCCAGCGACACGCCCACCAGCGCGGGCAAGAGGTTGGCGACGAAGAACGGCACCGCGGGCACCAGCCGGATCAGGAACAGCACCGAAAGCTCGTTCTCGCGCAGCCCCTCGCGCAGGCGTTTCACCCGGCCTTCCGAGGCGTCGATACGCGCCGCCAGCCGGTCGCCCAGCCCCCAGCGCGCGGCGAGGAAGATCAGCACCGCGCCGATGGTCGCCGCGGCCACGTTGAACAGCACGCCCGGGAAGACCCCGAACAGGAACCCGCCCGCCAGCGTCGCCACCGTCGCCCCGGGCAGCGAGAAGGCGACGATCACGACATAGGCCGCTATGAACCCCAGAACGGTGCCGGCGTAGTTCGCGTCGCGGACCCCGATCAGCGCCTCGCGATGGTCGGCCAGCGCCTGGAACGACAGCTGGTCGCGCAAGGTGACCGCGCCCAGCGCCGCCACCGCAAGGATCACGATCAGCGGCAGGCGGCGGGCAAGGCCGGGTTTCGGGGTCTGTGTCATGTCGCTCATTCTGTCCGGCCGTCCCAAGGTTGTGCATCCCACCGGAACATGCGATTTCGCCGCACCGGGCGACAGGGGCCTCACGCCGCGTTGATCGCCGGTGACGGAGAGGACCGGTTCCGCCCCGCAAATGCAACGGCTTCGTAACATTCCCCCGGACGAACGGGGCAAATGTTGCAACAATTCCGGCCGGGGATGAATTGACTTGTCCCGCCCGACCCCCTAAAGAGCGGGCTTCGAACATCATGGGGCCTTCGAATCCGCACGCGGTTTGGGCCTGAGCGAACGGAGCGAAGCGCGATGAAACGCACTTTCCAACCCTCGAACCTGGTCCGCAAGCGGCGCCATGGTTTCCGCGCCCGCATGGCCACCAAGGCCGGTCGCAAGATCCTGAACGCCCGCCGCGCCCGCGGCCGCAAGCGGCTGAGCGCGTAAGACCCGCGCCATCACGCTGGACGACATGACACCGCCGGGGGCGAACGTGGCAGGCGAAAGGCCGGAGACCACGCAAGCGCCCCCGGCGGTTTCCTCCTGTCTGCATGTCC
>JBNGDM010000298.1:0-3797 GCA_049975105.1 Rhodovulum sp. | reverse complement strand
CCGACATCCTGGGCGACGAAGATCACCTCGGCGACATGGACTTCAAGGTCGCGGGCACCGAGGCGGGCATCACCTCGCTGCAAATGGACATCAAGGTCGCGGGCATCACGCCCGAGATCATGGAAAAGGCACTGGCCCAGGCGAAAGAGGGCCGGCTGCATATCCTTGGCGAGATGAACAAGGCGCTGTCCTCGGCCGGCGAATTCTCGGTCCACGCCCCGCGCATCGAGACGATGCAGATCCCGACCGACAAGATCCGCGAAGTGATCGGGTCGGGCGGCAAGGTGATCCGCGAGATCGTCGAGGTCTCGGGCGCCAAGGTCGACATCAACGACGACGGCGTGATCAAGATCGCCTCGCCCAACGGCGACGCCATCCAGAAGGCCTATGACATGATCTACTCGATCGTGGCCGAGCCGGAAGAGGGCAAGATCTACAAGGGCAAGGTCGTGAAGATCGTCGATTTCGGCGCCTTCGTGAACTTCTTCGGCAAGCGCGACGGCCTTGTGCATGTCAGCCAGATCGAGAACCGCCGCCTCAACCACCCCTCGGACGTTCTGAAAGAGGGCCAGGAGGTCTGGGTCAAGCTTCTGGGCTTCGACGACCGCGGCAAGGTTCGCCTGTCGATGAAGGTTGTCGACCAGGAAACCGGCGAAGAGGCCGTGAAGGCCGCGGAAGAGGACGCCTGAGCCGGCGCCGTGTCTGCGACTCGATCGAACGGGGGCGCAAGCGATGGCTTGCGCCCCTTTTCATTGCCGGCGTGTCTGTCCGTGGCTTTGCCGGATCGCGATAAGTTCGCGCAATTCCGCGCGCCTCAAGGCATAGTCCATCGCCCAAAGCCGCAGCACCTGGTGCCCTGTCAGGCCCGGTTCGCGCGCGATGCGCCGAAGCGCGGACAGCGCCGGAAAGAGGTATTTCGGCGACGGAATCCACAGCCGCTTTTCGTGCTTGCCCTTCGTGCGAAAGCGCCCCCCCGCGATGCGCAATCGTTTCTTTTTCAGCGCTTCGAAGGTCATGCGCGCGGGATGGCGCACGCGCACATCGGTTCCCAGAACGATCCGGCTGCCCAGGGCTTGGGCTCTTCGGTTCCATTCCTTGTCGCCACTGGAATAAAGGCTTTCCTCGAACGGGCCGACGCGTTCGAACAGATCGCGCCGCACGATCAGATTGGCGGTCGCGGCATAGCCACGTCTTACATAGCGTTCCTGCCGGAGGCCGAAAACCCGGTCGTAAAGCTCGGGCAAGGTCCACTCGGCACCGTTCGGTTCCAATATGACGACACCGCCGATCCGGTCGACATAGGCCGCGGCATCGAGCAAGGCCAACGCATTCTGCAGCCAGTCGGGTTCGGGGCGGCAATCGGAATCCGTAAAGGCCAGAACGGCGCCCCGCGCCGACCGGGCCGCCGCGTTCCGCGCCGCATAGGACCCGGGCTTTGGCTGCCAGACCAGCCGCGCGTTGGGGGGAAGGTCAAAACCCTCGGGTGCAGGTTCCTCGGGGTTGTTGTTGCCGATCAGGATCTCGAAATCCTGCCGGGAAAGGGTCTGTGCCGCCAGGCAGGACAGGCAGCCGGCCAAAGCCTTCCAGTCACGATAGGTCGGCACGATCACCGAGACGCGCAACGGCTTTCCGGTCACGGCCGCCCCCGCGTCTCGGCGCGCCGACAGCTGGGTCTTCCCGGCCGATTCCCAATGCGCGGATGGTTTAGCCCGCCCCGAGCGCAATGCGCGGCCTTCATGCGACGACAGGGGCCGTCCTGTCCCCCCGGAATCGCGACGAATCCGACCCGCTGACCCACCATCGGTTTCTGGCAAGTCAGTCGGGACCGGGATGCTTTGCAGGTCGTGAGGTTCCGTTCGGAGTGCATGCGCCTACCCCTTTTTGGCTCCTCATAAAGCAAGCCCCCCGCCAATGCCAATGGCGAGGGGCCGGTCACGTTTTTCGGCAGGTGTCAGCCGGCCAGCTTGACCTTGCGCAGGTAGGGGAAGATTTCCTCGACCTCGCCGAACCTGGCCTTCGCGTCCTCGGTACTGACATCGAGGCGCACGATCACGTCTTCGCCCGGGCGCCAGTCGGCCGGCGTGGCGACGGGGGCCTTGGCGTTGTTCTGGATCGCATCCAGCGCGCGCAGGATCTCGTCGAAATTCCGGCCCACCGTCATCGGATAGATCAGCATCAGCTCGATCTTCTTGTCGGGGTTGATGATGAACGTCGTGCGCACCGTCGCAGTGTCGGCACGGGCCGCGCCATCGGTGCCGTAGGCTTCGGCGGGCAGCATGTCGTACAGGCGAGCGATTTCCAGCTTGTCATCGGCGATGATCGGGAAGGTCATGTCGGTGCCGGCATAGGTCTCGACATCGGCCTTCCATTTCAGGTGCTCTTCCACCGGGTCGACCGAGATGCCGATCACCTTGGCATTGCGCTTGGCGAACTGGTCGGCCAGCCGCGCGGCGGCTGCGAATTCGGTGGTGCAGACCGGGGTGAAATCCGCCGGGTGCGAGAACAGAACTGCGTAGCTGTCGCCGATCCAGTCGTGGAAATCGATCTTGCCTTCGGTGGTATCCGCGGTGAAGTTCGGGGCGATATCGTTGATGCGCAGGGTCAAGGGAGCAATCCTCTTGGTGGCTGTTTGAAGGATGCTGTTTAGATACATTCTAAATACATCTTTGCCAGCCCAAAATGCGCGCGCGCGGCAAAAACCGGCATCACAATGCCGAGGGAGGACCGAATGATCGAAAGAACGGCATTCTACATTGGCGGTGCATGGCTTTCGCCCAAGGACGCAACACGGGCCGAGGTGATCGACCCCTCGACCGAGGAACCCTTCGCGGTGATCTCGCTGGGCGGACAGGCCGACACCGACGCCGCCGTGACCGCCGCTCGCGCCGCCCAGCCCGGCTGGGCCGCGACGTCCAAGGCAGAACGGATGGAACTGCTGACGCGCATCCTGCAACTCTACAAGGCCCGCGCCGAGGACCTGGCCCAGGCCATGAGCCGCGAGATGGGCGCGCCCATCGACCTGGCCCGCACCGCGCAGGTCGGCGCGGGCGCCTGGCACATCAAGGGCTTCCTCCACGCGCTCGAGATGTTCGAATTCGACCGCCCGCTGGGCAGCCACGCCCCCGACGATCGCATCCTGATGGACCCGGTGGGCGTCGTGGCGATGATCACGCCTTGGAACTGGCCAATGAACCAGATCACGCTCAAGGTGATCCCGGCGCTGGCCACCGGCTGCACGATGGTGCTGAAATCTTCGGAAATCGCGCCCCTTTCCGCGATGATCTTCGCCGAGATCCTGCACGAGGCAGGCGTGCCGCCGGGCGTCTTCAACCTGGTGAACGGCGACGGGCCGGGCGTGGGCACGCAGCTGTCCGCCCACCCGGATATCGACATGGTGTCGTTCACCGGGTCCACCCGCGCCGGGATTGCCATTTCCAAGACGGCGGCCGACACGCTGAAACGGGTGCACCTGGAACTGGGCGGCAAGGGCGCGAACCTGGTTTTCGCCGATGCCGACGACAAGGCGGTCAAGCGCGGCGTGCTGCATTGCTTCCAGAACACCGGCCAGTCCTGCAATGCGCCGACCCGGATGTTGGTGGAACGCTCGGTCTACGACGCAGCCGTGGAAACCGCCCGCGCCGTCGCCGAGAAGATGGAGGTCGGCCCCGCCGACAAGGAGGGCCGCCATATCGGCCCCGTGGTCAGCGCGGCGCAGTTCGACAAGGTGCAGGCGCTGATCCAGACGGGCATCGACGAGGGGGCGCGGCTGATCGCCGGCGGCCCGGGCCGCCCCGAGG
>JBNGDM010000297.1:0-3830 GCA_049975105.1 Rhodovulum sp. | reverse complement strand
TCGTCACGGTGGACGAGGACGGCCAGCTTGTCCTAGAGACGCCCGGCGGGCGGCGCAGCATCGCCGCGGCCGACGTGTTCTTCTGAAGGGGCGCGCCCATGCTTCTGTGCATCGACTGCGGCAACACCAATACCGTCTTCTCGATCTGGGACGGCGAACGGTTCCTGTGCACGCTGCGCACCGCGACCGAACATACCCGCACCGCCGACCAGTATTTCACCTGGTTCTCGACCCTGCTGGCCCATCACCGGATCGAGGCGCGGATCACCGATGTCATCATCTCGTCCACAGTGCCGCGCGTCGTGTTCAACCTGCGCGTCTTCGCCGACCGCTATTTCAACACCCGGCCGCTGGTGGTGGGCAAACCCGAATGCCTGCTGCCGCACCCCGCCCGCGTGGATGCCGGCACCAATGTCGGCCCCGACCGGCTGGTGAACGCGGCGGGCGCCTATGACCGGCACGGCGGCGATCTGATCGTGGTCGATTTCGGCACCGCGACCACCTTCGACGTGGTGGCCCATGACGGCGCCTATGTCGGCGGCGTCATCGCGCCCGGCGTGAACCTCAGCCTCGAGGCGCTACATGCGGCCGCCGCGGCGCTGCCCCATGTCGATGTGACCAAACCGCAGGCGGTGATCGGCACCAACACGGTGGCCTGCATGCAATCGGGCGTGTTCTGGGGCTATGTCGGCCTCGTGCGCGAGATCTGCGCGCGCATCCGCGCCGAGTACGAGGCGCCCATGCGCATCATCGGCACCGGGGGGCTTGCACCTCTCTTCGCGACGGGCGATGTGCTGTTCGACACCATCGAAGACGATTTGACGATGCACGGCCTGACCGTGATCCACGCCTATAACAAGGAAAACGGCGCAGCATGAGCAGCAGCAAGGACCGACTGATCTACCTCCCCCTCGGCGGCGCCGGGGAAATCGGGATGAACGCCTATGTCTACGGCTACGGCGCGCCCGGCAAGGAACGGCTGATCCTGGTCGATATCGGCGTGACCTTCCCCAACATGGACACCACGCCCGGCGTCGACCTGATCTTTGCCGATATCTCCTGGCTCGAGGAACGCCGCGACCGGCTGGAGGCGATCTTCATCACCCATGCGCACGAAGATCACGTGGGCGCGGTGGGCCACCTGTGGTCGCGGCTGCGCGCGCCGGTCTACGCGCGCCCCTTCACCGCGAACCACGCCGCCCGCAAGATGGAGGAACAGGGCCAGGACCCGTCGAACGTCAAGGTGGTCGAGCCCTGGCCGAACAAGGTCAATGCCGGCCCGTTCGAGGTCGCGTTCCTGCCCGTCTCGCACTCGATTCCCGAAAGTTCCGCCATGGTGATCGACACGCCTGCGGGCCGGGTGGTGCATACCGGCGATTTCAAGCTGGACCCCACGCCGCTGGTGGGCGAACCCTTCGACCGCGGGCTTTGGGCCGAGGTGGCGAAACCGGGCGTCAAGGTGCTGACCTGCGATTCCACCAACGTCTTTTCGCCCAACCCGGGCCGGTCCGAGGCGACGCTGGGCCCGGCGATCCGGCAACTGGTGGAACGCGCGCCCCAGATGGTGGTGGCGACGACCTTCGCCTCGAACATCGCGCGGGTAAAGACGCTGGCCGAGGCGGGGATCGAGGCGGGCCGGTCGGTCTGCCTGATGGGCCGCGCGATGCGCCGCATGGTCGAGGCGGGCGTCGAATCGGGCGTGCTGACCGATTTCCCCCGCACCGTGACCCCGGAACAGGCCGCCGACCTGCCGCGCGGCAACCTCATGCTGATCGTCACCGGCAGCCAGGGCGAACGCCGCGCGGCCTCGGGCCAGCTGTCGCGGGGCAAGTACATGGGGCTGGAGCTGAAAGAGGGCGACCTGTTCCTGTTCTCGTCCAAGACCATCCCCGGCAACGAACGCGACGTGCTGCGCGTGGTCAACGCGCTGTCGGAAATGGGCGTGGACGTGGTCGATGACAGCGCGGACCTCTATCACGTCTCGGGCCACGCGAACCGGCCCGATCTCTCGACCATCCACATGCTGATGAAGCCGGGCGCCGTGGTGCCGATGCATGGCGAACACCGCCACCTGCGCGAACATGTCAAGCTGGCCGCCGAGAACGGGCTTCCGGCGATGCTTGCGCCCAACGGCACCATGCTGGACCTGACCGGCGATCAGCCCCGGGTGGCCGAGTTCGTCGAGACGGGCCGCACCTACCTGGACGGCCGCGTGCAGATCGGCGCGCTGGACGGGGTGGTGCGCGACCGCATCCGCATGGCGCTGAACGGCCATGTCACCGTGTCGCTGATCCTCGACGAAGAGGACGAACCGATGGGCGATCCCTGGGTCGACCTTTCGGGCCTGCCCGAAACCGCCCCGGGCGGCGTGCCGCTGGCCGAGGCGGTGGAGGAAAAGCTGGCGGCCTTCCTGGCCCGGGCCGAGGCCAAGGTGCTGACCGATGACGACCTGCTGGAAAAAGACCTGCGGATCATCGCGCGCCGCACCGCCGAGAACGAGATCGGCAAGCGGCCCGAAGTGACGGTGGTGATCAGCCGGCTGGCCTGAGCGGACTCGCCTCTGGTTTCGCGAGAGCCCGCCGACAATGCGTGTGGCAATCGCGAAGATTATTTGTTAACTTCTTGGCACGGGTGCGGCCGTTGGGGGCCGCGTGCGGGGCATTAGCCTTCTGTATGTTTTTTATTTTGGGGGAAGCAAACCCATGAACTTGATGAAATTCGGCCTGGCGGTCGGAAGCGTTGGCATGCTTATGGCGACCACCGCCCATGCAGCCACGATCGACAATGACGTCGCGTCGGGAACCGTCGGCTATTTCTCGGTCGACGTCGGAGACGCGGGGGAATCGCGGACCGGCAGTATCACGGCGAACGGTCAGGTGAGCGGGACGGTGACGACCGAAGTCATCTACGACTATTTCACCTATGTCGATATCGGCAGCGGCGGCTTCCGTCTCTCCGGCACGACGACCTCGGGTGCCGCAGGCGCAGGCGACGACACCGTCGACAGCGCCGGCAGCTTCACCGGCTCGGGCGGGAACCAGATCGACTGGAGCGCCAGTTCGTCGATCGCCGATGGCGATAGCCGCATGGTGACGACGTTCAACTTCTCGGCCGCCACCGGGACGCTGGGCGATATCACTCTGTTCCAGTATCTGGACGAGGACGTTCTGGGGGTCAGCGACGATGTGTTCTTCACGCGTGGCAGCGTGGCCGGCGAGTCGCTGGAACTGTTCACGGTCGACGACGACGAACTCATCGGCATCAGCCATGGCGGCGCCTACTCCGACGCGATGGGCTTGGTCAACGCCAGCTTCGAAGGATGGGCGGCGGATGAATACAACAGCATGAAGCCGCGGATCGAGGCGGGCAACCAGACGCTCTCGCTCTCCGGCGTCATCGAGCCCGATATGGTGTCCGCGGGCACCACGTCCATTGCGGGCATCGGCACCGTGCGTGGCCCGCTTGACGTGGTCTCCGTGCTTGGCTGGAGCGTTTCGGCAGACGCTTCCTCGGCGACGATCATCACCACGCTGGGCGGTGTTCCGGACGTGACGGATATTCCCGACCCGGATGTCGTCCCGCTTCCGGCGGCGGCCTGGCTGCTGATCGGCGGTCTGGGTGCGCTGGGCGTGGCCGGCCGGCGTCGCAAGGCCTAAGCCGCCCCGAACCGGGAAACAAAACGGGCGTCGGCCATGGGCCGGCGCCCTTTTTTTCGTTGCCGGGGCGGGGTCAGTCCGCGGTTTCTTCCTTGGTTTCCGAGGCGGGCTTGAAGGACCGCAGCAGGAACGCGGGCATGTGGTCGCCCATGCCGACCACCGGCTCGTCGCGCC
>JBNGDM010000296.1:0-3838 GCA_049975105.1 Rhodovulum sp. | reverse complement strand
GCGCCAGACGGTCTGCATGCGCCATCGCCTCGTCACGGTCGTGCGACACGAACAGAACGGTCGGGCTGCAGCGGTCCCGACAGGATTGCAGCGCCTGCCACAGCTGTGCGCGCCCCCCGGCATCGAGCGCGCTGAAGGGTTCGTCGCACAGCTGCAGATCGGGCTCCACCACCAGGGCGCGGGCCAGCGCCACGCGCTGGTGCATGCCGCCCGACAGCTGGCGCGGGAACTTGCCCGCATCCCCCTGCGACAGACCGACCGCCTTCAGCGCGGCACGGGCGCGGGCGCGCCGGTCTGCCCGCGGCAGGCCCTGCGCGATCAGGGCAAAGGCCACGTTGTCCAGCGCCGTGCGCCAGGGCAGCAGCGCGGGGTCCTGGAACACCATCGCCAGCCGGTGGCAACGGCGCGCAACCCGACCGGCATCCGGCGTTAGCAGCCCCGCCGCCAGGGCCAGCAGCGTGCTCTTGCCACAGCCCGACGGTCCCATCAGAACGGTCAGCGATCCGGCCGGCAGCGCCAGGTCGATGCCCGACAGCACCGGCGCGGCGTCATAGGCAAAGCGCACGCCCTGCAGGTTCAGGGGCGGCGCGCTCATCCCGTTGCCTGCCGATCATCGTCGCGCCAGCGGAACAGCCGCCGTTGTAGGGGCTGCAGCAGCGCCAGATCGACGGTGACCAGCAGGCAGACCACCACGACCACCCAGGCCATCATCGCGGCGGTATCGACATGGGCGCGCGCGGTGGCCAGCCCGTCGCCGATCCCGCCCGCCCCGGCCAGCAGTTCCGCCATGACCGAAACCTTCCACGACATCGCCAGCGTCGTGGCCAGCGCCGGGAACAGGTGGCTGAGCATGTGCGGGCCATGCATGTGGCGCAGCCGCGCCCCCAGCGGCACGCGGAACACCCGCGCCATGCGGATCAGCGCGCCATCCAGGCTGCGCACCCCTTCCACCGCGGCGGCAAAGACCAGCGGCGCGCAGGCCACCGCCACGGTAAAGACCACCGCCCAGCGCCCGCCGAACCACAGCAGCGCCAGGACCACCCAGGCAATCGCGGGGATGCCCAGAAGGATCATTGCCACGGGCTGCAGCGCGCGCTGGGCTTCCTCGTGCAGCCCGGCCAGCGTCCCGGCCAGGATGCCGATGCCCGCCGCCGCAATCCATCCCACCGCCGCATGGCCGGCGGTCTGCGCCAGCGCCGGGCCGACCGCGCCATCGCGGATCAGATGCCAGAGCGTTGCCGCGGTGTCGTCCAGACCGGGCAGGACCAGCGGCCCGTAGGCGCGGTGCCCGGCCTCCCACAGCGCCAGCAGCAGGGCGATGCCCGCAATGCTCCAGAGCCTTGTCCATCGGGGTCGGCGCGTCATGGGCGCTCCGCCCCGGTCGAGGGCCGGGTCGGGCAGTGCGCTGTGCCCGCCCTGCGCCACAGCCGGATTATCCAAGGGGGCCGGTGTATCATGGCCGCTCCACACCGGTTGAGGGCCGGGTCGGGCGTTGGGCGATGCCCGCCCCGCGCCACAGCCGCTTTATCCGAGGGGGCCGACGCGTCATGGCTGCTCAGCCCCAGTAGAAGGCCGGGTCGGGCAGGCGCCCGCCGACAACGCCCGGGGCGAGCGACATGAGATGCTGGAAATACAGCTTGATATCGGGGCGGGCGGCGCGGGCCGAGGTCACGTCCAGATGCACGAAGGGCAGCGAGTCCGCGACGATCCCGGGGGGCAGGCCCAGCGCGGGCGCGGTCTGCGCCCCGGCCTGGTGCGGATGGGTACGTACCCAGTCGCAGGCTTGGGTGCAGGCGGCATGGGCCGCGGCGACGATCTGCGGCGCGGTCTCCAGCAACTCGGCGCTTGCGGCAAGACCCACCTGCGGAATGCGCGGCCCGCGCCCGGTGTGGCGGCCGTAGACCTCGGTCACGTCCAGCGCGCGGACCAGCGGCACGCCCGCCTGGCCTGCGCGGTGCAGCGCGGCGGTCGCCGCGGGTTCGTGCATCACCGCCACATCCCCGCGCCCGGCCAGGAACAGCGGCACCGCCTCGCCGGGCGTGCCGACATAGTCCAGCGTCACGTCGCGCGCCGGATCCAGCCCGGCCCAGCGCAGCGCCAGGCGGAACAGCAAATCGGGCGCCTCGTTCTTGTTGGACAGCAGCACGCGGCGCCCCGCCAGATCCGCGACCGAGCGGACCGAGCCATCGCGCGCCATCACGTAAAGCACCCCCCAGGAGATCACGTTCACCATTCGGGTGCCCGCGCCGCGATTGAAGAAATTCGCCGCGGCGTAGGTGGAGGTCGCAAACAGCCGGAACCGCCCCGTGGCAATGCCCGCGCGCATCTGGTCGGTGCTTTTCCAGACCCGGAACTGCGCCCCCGGCGCCACGGCCTGAAACGCGTCGGACGCCACGGCGCGGGCCAGCACCGCCGAGGGCGCGGCGGGGATGCCCCAGACCGTCAGCGGCTCGGCCGCCGCCGCGCGCCCGACCAGGGCCGGGGTCAGCGCGCTGGCCGCCAGCCCGCGCAGCACCGTGCGGCGATCGGGGGCCTGTGTGAAACGGGTCGTGATGGGCGGGCTCCCCGGGTTAGTAGAGCATCGTGCTCATGGTGATGTCGTCCCAGATCTCCTTGACCGTGTGATGCAGCTCGCGCCGCCGGTCGTGGTAGTAGGTGTGCAGCAGCTCATGTGCCTTGCCGGCGTTCGGCTCGCCCAGGAAGTCGCGGTAGAGCGCCTGCACCTGGGTGTTCTTGTGCGACTGGCGGACCTTCGCGCTGCGGTCGACATTGTAGATCGTTTCGCGCCGCCGCTGGGCCAGCGGCAGATACGCCTTCTTGGACCGCAGCGAACCGCCCCCGTCCACGCAGCCGCCGGGGCAGGCCATGACCTCGATGAAATCGTAATCGGCCTCGCCCCGCAGCACCGCCTCGACCAGGGCGCGGGTGTCGCCGAGGCCATGAACCATGGCCACCTTCACCGTGCCGATGGGACCGCCCAGATCGACGCTGGCCTCGCGCACGCAGTCGAAGCCACGCAGCTGGGTCAGTTCGATCCGGTCCAGTTCCCGCCCGTTGACCACGGCGTAGATGGTGCGCACGGCGGCCTCCATCACGCCGCCGGTGGTGCCGAAGATCGCCCCGGCGCCGGAATACTCGCTCATGTAGGGGTTGTCGAAGGTGGAAGGTTCCAGATCCTTCAGGTCGATCCCCTCGCGGCGCAGCAGGCGCGCGAATTCGCGGGTGGTCAGCACGACATCGGTTTCCGGCTGGCCGTCATGGGCCAGTTGCGGGCGCACGGCCTCGTCCTTCTTGGCGACGCAGGGCATGACCGAGATCACGCGCACCCGGCCCGGGTCCACCCCCAGCTTGCCGGGCAGATAGGTCTTGGCCACGGTCGACAGAACCTGTTGCGGCGACTTGGTCGAGGACAGCAGCGGCAGGACCTCGGGGTAAAGGATTTCCGCGAAGTTGATCCAGGCCGGGCAACAGGAGGTGAAGGTCGGCCGCCGCCCCTGTTTCAGGCGGGTCAGCAGTTCGGTGCCTTCCTCCATGATCACCACATCGGCGGCGAAATTGGTGTCCAGCACCACGTCGATGCCGATCTTGCGGCAGGCGGCGATGATCTGGCCCTCGACATTGCTGCCGGCGGGCATGCCGAATTCCTCGCCGAAGGCCACGCGCACGGCGGGGGCGAATTGCACCACCGTCACCAGGTCGGGGTCGCAGATCATGTCCAGCGCGCGGTCGGTCTCGTCCCGCTCGCCCAGGGCGCCGGTGGGGCAGACCAGCACGCATTGCCCGCAGGACACGCAGATCGAGTCCGGGTATTGCCTGGCATCGCGCAGGGCCACCACGC
>JBNGDM010000295.1:0-3886 GCA_049975105.1 Rhodovulum sp. | reverse complement strand
GTTCTGGCGGGCCAGCACGAAGGCCAGCTTGCGGTCGCGCACCAGCGCCAGCCGTTCGCCGCTGGCGTCGTGCACCGCATACAGCTCGTCCAGCCCCTCGGCCTCCCGCTGCACCTCCTCGGGCAGGTCGGCCACCTTGACGGGCCGCACATAGACGATGCGCTCGCCGCCCTCGGGCAGGAATTCGTATTTCGTGTCCATGACTGCTCCCTTCCTTGCGATTACGCCCGCTCGATCCGGATCGTCTGCACCACGCTTTCGGGCACCGCGCGCTGCAAATCCACGTGCAACAGGCCGTTTTCCATCGTGGCGCCCGACACCTCGACGCCATCGGCCAGCACGAAGCTGCGCTGGAACTGGCGCGCGGCGATGCCGCGGTGCAGGAACACGCGGTCGGCGCCGTCCTCGGCCTGGCGGCCGCGGATCACCAGCTGCCGGTCCTCGACGGTGATCGCGAGATCCTCCTCGCGAAAGCCCGCGACCGCCAGCGTGATGCGATAGCCGGTCTCCGAGGTCTGCTCGATGTTGAAGGGCGGATAGCCCTCGTTGCCGGACTTGGCGGTCCGTTCCACGAGGCGTTCGAGCTGCTCGAATCCCAAAAGGAAGGGATGCGAGCCGAGGGTCAGTTTCGACATATGTGCAAGTCCTTGAACAAGCGACCTGGAAGATATCGGCCCCGCCTCCGCGGCGACCTTGGGCTGAATATGGGGCCGTCGCGCGCGCCCCGCAAGACCGGCTTCCCGACCTGCCGCAAAAGCAGTATCTTAACGTTTCCAGGAAACGCCGCGACTCACCACCGGGGAGGCCGATGAACATCGCCAGCGAGATGAACTCCGAAGAAGTGCTGCGCGTGAAGCTCGAGGTGCTGCGCCGCGAGCATCGTGATCTGGACGATGCGATCCGGGCCTTGCAGGACCGGCTCACCGGCGATTCCCTCACGCTGATGCGCCTGAAAAAGCAGAAACTCGCGCTGAAGGACCAGATCGCCCTGATCGAGGATCAGCTGACCCCCGACATCATTGCGTAAGCCCGCCGCGTGGCTATAGTGCGCCCTCGCAATTCGAGAGGGCGCAATGGCGGACGTGAAAGTGGGCATCATCATGGGCAGCCAGTCGGACTGGCCCACCATGAAGGAAGCGGCCGATATCCTGGACGCGCTGCAGGTTCCTTTCGAGGCGCGCATCGTGTCGGCCCATCGCACCCCTGACCGCCTGTGGGAGTATGGCAAGCGTGCCGTGGACCGCGGCCTGCAGGTCATCATCGCGGGGGCGGGCGGGGCCGCGCATCTGCCCGGCATGATGGCGTCGAAGACCCGCGTGCCGGTGATCGGCGTGCCGGTCCAGACCCGCGCGCTGTCCGGCGTCGACAGCCTGTATTCCATCGTGCAGATGCCGCGCGGTTTCCCGGTCGCCACCATGGCCATCGGGGCGGCGGGCGCGGCCAATGCCGGGCTGATGGCGGCGCAGATCCTCGCGCTGAACGACGCGGGCCTTGCCGAACGTCTCGACCGCTGGCGTGCCGATCTGTCCGCCTCGATCCCCGAGGAGCCCCGCGATGACTGAGCCGCTCGCCCCCGGCGCCACCATCGGCATCCTGGGCGGCGGCCAGCTGGGACGGATGCTGGCGGTCGCGGCCGCGCGCCTGGGCTTCACCACCCATATCTATGAACCCGGCGCCGAACCGCCCGCGGGCCAGGTCGCCCACCGCGTGACGACCGCACCTTACGAGGACGTGCAGGCGCTGGCCGGTTTCGCGGCCTCGGTCGATGTGGTCACCTATGAATTCGAGAACATCCCCACCGCCGCGCTGGACGTGATCGAGGCGGTCGTGCCGATCCGCCCCAACCGCCGCACGCTGGCCGTCAGCCAGGACCGGCTGACCGAAAAGGCCTTCATCTCCGAGCTGGGCCTGAAGACCGCGCCCTTCGCCGCCGTCGATGACGCGGTGGACCTGGCCGAGGCGATGGAGGAGATCGGCCTGCCCGCCATCCTCAAGACCCGCCGCTTCGGCTATGACGGCAAGGGCCAGGCGCGGATCGACCGCCCCGAGGACGCCCCCGCCGCGCTGGCGGCGATGGCGGGTGCCCCGGCGATCTACGAGGGGTTCGTGGCGTTCAGCCAGGAAATCTCGGTGATCGCCGCGCGCGGGGTGTCGGGCGAGGTCGCCTGCTACGATCCCGGCGCGAATGTCCACCGCGACGGCATCCTGCGCACCACGACCGTGCCCGCGCCGCTGTCGACCGCGCAGCGCACCGATGCCGTTCTGCTGGCCGGCCGCATCCTGAACGCGCTGGATTACGTGGGCGTGATGGGGGTGGAACTGTTCGTCACGCCCGGCGGCCTGTTGGTGAACGAGATCGCGCCCCGCGTGCACAATTCCGGCCACTGGACCCAGAACGGCTGTGTCATCGACCAGTTCGAACAGCACATCCGCGCGGTCGCGGGCTGGCCGCTGGGCGACGGGACGCGCCATTCCGATGTCGAGATGGAGAACCTGATCGGCGCGGACATGGACAAGGTGCCCGCGCTGGCGCGCGACCCGGCGGTGGCGCTGCACCTCTATGGCAAGGCCGAAACGCGGGCCGGGCGCAAGATGGGGCACGCCAACCGCCGCCTCGGCCCCGCCTCAGCGTAACAGCCGGCCCAGCGCGTCGGTCCAACCCAGGCCGGGCCGGAACGCCCCCGTGCGCAGAAAGCCCAGCGTCTGCGCGATCACGCGCGGATCGTTCATCATGAAGGTATGCGTGACCGGCAGGGTCAGATGCGCCGCCATCCCCGCCACCCGGGTCGAGGCGACCGAGACCTTGCCGTCGTCCGGCCCCGGGATCAGCGCGGAATAGACCGGGTTCAGGCTGCGGCTGCCGGCGATCACGCCCAGCGGGAAATCGACCGGACCCAGGGAATTGGGCACGCTGCGCGGCCCGGTGCCCAGTTGCAGCCCCGCCGGGCCGTTGATCCATTCGAAGGGGCGCAGATCGCCCAGCGCGTCGACCAGTTCCGACCCGGAATTGGGCGGCGCCAGCATCACCACGCGGCCCAGGTTGGCGGGGCGGTGTCCGGCCAGCCACAGCCGCAACAGGATGCCGCCCATCGAATGGGTCACCACATGCACCCGCGCCACCGGCCCGCAACCGGCAAAGGCGCGCGGCACCACGCCCGCCAGGTCCTCGATCGGCGCATCGGTCGACGGGTAGCCCGCGTTGACCACGCGAAAGCCGTGATGGGCCAGCGCCTGCTCCATCAACAGCAGCGAACCGGGACTGCGCGCCAACCCGTGCAGCAGCACGACGCAATCGGCCCGGGCGGGCGCGGCGAACCCGATCAGCAGGACAAGGACAAGGCGCAGCATGGGGCCAGCCTAGGCGCTGGCGGTCCCGGAGGCGAGGGGGCGCTTGCGCGCGCGGCGCGCCAGGGGCAGTGTCGCCGCATGACCACGCCCCCGCCCCGCCTCGCCGTCCGCGCCCTGATCCTGCACGAGAACCGGCTTCTGTTGGTCAACGCCTGGCCGGGCGGCGTCAGCGACCTGTGGTGCGCGCCGGGCGGCGGGGTGAACCCCGGCACCTCGCTGCCCGAGAACCTGGCCCGCGAGGTGCACGAGGAAACCGGCCTGACCGTCGATGTCGACGCGCCCTGCCTGGTGAACGAGTTCCACGACCCCGGCCGGCCCTTCCACCAGGTCGACCTCTACTTCCGCTGCACGATCCGGCAGGGCCGCCTGGATGCCGCCTGGCGCGACCCCGAAGGCGTCGTCACCGAGCGGCGGTTCTTCGCCCGCGACGAGATGGCGGCGATCCGGTTCAAACCCGACAGCCTTCCGCAAGCGGCCTGGGGCACGGGCCTGCTCTACGACCCGCTGGAGCCGCTGATTCGCTGACACAGCGCGGCCA
>JBNGDM010000294.1:0-3890 GCA_049975105.1 Rhodovulum sp. | reverse complement strand
CCCTCATCCTCGTCGGCCGGCGCGGCGAGGTGACGGCCGCCGAACGCGGCGTGACGGCAGACGCGGCCTTTGCCATGACCTCGCGCGTCAAGGGCGTGACGGCGCTGGCCCGGCGGATCGCGGTGCGGCTGGCAGACGCGGTCTCGGCGCGGATCGTCTTTGCGCGCTATACGACCGGGGCCGGCTTCGCGCCGACGCTGCGCCCCGTCCTGCCGCTGCGCCGGGCGCCCGCGGCGGGGGCGCCACCCGCCATGCCGCCGATCACGCATCTGCCGCCCCAAGCCCTGCTGGCCGACCTGTCGGTGGAATACCTGTTCGCCGAGATCGCCGATGCGCTGATGGAAAGCCTCGCCAGCGAGAACGCCGCGCGGATGCGCACCATGGACGCCGCGTCGCGCAATATCGACGACCGGCTGGAAACGCTGTTGCGCGACCAACGCATCGCGGGCCAGGAAAAGACCACCGCGGACATGCTCGACGTGGTCACCGGCGCCGAGGCGGTGAACAACCGCTGACCCTCAGCCCCCGATCCAGTCCCAGGCCTCTTCCAAGGCCTCGCCCGGAAAGATCCGCACCTCGCCCTTGAACAGGAAGGCGCTCAGCCGCACGCACCAGACCACCCAGTCGGGCGCGCCCACCACGGCCAGGCGTTCGAAATCGGCCATGTGACCAAAGCCCAGCGCGGCATCGGCCCAGGCCGCCTTCATGTCCCAGCCCTCGAACCCCTCGTCGGCATAGAACAGCAGGCGCAGCGTGCCATGGTCCCGGAACAGCGCCTCCAGCCGGGGCAGAAACGCCTCGTAGTCGGATTGATGCAACCGCCCGGTGACATGCACGGCGACCAGGTTTCCGCGGCTGCGCTCCATGATTTCGATCATCGCGTCCTCCCGTGATGCCAAGCCCCTCAAATCCGGTGAACACTGTGCAGCGCCGGCATCTCGACAGAGGTCTGGCCAAGCGCGCCCGCAAGCGCCTTCATGGCCTTGTGCTCGCCATGCACGATGAAGGTGCGCTCAGGCCTGCCCGTGCGCCGGTGCCAGTCGATCAGGTCCGTGCGCCCGGCATGGGCGGAAAACCCGTTGATCGTGTGGATCCTGGCGCGCACCGGCACCTGGTCGCCGAACAGCTTCACCGACCGCGCGCCGTCGACGATGATCCGCGCCAGCGTGCCTTCGGCGGCGAAGCCCACGAAGATCACCGAACAATCGCCATGGGCCAGGTTGTGGCGCAGGTGGTGGCGCACCCGCCCGCCGGTGCACATGCCCGACCCGGCCATGATCACCGCCCCCGACCGGATCCGGTTCAGCGCCATGGACTCGGAGGCCTCGCGGGTGAAATGCAGCTCGGGCAGGCGGAACGGATCCTTGCCGTGGCGCAGCATCTCGCCGACCTCCGCCGTCATCGCCTCGGGGTGGCGTTCGAAGATGCGGGTCGCCGAAATCGCCATGGGCGAATCCAGGAACACCTGAAGCGAGGATCGCACCGCGCCGCTTTCCATGCCCTCGCGCAGGTAGAACAGCAATTCCTGCGCCCGTTCCAGCGCGAAGGTCGGAATGATGACATTGCCGCCGCGCGCCTCGGCATCGGCGATCGCGTCGTGGAATTCCGCAACCGAGGCGTCGAGGGCGCGGTGATCGCGGTCGCCATAGGTCGATTCCATCACGACGATATCGACGTTCTCGGGCGGTTCCGGCGGGTTGAGGAAGGCGCGTTCGCGCGGACCCAGGTCGCCCGAGAACAGGATGCGCCTGCGCCGGCCGTCTTCGGCCAGCTCCAGCAGGATGCTGGACGATCCCAGGATATGGCCCGCATCGACGAAGGTCGCCGCCGCGCCATGGCCCAGATCGATCCGCTTTCCGTAAAACGCGGTGCGGCCGAACCGGTCGAAACTGTCGACCGCGTCCATCGTGTCATAAAGGGGGCCGTGGTTTTCGTGGCCGTGGCGATGGCGCCGGCGCGCTTCCTCCTCGTGCAGATGGGCCGAATCCAGCAGGACGAGGCGGCTGAGGTCGCGGGTGGCCGCGGTGCAGATCACCTCGCCGGCAAAGCCGCGCTTGACCAGAAGCGGGATGCGCCCGCAATGGTCCAGATGCGCGTGCGTCAGCAGCAGGATGTCGATTTCGGCCGGGTCGAAGCCGAAGGGTTCGGCATTGTCCTCGTGCAATTCGTGCGAGCCCTGGAACATCCCGCAATCCACCAGGATGTTGCGGCCCGCCGCCCGGACCAGGTGGCACGACCCCGTGACCCCGCCCGCCGCACCGTGAAACTCGATCTGCATCGCCGCTACCCTCCCTCCGGCTCTCCCGTCATCGGTTTGCCCGCCCGCTCGTACCAGCGCCGGATATCCGCCCAGATCTCTTCGGCCGTCTCGGCATACCAGAACAGCTCGCGGTCCTCGGGGTCGATCACGCCCTCGTCGACCAGGAAATCGGGATCGAAGGCCCGGCTCCAGTAGGCGCGCCCGACCAGGATCACCGGCAAGGGCGCGATCATGCGGGTCTGGATCAGGGTCAGCGTCTCGAACAGCTCGTCCAGCGTGCCGAACCCGCCGGGAAACACCACCAGCGCCCGCGCCCGCAGCAGGAAATGCAGCTTGCGCACCGCGAAATAGTGGAAGCGAAAGCAAAGCCCGGGCGTCAGGTAGGGGTTCGGATACTGTTCGTGCGGCAGCGAAATGTTCAGCCCGACGGTCCGCGCGCCCGCGTCATGCGCCCCGCGATTGGCCGCCTCCATCATGCCGGGTCCGCCGCCCGTGACCACGACCGGCCGGTTGCCCGTCGCGCCCTCGGCCCGGCCGACCAGCCGGCCGAACTCCTGCGCCACTTCGTAATACCGGCTCTTGGCCTCGATCCGCCGGGCGATGGCCAGGCGCCGTTCCAGCGCGGCGTCACCCGGGGCGCGGGCCATCTCCGCTTCCAGGTCAGCCACCGCCTGCCGCGCGGCCTTTGGTTCGGGCACGCGGGTGCTGCCGAAAACCACGATGGAATGGGCCACGCCATGGGCGGCCAACAGCGTTTCGGCCTTCAGGTAATCCAGTTGCAGTCGCAGCCCGCGCGTTTCGTCATGCGCCAGGAAATCCACGTCCTCGTCGGCCTGGCGGTATTCCGGACTGTCGAGGATCGCCTTGACCAGCGCCGGGGCGCGCGCGTCCTCGTGTTCGGGCTTCGGCCGCTGCCACGGCAGCTCGGCATGCCGCAGCGCCGGGTGCGCGGGCGCGGGTTTCGCTCTGGGATCGGTGGGCTCGCCCGTCACCTTCTCTCGCCTCCCTGCGCCACATGGCCGATGACAGCATGCCGGGGCGTCGCGGGAATTGATTTCTGTCAAGCGGCGGGTCTTTGGCCGCGGCGGGCGCGCTGTTTGCTAGGCCATCAGCGCGTCGACCAGCGCGCCCAGCCAGACCACCGCCGCCAGCACCGAGGCCAGCAGAACCGCCAGCGACCCCAGGTCCTTGGCGATGCGCGAAAATTCATGCCGCTCGGGGCCGATCCGGTCGACCACCGCCTCGACCGCCGTGTTCAGGACCTCGACGATCATCACCAGAAGGACGCTGGCGACCAGGATGGCGCCCTGGAACACGCTGTCGGCCAGCCAGGCGGCCAGCGGCACGGCCAGCACCAACGCCGCCACCTCCAGGCGGAACGCCTCTTCGTTGCGCCACACGTCGCGCAGGCCGGTCATCGAGTTCACGAAGGCGGCCCGAAGCCGGGCGAGGCCCTTGAGCGGTGTCTTTTGCATTGCCGTCTTCTCATCCCGGTTATCCGCCGTTCGCCCTGGGCTTACCCCGCGCCGCGCGCCGGGAAAAGCGCCGGGCGTGCGCGGGCGGCGGTCTCAGCGCAGCGCGCCCCGCCCCGGCAGCGCGCCGGCCAGCCGCGCGGACATCGCGCCGGGCC
>JBNGDM010000293.1:0-3913 GCA_049975105.1 Rhodovulum sp. | reverse complement strand
GGTTGGGTGGGTGTCAGTTCACCCGGAGATTACGCCGCCCCCAAATTTCCACCAACTCCGCGACACGACCCGATAACTGGGAGCGTCGAACGGGCGTTCACCTTGCTTCCTTTGTGATGTGGCGACTGAATTGGATTCATCCCTTCACAGATGGCAACGGTAGAACGTCACGCGCAGTTTCATACGTGGTATTGTGCGTGAAAGAGGGCGTGCTTCTGCCTGGCACAAAGACGATCCCAGAACAAATCACAGATTTGTATCGCAAAGAATACTATGATGCGATAGAGGCCGCCGACGAACGATATCACTCAACTGGATTCACAGAAAAGATCGTAACCGAGATGGAAAAGCTTATTGGCTCTCTATTGGCAGAGCAACTTGCGCATTTGCACAAGAAGGCAACAGGCCAATAATTCACCCATCCATCTTCAACGCATTGATGAACGCCGCCTGCGGGATCTCCACCTTCCCGAACTGGCGCATCTTCTTCTTACCGGCTTTCTGCTTGTCCAGCAGCTTGCGCTTGCGTGTCGCGTCGCCGCCATAGCACTTGGCGGTCACGTCCTTCCTCAGCGCGGCCAGCGTTTCGCGGGCGATGACCCGGCCGCCGATGGCCGCCTGGATCGGGATCTTGAACATGTGGCGGGGGATCAGTTCCTTCAGCTTTTCGCACATCGCCCGGCCCCGCATTTCCGCCCGGTCGCGATGCACCATGGTCGACAGCGCGTCGACGGGTTCGTCGTTCACCAGGATCTGCATTTTCACCAGGTAATCCTGCCGGTACCCGATCATCTGGTAATCGAAGCTGGCATAGCCCTTGGTCACCGATTTCAGGCGGTCGTAGAAATCGAACACCACCTCGTTCAGCGGCAGGTCGTAGACCACCATGGCGCGCGACCCGGCATAGGTCAGGTCGAGCTGTTCGCCCCGCCGGTCCTGGCAAAGTTTCAGCACGTCGCCAAGGTAGTCGTCCGGCACCAGGATCGTCGCCTTGATCCGCGGTTCCTCGATATGGTCGACATGGGTCAGGTCGGGCATGTCGGCGGGGTTGTGCAGTTCGATCACCTCGCCGTCGCGCATGTAGACCTTGTAGATCACGCTGGGCGCGGTGGTGATCAGGTCGATGCCGTATTCGCGTTCCAGCCGGTCGCGGATCACCTCGAGGTGGAGAAGGCCCAGGAACCCGCAGCGAAAGCCGAAGCCGAGCGCGGCAGAGGTTTCCATCTCGTAGGTGAAGGAGGCATCGTTCAGCGCCAGTTTCTCGATGGCGTCGCGCAGGTCCTCGAAATCGTTGGTGTCGACGGGGAAAAGGCCACAGAACACAACGGGTTGACTGGGCTTGAAGCCCGGCAGCGGAGTCTCGACGCCCTTCTTCTCGGTGGTGATGGTGTCGCCCACCCGGGTGTCGCGGACCTGCTTGATCGAGGCGGTCAGGAACCCGATCTCGCCCGGGCCCAGTTCCGCGATGTCCTGCATGGCGGGGCGGAAAACGCCGATCTTGTCGACCTGGTAGGTGCCGCCCGTCTTCATCATGCGGATGCGGTCGCCCTTTTTCAGCACCCCGTCGATGATGCGGACAAGGACGACAACCCCAAGATACGGGTCGTAATAGCTGTCGACCAACAAGGCCTTGAGGGGTTTGCTACGATCGCCTTCGTGGGGGGGCGGCAGGCGGTGGACGATGGCTTCCAGCACGTCGGGGATGCCGAGGCCGGTCTTCGCGCTGATCTGGATGGCGTCGGTGGCGTCGATTCCGATCACGTCCTCGATCTGCTCGGCCACGCGGTCGCAATCGGCGGCCGGAAGGTCGATCTTGTTCAGCACCGGCACGATCTCGTGGTCAGCGTCGATGGCGGTGTAGACGTTGGCCAGCGTCTGCGCCTCGACGCCCTGGGTGGCATCGACGACCAGAAGCGAGCCCTCGACCGCGCGCATCGACCGCGACACCTCGTAGGCGAAGTCGACATGGCCGGGCGTGTCTATGAGGTTGAGAACATAGGTATTTCCGTCCTGCGCGGGGTATTCGATGCGGACCGTGTTGGCCTTGATCGTGATGCCCCGCTCGCGCTCGATATCCATCGCGTCCAGCAACTGTGCCTTCATGTCGCGTTCGGCGACGGTGCCGGTCAGCTGGATCAGCCGGTCGGCAAGGGTGGATTTGCCGTGGTCGATATGGGCCACGATGGAGAAGTTGCGGATGAACTTGAGCTCGGTCATGGGCGGGATATGCGGCGGAATCCGTGCGAAAGCAAGCGGAACGAGAGGGCCGCCGCACGCTGCGTTAACGGGGGCCGAGGGGCGCGGATCGGCGCGTATGAATTCCATATGACTCGCATATGACTCCCATATGACTCCGGTATGCGCCCCGCCGGGGCAGGCGAAGTGTTAACGTCCGGGCGGAACGGGCCAGATTGCCGCGCTTGATCGGGGCCGGGCGGGCGGCCAGAGTGGGCACGGCGGGGGTGCGAGGGGCCGATGGGCAAGATCACGGATTACGATAGCGCCAAGGCGTGGCTGAAGGACAAGCCGCGCGAGGTGCAGGTGGCATTCGCGGCGCGGTGCGCGTTGCGGGCGCTGCCGGGGTTCGGGCGGAACGATGACGCTACGTTGGGCGACATTGCTTTGCCGTCACTGAGGGCGATTCTGACTTCGGGGGTTGCGGGCACATGTCCAACGCCCGAAGTCAGGGATGAAATCGAGCAGGCCGCCCGTTCCGCCGCGCGCTCCGCCGAATCCGCCGCCCTCTCCGCCGACTCCGCCTCCCTCTCCGCCGACTCCGCCGTCCGCTCTGCCGTCCTCTCCGCCCGCTCCGCCGCCCGCTCCGCCGCTCGCTCCGCCGCCTTCTACGCCGCCCTCTCCGCCCGCTCCGCCGAATCCGCCGCCTTCTCCGCCGCCTCGGAGGATGCGACGACACTGGATGATACTGAGGCGGAAGCGGTCTTTCGCGCCGCGCTTTGGCCGACCGACCCGATGCCCGAGGGGCTGCAAAAGGGCCTCGATCTGCTGCGCGAATTCTGGGACTCCGCACCCGGCACATGGCGCTTCTGGCGCGAGTGGTATGAGGGGATGCTGGTCGGCCGCCCGCTGGACTGGAAACTTCAGGAGCGTATCGCGCTGATCCCGGACGACGAGTGGAAAAAGGGCGCATGGTATATTGCCGATATCATCGAGCAGTATCGCAAGGAGGCCGCCGTCAAGCCCCCAGACCGCGACATCGTGCGGCGCCAGGTCGAACGGTTGATCCAGAAAGCCGGGGCCACCGAAATTACCGCCGCAGGATTGGCCGATCTGATCGACGACGCGATTCATGGATTCATGCACGAGGCCAATGCGAATTGCCTGCCCGAAGAATTCGAACCGCTGACCCAGCTTCCGCCGATCCTGAGACGGATCGCATCGACCGTCCGGGATGCAAAGGTCGGGGAAACGAACGAGGCTTTGGAAGGCGAAATCGTTCAACTTCACGCCCGGATTGCCGAGTTGGAAATCGAATTGGAACAGGTTCGGGCCAAAACGCTGAGCGGGACGTTTTCCAAGGCGTTCTGGGAACAGGCGGGCAAGAGCCTTGGCGATTGGAAAATGTGGGGCGCGGTGATCGGCGGGGGCTACATGCTGTTGGGGGACGCCGCCCTGGCGGACCGGTTGACGGGGCTTTCCTCTGTCCTGCGCGACCTTTTCCCGAAATCCGGCCAGCCCGTGCTCCCGAGCGACGCTTTGCTGCCACCTACCATTGGCGTCTGACGGCTTGGCGGAAAGGGCCGCGCCCGACCCTGGGGGGGCGCTTTGGGACGGCCCGTGGTCAGCGGTTTATCCCGAAAGCCCCGGAGGACGGTTGTGCGGCGGGCGACCTCGCCAAGGCGCCCTCCCGGGGGGAGGGTCGGGCGCGGCCCGGGCTGGTCGCCCGGGCCAGGGC
>JBNGDM010000292.1:0-3926 GCA_049975105.1 Rhodovulum sp. | reverse complement strand
GGGCGCGCGCCCGTGTCCTGAAACTCAAGCGCGACGATCTGGCAGCGCATTGGCCGGAGGTCGACCCGGCCCGCGCCGCCAAGCCCGACACCCCGCGCCCCGCGCCCGCCACCACCACCGAGATGCCCGAAGACGAGATACCCGAAGACGAGGCCCGCCTGCCCGACGCGCTGGAGGCCGAGTTGCAGGCCGAGCTGGCCGCGGTGCGCGCCGAGTTCGACACCCCCGCCACGCCCGCGCCCGAAACCGCCCCGACCGACGCCGACGAAGACAGCGCCGAGGCCGAACCGGCCGCGACGGCGATGCCCGACCCCCTCCGGGCCGAAGCGGTCGAGGCAGACCCCGAAACCGAGACCGCCGAAGCCGCGCCCGAAGAGACCGCCGCCGAAGACATGTCGCCCGAAGAGACGGACGCCGAGGCCCCGACGGAGCAACCCGCCTCCGGCACCGCGCCCGCGCCGGTCCCGACGCCCGACCCCGAGCGGGTGGAAACCGCGCTGCAACGGCTATGGGACGAGACCAACACCAAGCTGGACGGCGCCGAGCAGAAACGGCGCCGCGCCTCGATCGCGCATCTCAAGGCCGCGGTCGCGGCGACCTTCGCCGACCGCAAGGGCGGCACGGCCCAGGGCAACGCCGAGGACGAGCGCGCCCGACGGCCCTACCGCCAGGTGCTGGCCAAGGTCGTGCGCGGCAACCGCGAGAGGGGGACCACCGGCCGCCCGGACAAGGGCGGGCGGCTGGCCCCGCTGATGCTGGTCTCGGAACAGCGTGTCGACGCAGAGCGCCCCGAACCCGACACCGCGCGCGAGGCGATCCGCCCGCGGCGCGTCAGCCCCGAGGCCGACCAGGGCGAGGCGGCCGCGCAGGAAACCATCGGCGCCGCCGAGTCCGGGTTCGCCGATTTCGTCGCCGCGCGTGACCCGGCCGGGATCGCCGGTGTGCTGGAGACCGCCGCCGCCTATCTGCAGACCGTGCAGGGACAGGCGCATTTCTCGCGCCCGCAGGTGCTGCGCCTGGCGATGGAGCATCTGGGCCCCGGCACCGCGCGCGAGGAGGTGCTGCGCGCCTTTGGCGGGCTGCTGCGGATCGGCACGTTCAAGAAGGTCAAGCGCGGCGATTTCGTGCTGACCACGGTCGAGACCGGCGGCGACGCGCCCGAGGCCGAGCGCCGCCACGCCTGACGCCCGCGCGGCGCGGGCCCCGAGGCGTCAGCCTTTCCGCGCGTCGTCCTTGGCGGGGGGCTGTGGCGTGGCGTCCGGGTCGGGCTGGCCGATCCCCCGGAACACGAAACGGAACGGCAGCGCCCAGACGATGCCCAGCACGACATAGACCAGAAGTTCCACCCAGAAGGGCGGCCGGTCGAACAGGTTCACCACGCTGATCGCGACCACGATATAGGCGGGCAGCCCGATCAGAAGGATGACGAGCGACCAGCGGCGGCGGGCTTTCCAGGACAGTTGCATCAGTCTGCGAAGGGATCCGTTACAAGGATGGTGTCGTCGCGTTCGGGCGAGGTGGACAGTAGCGCGACCGGGCACTGGATCAACTCTTCCACCCGGCGGACATACTTGATCGCGTTGGCGGGCAGGTCGGCCCAGCTGCGGGCGCCTTCGGTCGATTCCGTCCAGCCGGGCAGTTCCTCGTAGACCGGCACACAGCGCGCCTGCTGGTCGGCGGCGGTGGGCAGGTAGTCGAGCCGCACGCCGTCGAGGTCATAGCCGGTGCAGATTTTCAGTGTCTCGAACCCGTCCAGCACGTCCAGCTTGGTCAGGGCGATGCCCGACACGCCCGAGGTGACGCAGGTCTGGCGCACCAGAACCGCGTCGAACCAGCCACAGCGCCGCTTGCGCCCCGTGGTGGTGCCGAATTCATGGCCCCGCTCGCCCAGCCGCTGGCCGTCGGCATCGTCCAGCTCGGTCGGGAACGGCCCCTCGCCCACCCGCGTCGTGTAGGCCTTGACGATGCCCAGCACGAAATCGACCGCGCCCGGGCCGATGCCGGTGCCGGTCGCGGCCTGGCCCGCGATGGTGTTCGAAGAGGTGACATAAGGGTAGGTGCCAAAGTCGATATCCAGGAGCGCGCCCTGCGCCCCCTCGAACAGGATGCGCTTGCCCGCGCGGCGGGCCTCGTTCATCACCTTCCAGACGGGGGCGGCATATTGCAGCAGGTCGGGCGCGATGGCGCGCAGATCGGCGATGAGCGCGTCGCGGTCGATCTCGGCCAGGCCGAGCCCCGCGCGCAGCGCATTGTGATGGACCAGCGCCCGGTCGACGCGCAGTTCCAGCGTGGCGTCGTCGGCCAGATCCGCGACGCGGATTACCCGGCGGCCGACCTTGTCCTCGTAACAGGGGCCAATGCCGCGGCCGGTGGTGCCGATCTTGGCCACCGTGTTCTGGCCCTCGCGGGCGCGGTCCAACTCGCCGTGGAAGGGCAGGATCAGCGGCGTGTTCTCGGCGATCATCAGGGTATCGGGCGTGATCTCGACCCCCTGGCCACGCACCGTCTCGATTTCCTTCAGCAGGTGCCAGGGGTCCAGCACCACGCCGTTGCCGATCACCGACAGCTTGCCGCCGCGCACCACGCCCGAGGGCAGCGCGTGCAGCTTGTAGGTGACGCCTTCGATCACCAGGGTGTGGCCCGCGTTATGGCCGCCCTGAAACCGCGCGACGACGTCGGCACGTTCCGACAGCCAGTCGACGATCTTGCCTTTCCCCTCGTCGCCCCATTGGGCGCCGACGACGACGACATTGGCCATGGCAGGCTCTCCACGATGGTGATTGCAAACCCGCGTCGGTATATCGGACTGCGACGACGCGGCAAGGCAATTTTCGCCGCAAGCCCGGCCGGGCGCGGGTAAAGTGCGGGCCGACTCGCCCCGGAACAAGGACTTCCCAGATGCTCGGATTGCTGCTGCGCTGCCTGATCGCTTTCGTCTTGCTGGCCGTGACCTACAACCCCACGCCGTGGAATTTCGTCGGCTGGGCCGGGCGCGCCTGGTCGCAGGACATGCCGATGGTGGTGCTGGCGGGGCTGTTGCTGCTGACCGGCTATGTCATCTACCTGCGCGCCACGCTGCGCTCGATCGGGGCGTTCGGCATGTTGCTGGTGGCCGCTCTGGTCGGGGCGCTGGTCTGGGTGCTGGTCGACCGCGGGTTTCTAAGCCTGAACGATCCCGGGCTGAACACCTGGATCGGGATCGCGGCGTTGTCGCTGGTCCTGGGCGTCGGCCTGTCCTGGAGCATCGTCCGCCGCCGGCTGTCCGGCCAGGCGGATGTGGACGACGTGGACGAATGATCCGCAGGGGCGCGGGCGCACGCCCTGCGACGCCCCGCCCTGCGACGATGAGGCAGCCCAATTTTCGCCGCAGCCGGTCTATCCAGAGTTAGACTCTGCCGCGAGTCGGCACCTTAAATATAACCACGGAGGACGAGACATGTCCGGATTCCTGCTGCGCTGGGTGTTTGCCGCGATTCTGCTGGCCGCCGCCTACAACCCGACCCAATACAACTACATCACCTGGGCCCAGGCCAATTACGAGACCGACCAGAAAGCACTGGTCATCGGGCTGGGCGCGATGCTGGCCATCGCGTTCCTGATCTACGTGTTCGGCACGCTGCGCTCGATCGGCCTGATGGGGCTGGTGCTGATCGTGGTGATCTTCGGCCTTCTGGGTTACATCCTGGTCGACAAGGGCGTGATCCAGCCCGGCATGACCGCGATGAACATCTGGGGCGGCATCGCCATCCTGTCCTTCATCCTGGCCGCCGCCATGGGCTGGCGCCGCGGCGCGCGCGAAAGCAGCCGCAAGAAAACGGCAACCGCCACCGCCTGACGGCGGGGGTTGCGGGGGCGGCCCGTTGGGCTTAGGTAGACCGCCAGACCAAGCCCGGGGCCGTCCGCGATGCAAAACGTCATCCTCATCA
>JBNGDM010000291.1:0-3944 GCA_049975105.1 Rhodovulum sp. | reverse complement strand
GCGCTGACGTCAGACACCGTCAACCGTTTCGGATGTGGACGGAAACACAGAAGGACGACGTGGCACGGTGTCCATGTTCGACGGACCTCCTCCAATGGTCATGGCGTGCAGCGATGTCGATCACGAATGCCGCGCGGTTGCTGGCTGGATCTCGGATCGACTGAAGGAGGGTTGTGCGCCTCGCGAAATTGGCATCTTCGTGCGCTCGGACGCGGAACTCAAACGTGCACGTGCCGCCGCGAAAGCTGCAGGCGTGCGCGTTGTCGAGCTGAGCGAGAAGGTCGAAGTGGAAGACGGCGCAGTGGCCATCAGCACGATGCACTTCGCCAAGGGCTTGGAGTTCCGGTCGGTGGTGGTCATGGCCTGTGACGATGAGGTGATACCGCAATCCGAGCGGCTCGAGGCAGTTGCAGACGATGCCGACCTCGAGGAAGTCTACAACACCGAAAGGCACCTGCTCTATGTGGCCTGCACGAGGGCACGCGATCACCTGCTGTTGACGGGTGCTACGCCTGTTTCCGAGTTCGTCGACGATTTCCTCGACGTGCGCTGACCAAATCTCCTGACGGCGTCTCCCGTCCCCGGGTTCCTCCGAGCGGAAACGTCTGTGGAGCCACTCACTCAACCGAACGGACCGGCCTTGCCATTGGCTTGGCGCTGCCTCCCCTGCGCATCTTCGCAAATACCCTGTCCGTCGCCATGAACCGGGCGAGCATGGGGGCCACGAGGCGGGCGGGTTCGAGGTCCTGACCGGTCTGCTGGCCGAGAACCGTGGCATAGTCGCAGAGGTCGCGGTGGACGTCGGCGGGCAGCTCGACGGTGAGCTTGACGGGCTTGTCGTCGGGGAGGACGCCGAGTTTCAGCTTGGTCATCGCACTTCTCCGAGCGGCTCGAGGATCAGGTCGCGGGTGACCATGACGCGGACAGGGAAGCCCGGGCGGATGGTCAGGGTCGGGGGGACGGCGAGCTGGCGGCGAACGATCTCGTCGCCGGTGCGGCCGATGGTGTCCTGGCCGGCCTCGCGGATGGCGCGGGCAATGTCGTCCTCGCCGTCGCTGTCCTGTTCGAGGCCGAGGTTCAGGAGGGTAGCGAGCCCGGCGGCCAGCAGGATGCGGCGCCAGTGGGTGTCGACGCGGTCCTCGAGGCCTGCGGCGCCCGCGGCATCGGTGCCGGGTTCGCGGGCCAGGGGGATCGCGCGGCCGTCGGGCAGGATCAGCCGGGTCCAGACCAGGAGGAGTCGGGTCTGCCCGGCGGCGACGCGGCTGTCGTATTCGCCGAGGAGCCGCGTTCCCTGCGGAATCAGCAGGTAGCGGCCCGAGGGGCTGTCATAGACCGGCGCGGTGACCTGGGCCGCGATCCGGCCGGGAAGATCGGAGCGCAAACCGGTGATCAGCGCGGCCGGGATCACGCTGCCTGCCTGCAGGATGTAGGGGCTCGGCAGCGGAGCAAGCCGCTCGGCGCTGACCGGGTCGCGACCGGTCGGGCGGGTCAGGAAGGCTTCGCGCTCGGCCACCCCATCGGGGGTGCCGGCACCCGCAGAGAGCGTCGGGAACATCCCCGGCGCGGGGGTTGGCGCGGCGGCGGGCGCGCCACCGCGCGGGACGGTTTGGGTCTCGGCGAAGAGCGCGCTGAGGCGGGCGGCCTCGATCTCCTGCAGGCGGCGTTGTTCATCCGGGTCCATCGGGGCCGGGCCGGGCCCGCGACGACGGGACCGGCGGGCACGGCCACACCGCGCTCCTGTGCGGCGACGGTCGGGCGGCCGAGATAGCCGGGTAGCGGCGGGCCGAGGCGCGGGATATCGGCATAGGAGCCGGGCAGCTGCGTGAGACCCTCGGCCGCCTGGACGCGGTCGGTGGAGAAGAGCTCGGTCGGGTCTTCCGCCCCGCGCCGATCCTGCAGGGCGACGGTGAGGATGGCACCGAGCCCCAGCCCTCCGACGGTGGTGGCGAGCGCGATGGCCTTGCGCGACAGGCGCATGACGCGGGGCGGGTCCGGGCGCAGGCGCAGGGTCTCGGCGATCTCGGCCTCGGTCTGCGGGCGGTCGGGATCGGTTGTGGTCATCGGCGCTGTTCCTCGGGGTTCCGGGCATGGCGCGGCGCGGGCGGTCGGCCGTCGCTGCGCACGATCCGCACCACTTCCTGCCGCCCTGACCCGAGGCGCAGTTCGGCGGCGGCGAAGAGCCGGTCGACGATCAGCACATTGCCATGGACGCGGGTGTTGGCGATCTCGGGGCCGCCATCGGGGCCGATCACTAAGAGCGGCGGCATCTCGCCCTGCGCGATCCCGGGCGGGAAGACGATATAGACCCGGCGGCCATCGTCGAAGGCCGAGACCGGCCGCCAGGGCGGCGCGTCGCCCGCGATCGCGTAGCGATAGCGCCGATCGGGCTCGGGCGGAATGGTCGGGCGGCTTGATGTCTGCGCCCGCCGCAACGCCGGTGCCTCGGGATAGGCCCAGGCGACCGCGGGCATCCAGACCTCGTCGCTGGCGCGGAGCTCGATGTGATAGCTGCGCCGGTCGGTGTTGACGACGAGGTTGGTGGCAATGTCGGGGCGCGTCGGCTTGACGAGGATGTGGACCCGGGCGGTGCGGCCTGCGCCGCTGGTGGTATCGCCGATGATCCAGCGCGCGGTGTCGCCCGCGGCGATCGGGCCGGGGCCGGTCAGCCGCTCGCCGGGTTCGAGCGCGAGGCTGGTGATCTGCCCGGGCGCGGCGTGGACCTGGTAGAGCGCGCCCTCGGACCAGGGGAAGACCTGCAGCGCGTTGTAGTAGCCCTCGCGCCGGGGCTCGACACGGGCGGCGGCATTGGCGGCGAGGATGCGCGCCTCGGTCGTCGCGGCATCGGGGTCGCCGCCCCGTGCCGGCGTCCAGGCGGGCGGCGTGTGGACGGGGCGCGGGGGCCGGTCCATGGCGGGCGCCGGGGGCGGCGCCAGCGCGGGCACGCGGTCGTCATAGGCGATCTCGGGCAGGTTTGCGCGCGCGCAGGCGGTCAGCGCGGTGGCGGCAAGCAGCAGGATGGGCATCGGGGCTTTCATGACGCGTTCTCCCGCGACCAGTTGATGGCGTGGACATAGACGCCCAGAGGGTTGGCGCGCAGGCGCTCGGCCTCGCGCGGGGGCTGGATCACGACGGTCAGGATCGCGGTCCAGCGTTCGGTGGCGGCGAGCTGGCCGTTCTCGTAGCGGCGCTCGACCCAGGCGACGCGGAAGCTCGTGTCGGAGGCGCGGATGACGCTGGAGATCTCGACCGCGACCTGCATGTCGCCGACGCGGGCGAAGGGGTCGTTCACCCGGGCGTAATCATTGAGGGCGATGGCCCCGCGATCCGTGGCGAAGTCGTAGGCGCGCAGCCAGCTCTGGCGCAGCACGATCGGGTCGGCCGGCACCTGCCGGACATGCTCGACGAAGCGGGCGAGGTGCCAGGCGATCTGCGGATCGGTCGGGCGATACTCGGCCAGGGCCGGGGCGACGGCCTGAGCGGCCCCGAGGTTGTCGACCTCGACGACATAGGGCACAACGGTGCCGCGCGCCGAGTGCCAGACCAGGGCGGCCGACAGCCCCACCGAGAGCGCGAGGCAGCCCATGGCCATCAGCCGCCAGTTGCGGGCCTGCACGCGGGCCGATCCGATGCGCTCGTCCCAGGCCTGCGCGGCCTTCTGGTAGGGGGTGACGGGGTCCGGGGTGGTGGCGTAGCGGACGCTCGGTCGTCGGAACATGTCAGGACCTTTCGGAGAGGCTGACGGCCGTCCCGCCGCCGCCGTGATCGCCGGAGCGGATCACGTGGGCCGCGGTGCTGACGCCGTGATGGAGGGATTGCTGGCGCTTCATCCGCCGCGCCCAGGCGGGCGGGCCGTCATTTGCCGGGGCGGGCAGGCCCGCGCCCGCAACACTGCCGCCGGTCGCGGCCCAGGCGGCCTGCGCGCCGGACCGGGCGCTGTCGGCGAG
>JBNGDM010000290.1:0-4001 GCA_049975105.1 Rhodovulum sp. | reverse complement strand
GGGCTGACGCCCCCGCGCCCCCGGCCCCCGCCCCGCCGCTGCGTCGCGCAATGCTGTCAAGGCCGCCTTTGGTCTTGCAGCCCCGGGCCGGTTTGCCGCTTAGACTTGGGCAGGGGCGGGGCTGATCGGGTGCGTCGCGATCCTGTCGGGCGCGCTGACCCTGCATGGCATGGCGCAGGTGTCGGACCGGCTGGAGGATTCGCTGAACGCGGAACGGCGGATCGCGCGCTATTCGGTGCTGTCGACGCAGATCTCGGCCTTTATCGTGGTGGCGGCCGAGGCGATCCAGGTGGGGTTGTCGCCCGAGGACCGCGCCGCGCGGCTGGAACCTGCGACGCGCGGGCTGCGGGGCACCTTTGCGTTGATGCGCCGCGACCTGGAGGGCGCGGTGGAGGAGGCGCGCGCGCAGGGGCTGGACGAGCAATCGCGCCGCGCCACGCAAAGCATCGCGATTGCCCGGATGGAGGCGCTGTTCACCGCGGCCCATGACGGGCTGATGGCGGAAACCACGGGCAAGGACCGGGCGCAGGCCTATCTGGCGGGGTTCTCGCAGACGGTGGACCCGCTGCTGAATTCCGCGGTGGCCGACGAGATGCGGATCCGCGACGCGATCCTTTCGGGCATCGGCGAGTTGCGGCGGCGGCTGACGCTGATGGCGCTGGGGCTGGCGGGGCTGGTGGCGGCGATGTTCGGGGCGTTTTACCTGGGCCTCGTGCGCCCGCAACTGGCGCGGCTGGACCTGGCGCGCCAGGCCGCCCAGCGGATCGGGCGCGAGGAATTCGACGTGGCCCTGCCCGAGGACCGCGAAGACGAGATCGGGCGGCTGTTCGCGGAAACCAACCGCGCGGCCCGCGCGCTGGCCAGCCGCCGCGCCGCCGTCGAACGCGAATGGGCGGCGCTGAACGAGACCATCGCCGCGCGCACCGAGGAATTGCGCGCCGCCAACGCCGCGCTGGAACGCACCGACGAGGACCGGCGCCGGTTCTTTGCCGATATCGGGCACGAGCTGCGCACGCCGCTGACGGTGATCCTGCTGGAATCGGAACTGGGCGCCAAGGGCGCGGGCGAACCGCGCGAGGGATTCGCGACGATCCGGGCGCGGGCGCAGCGGTTGCAGCGGCGGATCGACGACCTGCTGCGGGTGGCGCGGTCGGAAAGCGGGCGGATCGAGCTGGCCGCGGAACCGGTGGACCTGGCCCGCGCGGTGGCCGAGGCGGTGGCCGACACGCGCCCCAAGATCGACAGCGCGGGCATGTCGGTCGAGGTCGCGGCCCGGCCCGGCGTGAGCGTGCGGGGCGATGCGGACTGGCTGCGCCAGCTGGTCGCCGGGCTGATCGAGAACGCGGTGCGCCATGGGCGGGCAGGCGGTGCGCTGGCGATCCGAGTGGCGGCCGAGGGGGGGATGGGCATCGTGCGGGTGATCGACGCCGGCCCCGGCGTGCCCGAGGACGAACTGGAGCGGGTGTTCACCCGGTTTCACCGCGGCGCGGACGGCCCGCGCCCCGAGGGGTTCGGGATCGGGCTTGCCCTGGCGCGCTGGCTGGTGGAACAGATGGGCGGGCGGATCGCGATGGAAAGCCCGGTGCCCGAGCAAGCGCGGATCGGCGCGGGCCCGGGCGCGATGGTGACGCTGCGCCTGCCGCTGGCCGAAGAGGGATGATGACCGAGAGCGAGAACCGCATCCTGATCGTCGACGACGACCCCGAGATCACCGCGGCGCTGGCGCGGGGGCTGGCGCTGCACGGGTACGGCACGGTTTGCGCGCACCGGGTGGACGAGGCCCGCGCGCGGTTCGGCGAGGGGGGCTTCAGCGCGGCGATCGTCGACGTGATGATCGGCCCGGAAAGCGGCATCGACCTGGTGCGGGACCTGCGCGCCGAGGGCGACCGCACGCCGATCCTGATGCTGAGCGCGCTGAGCGAGGTGGAGGATCGTGCCGGGGGCCTGGATGCCGGCGCGGACGATTACATCGCCAAGCCCTTTGCCTTTGACGAGCTGGTCACACGGCTGAAGGTGCAGGAGCGCCGGGCGAAACGCGCCGCCCCTGCCCTGCGGCTGGAGCCCGCGACGCGGACGGTGCACGGGGCCGCGGGCCACGTGACCCTGACCGAGCGCGAATTCGCCCTGTTCGAGACGCTGTGGACCCATCGCGGCGAGGTGATGTCGCGCGCCGAGCTGTTCGAGCGGCTTTGGGCGCGGGAGGGGACCAGTTCGGAAAACGTGGTCGACGTCTATATCGGCTATCTGCGGCGCAAGCTGGCGCCCACGCGGGCCTATGGATTCGAGCTGCGCACCCTGCGCAACCGCGGTTTCGTGCTGGACCCCCTTGCCGAGGACGAAAACTAAGCCTTTGGTCGCGATTGCCTTTTAAAATTTCTTAGAACAATTCTTTTGACGGGAGGGGGCGCGATGGCGATCCTCTGTCCATCTTACGGGAACCTTAAGGGAGAGAACACCATGGCTTGGAAGAAACCGATCGTCCGCGAAATCGAGTGCGGCATGGAAATCAACATGTACGGCCCCGACAGCGACGATCACGGCGTCCTGTTCTGATCGCCGGCGCGCGGAGGCCAGAGTGGGATTCCGCGCGCACATCCTCGGGGCGGCCGCCGGCGGCGGGTTGCCCCAATGGAATTGCGGCTGTGCGCAGTGCGACATGGCCCGTGCCGGAACGATCCCCCCGCAGACCCAGTCGTCGCTCGCGGTGACCGCCAACGGGCGCGACTGGGCGATCCTGAACGCCTCGCCCGACATTCGCCAGCAACTGGCCGCCTGCGCCGCGCTGCACCCCACGGGGCTGCGCGAGGTGCCGTTGGCCTCGGTTCTGGTGACCAATGGCGATATCGACCATGTCGCGGGGCTGTTGACGCTGCGCGAGATGCAGGCGTTCACGCTGTTCGCGACGGCGGGCATCCACGAGGTTCTGGCCGCCAACCCGATCTTCGCCGCGCTGAACGAAAGCGTGGTGGCGCGCGAGACGGTGGCGCTGGGCCAGCCCTTCGAGCTGGCGCCCGGGCTGAAGGCGGAGTTGTTCGCCGTGCCGGGCAAGGTGCCGCTCTACCTGGAGGGCGAGACGGTCGAGACGGACCTGGTGGGGGAACAGACCGTGGGCGTACACCTGCAGGGGGGCGGCGGCGAGGCGCTGTATATCCCCGGCTGTGCCACGCTGAACGACGCGTTGCGCGCGCGGCTGCGGGGCGCGCCGCTGGTGTTTTTCGACGGCACGCTGTGGCGCGACGACGAGATGGTGCGCGCGGGGCTGGGCGCCAAGACCGGCAAGCGGATGGGCCATATCTCGATGAGCGGGCCGGACGGGTCGATCGCCGGGTTCGCCGATCTGGACGTGGCCAGGAAGGTTTTCGTGCACATGAACAACACCAACCCGGTGCTGGACCCCGGATCGGCCGAACGCGCCGAGGCCGAGGCCGCCGGGTGGATCATCGGACAGGACGGAATGGAGGTGTCCCCATGACCCAGACGCGGGAGGAGTTCGAGGCCCGGCTGCGCCGGATCGGCGAAGAGCGCTATCACGACAAGCACCCGTTCCACCACCTGCTGCATGGCGGGCGCTGCACGCCGGACCAGGTGCGCGCCTGGGTCATCAACCGTTATTACTACCAGTCGCGCATCCCGATGAAGGACGCGGCCTTCATGAGCCGGGTCGAGGACCCGAAACTGCGCCGCGCCTGGCGCTCGCGGATCGAGGATCACGACGGCACCGCCGAGAACGAGGGCGGCATCGCGCGCTGGCTGAAACTGGCAGAAGCCGTGGGGCTCGACCCCGACTACGTGGCCTCCGAAGAGGGCATCCTTCCGGCGACGAAATTCGCCGTCGACGCCTATGTCCGCTTCGTCCGCGACAAGACCCTGCTGGAGGCGGTGGCGTCCTCGCTGACCGAACTCTTCGCGCCCAAGATCCACGCCGCGCGGATCGAGGGACTTCTGGCAAACTACGATTTCGCCAACGATGTCAGCATGTCCTATTTCCGCAAGCGCCTGAC
>JBNGDM010000289.1:0-4014 GCA_049975105.1 Rhodovulum sp. | reverse complement strand
CTTTCCCCCCGTGCCTTCGTGCTGGACGAACCGATGGCGGGGATGGGCCCGGACGGCGCGCGCGAGATGACGGCGCTTCTGGACGATCTGCGCCACCAGGCGCCGATCCTGCTGGTGGAACATGACATGGATGCCGTGTTCGCGCTGGCCGACAGGGTCAGCGTGCTGGTCTCGGGCCGGGTGATCGCCAGCGGAACCGTGGCCGAGATCCGCGCCGACGCCGAGGTGCAGCGCGCCTATCTGGGCGAGGAAATGCTGGAATGACGCCGCTGTTGGAAATGCGCGGCGTCACCGCCTTTTACGGCCATTCGCAGGCGCTGTTCGGTGTCGATCTGGACATGGCCGAGGGCGAGGTCGTGGCGCTGATGGGCCGGAACGGCATGGGCAAGACGACCACCATTCGCGCGCTGACCCGGCTGATCCCGCATCGCGCGGGCGCCATCCGCTTTGCCGGCCAAACGCTGGACGGAATGCCCGCCCACCGTGCCGCACGCCTTGGCCTGGGCCTGGTGCCCGAGGGGCGGCGTGCCTTTCGCGGCCTGACCGTCACGGAAAACCTGATCGCCGCCGCCCGCCCGGGTGCCTGGGACCTGCCCCGCGTGCATGCGCTGTTCCCGCGGCTGGCCGAACGCGCCGGGCAGGATGCAGGCTCGCTTTCGGGGGGGGAACAGCAGATGCTGGTGATCGGCCGGGCGCTGATGACCAACCCGCGGCTTCTGATCCTGGACGAGGCGACCGAGGGGCTGGCCCCCTTGATCCGGGGGGAAATCTGGGACGCGATCCGCGCGCTGAAATCCGAAACCGGGCTGTCGATCCTGGTGGTCGACAAGTCGCTGAAGGAACTGGCCCGCGTGGCCGACCGGGCGGTGATCCTGGAAAAGGGCCGCACCGCATGGGCGGGGCCGATGGCCGACATGACCCAAGACCTCGCCGACCGTTACCTGGGCGTCTGACGCGAAAAAGGCCCGCGCGCACCGCCGCGCACGGGCCAGAAACGCGGGCGGGGACCACGGATGCCCGCCCGGTCGAATTGTTCAGCGCTTGGGCTCGCCGCCGTCTTCCAGCGCCGCGTCCTCGTGCAGCTCAAGCCACATCGCGTTCACCACGGCAAAGAGCGCGGCGAGCGGAAGGCCCAGCATCCAGGCGAAATACCACATCTTTCGGCTCCTTTCTCAGTAGACCGAGTCGCTGTTTTCCAGCACGTCGTCGGCGGTCACCTTGCCCCACAGCACCTTGTAGACCCAGGCGGTGTACAGCAGGATCAGCGGCACGAAGATCACCGCCGAGACCAGCATCACGAACAGCGTCAGATGCGAGGACGAGCTGTCCCAGACCGTCAGCGACGAGTTCGGGTCGATGCTGGAGGGCAGGATGAACGGGAACATCGTCAGCCCCACGGTCGAGATGATGCCCGTGATCGACAGTTTCGACGCGATCATCGTCCAGCCCTCTTTGCGCGCGGTGAAGCCCAGCCAGGCCAGCGCGGCCCCGGCAAAGCCCAGCGCGGGCGCGATGACGATCCAGGGACGCGCGGCATAGGCCGCCATCCACGACCCGCCCTTCTCGACCTCGCTCATCAGCGGGTTCGAGGGGCCATCGGTCGCAACCTCGCCCACGAAGGCATAGCCGTCGATCCCGGCGGCCAGCCACAGACCGGCCAGCGCGAAGGTCGCCATCGTGGCCAGCGCCGCCCAGCCGCCGAAGGTGCGGGCGCGGTCGGCGACCAGCCCCTCGGTCTTGAGCACCAGCCAGGCCGCCCCGTGCATCACCAGCATCGAAAGCGACACGATCCCCGCCAGCAGCGCATAGGGGTTCAGCAGCCCGAAGAACGATCCCTCGTACATCGGCATCAGGTCTTCGGTCAGGTAGAACGGCACGCCTTGCAGCACGTTGCCGACCGCCACGCCGAAGACCAGCGCGGGGACGAAACCGCCGATGAACAGCGCCCAGTCCCAGGCCGTGCGCCAGGTTTCGCTGTCCCGCTTGGAGCGGTACTTGAACCCCACCGGCCGCAGGATCAGCGCGGCGAGGATCAGGAACATCGCAAGGTAGAAGCCCGAGAAGCTGACCGCGTAAAGCGGCGGCCAGGCGGCGAAGATCGCGCCGCCGCCCAGGATGAACCACACCTGGTTGCCTTCCCACACGGGGCCCACCGTGTTGATCGCCACGCGCCGTTCCACGTCGGTCTTGGCGACGAAGGGCAACAGCGCCCCAACGCCAAGGTCGAACCCGTCGGTCAGCGCGAACCCGATCAGCAGCACGCCCAGCAGCAGCCACCAGATCACCCGCAGGATTTCGAAATCCATGAGTTCATGAAGGATCATAGCGTTCACTCCGCCGGTTGTTGCGCAACGCCGCGGCCCGACAGGCGGTCTTCATGCCGCCAGTTCCAGGCATCGGTCTCGGGCACGTCCATGAACGGCCCCTTGCGGATGTATTTCAGCATCAGCCCCATCTCGATCACGAACAGCGTCGAGTAGAAGGCGACGAAGCCCGCCAGCGTCAGCGCGACCTGCGTCACGCTCAGGTTGCTGACCGACAGGGCGGTGGGCAGCACGCCGTCCACCGTCCAGGGCTGGCGGCCGAACTCGGCCACGAACCAGCCCATCTCGGCGGCGATCCAGGGCGTCGGGATCGCGGCGACCGCCAGCCACAGCGACCAGCGCGGGAACCGCATCCCGTAGAAATTCGCCCGGATGAAGAAGAACACCATCACCGCGATGAAGGCAAAGCCCAGGCCGACCATGATGCGGAACGCCCAGAACAGCTGCGGCACGCCCGGAACGGTGTCCTCGGCGGCCATGGCGATCTGTTCGTCCGTCGCGGTGCGCGGATCCTCGACATAGCGTTTCAGCAGGAAGGCAAAGCCCAGGTCGGCGCTGTGTTCCTCGAACCGGGTGACCATCTCGGGGGTGGCCTCGCCCTTGGCCGCGCGGATGTCCATCAGCGCGTCATAGGCGATCAGGCCGTCGCGGATGCGTTCCTCGGATTCGATCACCAGGTCGTTGATCCCCGGCATCTCCTCGGTCAGCGACCGGGTGCCCAGAAGGCCCATCACCACCGGCACCTTGACGGCGTATTTCGTCTCGCGCTCTTCTATGTCGGGGACGCCGACCAGGTTGAAATGTGCGGGCGCCTCTTCGGTTTCCCACATGCCCTCGATCGCGGCGAGCTTCATCTTCTGGGTGTGCGTGGCCGAATAGCCGGACTCGTCGCCCAGGATCACCACCGACAGCGACGCGGCCAGGCCGAAGCTGGCCGCCACCGCGATGGACCGTTTCGCCAGCGCCTCGTGCCGGCCCTTCAGCAGGTACCAGGCCGACACGCCCAGCACGAAGACCGAGGCGGTCACGTAACCGGCCGACACCGTGTGCACGAATTTCGCCTGGGCGACGTGGTTGAACATCACGTCGTAGAACGACGTCATCTCCATCCGCATCGACAGCGGGTTGAACTGGGCCCCCACGGGGTTCTGCATCCAGCCGTTCGCGATCAGGATCCACAGCGCCGAGAAGTTCGACCCGATCGCCACCAGCCAGGTGACGACACAATGGGTGACCTTCGACATCTTGTCCCAGCCGAAGAACATCAACCCGACGAAGGTCGCCTCGAGGAAGAAGGCCATCAGCCCCTCGATCGCCAGCGGCGCCCCGAAGATGTCGCCGACGTAATGGCTGTAATAGCTCCAGTTCATGCCGAACTGGAATTCCATGGTGATGCCCGTGGCGACACCAAGGACGAAGTTGATCCCGAACAGCGTGGCCCAGAACTTGGTCATCTGGCGCCACACCGGGCGGTTGGTCATCACATAGACCGTCTCCATGATCGCGACGATGATCGAAAGACCAAGCGTCAGCGGCACGAAGAGGAAGTGATACATCGCTGTCATGGCGAACTGGAGCCGGGACAGCTCGACAATGTCGAGTTCCATTTTGGCGGGCCTCCTTCTGGCCGTTACCCGTACGAATCCCCAAGATGCACGCGCAGTGCATCTTTAGAGTCGTTCTAGGTATA
>JBNGDM010000288.1:0-4106 GCA_049975105.1 Rhodovulum sp. | reverse complement strand
GCATCCCACATCTCGCGGTCGCGCGTGGCCGTCCAGATGCGCGGCGTGTCGATCCCGCGTGCCTCATCGAACGCCCGGGCGACGTTGAACGGCAGGCAATGCTCGTAGATCGCGTAATCGGCGAATTTCGGGTCGCACTCCGCCCGCACCGCCTCCCAGGCCTCTTTCAACGATCCGCCGCGCGCCGCCACCCGCGCCGCCGGGCGATAGGTGCTGTCGATGAAATCGCGCGTGTTGTCGATGGCCCGCGTCACCATCGCCTCGCCCATCAGCGCGTCGCCCCGCCCCGGCGCGATGGCGGCGGGCCGGAATCCGGCGATCGCGTCAAGCGTCCGCCCCCAGTCGCGGAAATGCCCATCGCCGCAATAGCAGGCAGAGTGGTATTCCACGATGTCGCCGGTGAACATCACCTCTGCATCGGGCACCCAGACCACCGCGTCGCCCGCCGTGTGCGCGCGGCCCAGGTGCAGGATGTCCACCCGCCGGTTGCCCAGCCAGACGCTCATCCGGTCGGTGAAGGTCGTGGTCGGCCAGGTCAGCCCGGGGATGCCCTCATGCCCCTGGAACAGGCGCGGAAAGCGCGCGAACTCGCTGTCCCAGTCCTCCTGTCCGCGCTCGGCCACCATGGCCCGCGCCGTGTCCGACATGATGACCTGCACCGCCCCGAAGGCCGACGCGCCCAGCACGCGGACCGCGTGGTAATGGGTCAGCACCAGGTGCGTGATCGGCTTGTCGGTGACGCGGCGGATCTCGGCGATCACCTTCTCCGCCAGCCGCGGCGTGGCCTGCGCCTCGATCACCATCACCGCGTCGTCGCCGATGATGACCCCCGAATTCGGGTCGCCCTCGGCGGTAAAGGCCCACAGCCCCGGCCCGATCTCGGTGAAACTCGCCTGCTTCTCGGCCAGGTCTCCCTGGCTTGCGAACGCCTTGGCCATGCCTGCCTCCCTATGCCTGTCGCGCGAACGGATCGGTCAGCGCCGGCAGGATGCGCCCAGCGCAGTCGCCGAATCCGATCCGGTAACCCGCGCCCTGCGCCCATCCCTGCAGAACCACCCGGTCGCCGTCCTCCAGAAAACACCGCGCCGCACCGCTGTCCAGCCTCACCGGCTCCGCCCCGCCGCGGGACAGTTCCAGCAGGCAGCCCTGCGTCCCCGGGTCCGGCCCCGAGATCGTGCCCGACCCGATCAGGTCGCCCACCCGCATCGGGCAGCCCGAGACCGTGTGATGGGCGATCATCTGCGGAAAGGAATAATACAACGCCCGCGCATTGGTCCGGGCGATGGTGGTCGGCGTCCCGTCCCCGGGCGCCAGCGTGACCTCCAACTCCAGGTCCAGAAAATCGTCCCCCGCATCCGCCAGGTAGGGCAAGAGCGGCCGCGCCCGCCGCGGCGCCGGCGCGGCGAACGGGGCAAGGGCCGCCGCCGGCACGATCCAGGGCGAGACCGTCGTCGCCGCCGCCTTGGACTGAAACGGCCCCAGCGGCTGGTATTCCCAGGTCTGCACGTCCCGCGCCGACCAGTCGTTCACCAGCACATAGCCGAAGATCATCCCCCGCGCCTCGGCCACCGTCACCGGCCCCGCCGAGGGCTCGCCGATCACCGCCCCAAGTTCCAGTTCGAAATCGAACCGGGCCGAGGGCGCCAGCACCGGCGGTCCATCGCCCGGCTTCACCTGCCCCCAGGGCCGGCGCACCCCCGTGCCCGACACCACCACCGACGAGGCCCGCCCGTTATAGCCCACCGGCATCGACAGCCAATTCGGCAAAAGCGCGCTCTCCGGCCCGCGGAACATCGACCCGACGGCTTCGGCATGGTGCCGCCCGGCATAGAAATCGGTGAACTCGGCGACATCGAAGGGCATCGAAAGCGATACCTCATTGTGCCGCAGCAGACATTTCGCCCGCAGATCGGACCGCCGCCTCAGCGCCGGATCGCCCCCCTCGGCCAGCAGCTCGCCCAGTCGGGCGCGCAGCGCGGCCCATGCCGCGGGCCCCCGCGCCATCAGCGCGCCCCAGCCCGGCGCCGCGCAGACCGGGCCGCCCGGCACCCCGATCAGCCCCTCCGCCTCCAGGGTGGCGGCATCCAGCACCCGGTCGCCAATCGCAACCGCGCAGAACCGTCGTCCGTCCGGGGCGGCGGCCACGCCGTAGGGCAGGTTCTCCAGCGGGAAATCGCTGCCCGGATCGTTCGCCGCCTCGACCCAGCTTGCCCGTCGCGCCATCGGTCCCGCCCCGGTGTCGCGGGCCCCGCGCCCGCGCCGCAAGACGACCATGCGCGCGGCCCGGGTGCAAGGCCCGCGGTGCTACCAAATAACGCATTTCAGCCGATGCCGCCTTCGCCACCGGATTGGCGATTTCTCTAAAACTCTCGCCAATCGGTCCTCCCCGCCCCCACCCGGCAGAGCGCCCAATCGCCCGCTGCCACGACTCCGCGCAGAACGTTTTTTTGCGCAGTTTCAATATATTGAATAATTCCAAATCAGCACGACCGCGCCACGGCCCGCACCCCGACCCCACCCGCATCCGGCAGTCGCCGCCAGTTGGCCGTTAAGCGATCGGTAGGGGATTCGCCGTAGCCCTCGGATATCTGCGCCCGTCCTCCGCGGCGCTGTCACGATCACGGAAAGGAAACAGATGACCCGCCCGATTGCCAAACTCACCGCCCTGATGGTCCTCGCGGCGTCGACCGCCCAGGCTGGCGACTTCGACGCCGAAATGGCCGCCTATCTCGATTCCTCGGTGCGGTCCTGGGCCAGCGACCCGATCATCATCGAGGCCGTGACCGCCCAGAACGCGACCACCGCCAGCTTCGACCAGGCCAAGATCGACGGTCTCGACACCTCCTGGCGCGCCCAGGTCGGCAGCTCTGACGCCTCGCTGATCGAACCCGTCACCACCGGCCCGGTCGCGGATTTCCTGCGCGAGCACATGGCAGCCGCCGGCGGTCAGATCACCGAAATCATCCTGATGGACGCCAAGGGCCTGAACGTTGCGGCCTCCGGCGTGACCTCGGACTACTGGCAGGGGGACGAGGCGAAACATGCCGACACCTTCGGCGTGGGCCCCGACGCCGTGCATTTCGGCGACATCGAGTTCGACGAGTCGAGCCAGCGCTACCAGGCGCAGATCTCGTTCACGATCACCGATCCCGCCTCCGGCGCGCCGATCGGTGCAATGACCGTGGCCGTCGACGGCGAAGCGTTCATGTAAGCCGTCCTCAACAGGAGACGACCGATGCAAGGTTCCAATCGAACGAACGGGTCGAGCCGCCTCAGCGGCTCGGTCTTCATCAAGGGCGCGGGCCTCGTTGCCGCAACGGCCATTCTGGTTACCGCGATGGTCCTAACCGCCTCGACGCGTAGCGCCTACGAGATCGTCAAGGACCATATCGCCGACCTGATGACCCAGGTCTCGGTCTCGTATTCGGGGAACCTCGCCGGTCATCTCAAATTCGCCAAGCTCGACGCCGTCGAGCAGGTGATTGCCGATTACACCGAACAGGCGGGCGACCATTTCGTCCAGGTCGCCGTCTGGAACGCCGAGGGCGAGCGCTTGCTGCGCTCGGGCACGGCAACGTCGGAACAATCCACGGCCATGGCGGAGCTTGCCCGCCGGGCCCTGGAAACCGGCGAAATCGCGATCGACCGGAAAACGCTGACCGTCGGCATGCCCGTTCTATACGGGAACGGCCAGACCGTCGGCGCATTCGGCACGGTCTGGACGTCGAAAGGGCTGATGTCCGAACTCATCGTCAATTCCGCGCCCTTGATGTCGGCGGCCGCGGTATTGTTCCTGGTGCTTCTGGGCATCGCGACCGTGCTGTTGCGCCGGATGATCGGGTTGCCCCTCGACCGGGTGAGTGCGGCGATGAAAAAGGTCGCGGATGGCGCCTATGATGCCGAAATCCCGATGACAGATAATAACGATGAGGTCGGCATCATCGCCCGCAGCCTGGATGCCCTGCGCGAACGGCTGCAGCGCGCGGCAGCGGCCGACGCCGAGCTCGAAGGCGCGCGGGAGGCCCAGGCGCACGCGGTCGAACAGCTCGGCCGCGGCCTGAACTCGCTCGCCACGGGCGACCTGACGCATACGCTCGAGCACGCCT
>JBNGDM010000287.1:0-4117 GCA_049975105.1 Rhodovulum sp. | reverse complement strand
CATCGGTCCAGCCCCGCCGCGGCCCGGCGCAGCGCGGCGAGGTCGCCCGACCGTGCGCCATGGCGCAGGGCGGCGCGCAGACGCAGCCGGGCAGCCATCTCGGCCGGGCGCGGTAGCGCGCGCCCGGCCAGCAACCCGCCCAGCCCCAGAACCAGCCCCGCCCCCAGCCCGCCCAGGACCGCACCCCGGTGCAGCCTGCCGACTACGGGCGGTGCGGCGGCGGTGTCCCCCGCCGGGGCGGCCTCGGCATAGGCCACCCGCGTGGGTGAGATCGTGACGCGCCGCGGCACGCGCGCGAGGGTGTCGTAATAATCGAGCGAGAACGGCTCGACGATGGCCGAGACCGGGCCGGAGGGCCGGATCGTCCAGCGCCAGAAGGCAATCGCCACCGGCCCGTCGGGCGACAGTTCCACCAGCCGCTTTTCCGGGTGGGGAAAGATGTCGCCGCTGGGCGAGGTCAGGTCGGGCATCGGCGGCAGCATCTCGGGCGCGATGCCCGTCGCCTCGACGCGGATCACCCGCAGGACGCCCGCGCCCGGGGCCAGCTGGTCGGGCGCGTTCGACCATTGGTCCGAGATTTCCAGACGCTTGAGCGGCAGCCAGCGGTCGGGCGGGGCGGGCGCGGGCAGCACCTCGATGGTCACGGGGCTGGAGCGGATTTCGTGCGGAAACCAGCGGTTCGCGGAATCGATCAGGTCCAGCTTGTGGATATAGGGCGCGATGGTCAGCCTGCCCGCGCGCTGGGGAAACAGGGCCATACGGCGGCGGAAATTCTTGACCTTCTTGCCGCGCACGGTGGTGTCGTACCAGTAGTCATAGCCCAGCTGCATCCAGCTGAAGCCGTCGAGTTCTGGCTGCGCCAGCGACTCGCGCGCGATGTGGCGGGTATAGCGGCCGTGGATCGTCACCAGCACCAGTTCGCCGACATATGGCGCGGCCGCGCCCGGTTCGACCGTGACCGTCAGCGACAGTTCGCCCTCGGTCACGATGTCGGTCTGGGCCGCGGCAAGATGCGCGGAGAGGATCAGTATAAGAAGCGCGAGGAGCCGTTTCATCGCGGGTCCTCCGGGGCGGGCGGGGACAGGCCGGCCTGGGCGCGGCGCTTGTGTTCGGCGGCGATGCGGGCGCCCAGATAGGCGCCGGGCACGTCCTCGAGCGTTTCCAGCCAGCGCGCGTTGGCGCGCACGTGCTTGTCGTCGAACACCTTGCGGATCGCGCCCTCGGCCTCGCTGAACAAGAGCGGCAGGCCCATGTTCGCGCCGGTATTGGTGACGGCGTCGCCGGTGCCCGCCGCGCGGCCGCCGCCCTGCCCGGTGGGCGCGGACAGGCGCGGTCCCTCGCGGTCGCCGCGCCACCAGGCGACGGAGTCGGGATCGACCGCCATCCCGCCATAGGCCGCGGCGACGAGGTCGAAATTCGCGCGCGCCGCGTGGTCGGCGGGGTTCAGCGCGGCGGCCATGTCGAAGGCCTCAAGCGCGGCGGCGAACTGGCCATCGCGGGCGAGCGCCACGCCGCGGTTGTAGTGGGCGGATGGGCCGGCCTGTACGAACGCCTCGGCCGCCTCGGCGAACCGCCCGGCGCGGGCCAGCGCCGCACCCTTCCATGCCGGGTCGGGCAAGAGCGGCACCGCCAGCCCCGGCAGACCCAGCGCCAGGGCCAGCCGCCCGAACGGGGCGGGGCCGCCCATCAGCGCGGCGAGGCCGAGACACAGAAGGGCGGCCAGCGGGATCCTCATGGCGCGGCCCTGCGGAAGAGCAGCAAGAGCGGGAAAAGCGCGAGGATCAGCAGGTAGCGGCCCAGATCGGCGCGAAAGAGCAGCGCGTACTCCTCGCGCGCGAGACGGTCGCCCGCGCCGGTGGCCAGCGTGGCACGCAACGCGTCCAGATCGGCGGGCGCGTGCACTGCGCCGCCGCCCGCGCGCGCCAGCGTTTCCAGCGCCTCGCCCGGCGCGCTGCCGATCCGCACCACCGACAGCGCGGCGCCGGCCCCTGCGATCCGGCCCGCAGCCGCCATCGCCCCGGGCCCGACACCGCCGCCATCGGTGATCAGGACCACGTCTCCGGCCAGGATGTCGGCCTGGCCCAGCAGGTCGGCGGCCATGGCCAGCGCGCGGGCGGGCCGGGTGCCGGGATCGGGGACGGTGCCCGGCTCGATTACCGACACGGTCAAACCCAGTTGCGCGGTGTCGCGCGTGAACGGCGATGCGAGATAGGCGTCGCCCGCATAGACCACCAGCGCCGCGGGTTTCGCGCCCAGCGCGGCCAGCCCGATCCGCGCGGCGGCGACCGCGTCGGGCCAGCCCGGGCCCGCGACCATCGAGGGCGAGGCGTCGAGGACGAACACCGCGCCGTCGAGATTGCGAAAGGCGCTGGCCCCGCTGCGGTCCAGCGCGGGGCCGGTCAGGGCAAGCGCCACGATCCCGGCGGCCAGCGGCGCCAGCAGGGCGGCCCCGGCCGCGCCGCGCCCGTCGACCCGGCCGATGGCGCGCATCGCCCGGAGAAGGCCCGGATCGGCCGCGCGCATCCAGTCGCCAAGGCCGCGCTGGCGGCGCCAGGCCCACAGCCCGAGCGCCGCCACCAGCGGCAGCGCCAGAAGCCATTCGGGCCGGAGCAGCGAAAGCCCGCTCATTCCGGCCCCCGCACCGTCAGCACGAGGCAAAGCGCGCCGCCAAGCATCGCAGGCCAGATCCAGAGGGGGCGGTGGATCTCGGCGGCCAGCCCGTCGCCCGCCGTGGGTTCCAGCCGGTCGATGGCTTGGGCCACGGCTTCCAGGTCGGCGGTGGTGCGCACGCGGAAGCTTTCGCCGCCGCTCATCTCGGCGATGCGGCGCAGCGCGGCGGCGTCGACCGCGCCGGGTTCGCCCGGATCGGCGGTGGTGAAATCCCGGGGCCCCATGGCGATGGTGTGGACGCGCACGCCCATCCCGGCGGCCAGCGCCGCCACCCCGTCGGGCCGGGCCGCGCCCGCGTTGTTGGCCCCGTCGGACAGCAGGATCACAACGCGGCTGTCCGCGTTGGAACCCTGCAACCGTTTGAGCGCAAGGCCCAGCGCGTCGCCGATATTGGTCGCGCGCCCCGAGATGCCGATCTCGGCCCCTTCGATGGTGCGCGCGACCGCCTCGGTGTCGAAGCTGGGCGCGGCGGCGACATAGGCCTCGGAGCCGAAGACGACCAGCGCGACCCGGTCGCCCTTACGCCCCCGGACGAAACGGGCGGCGACCCGCTTGACGGTATCGAGGCGGCTGGCGGTTTCGCCGTCAAGCTCGAAATCCTCGCGCACCATGGACCCCGACAGGTCGAGCGCCAGCACCAGGTCGCGCCCGCTGACCGGCAACGCGGGCGTGGGCACCAGTTGGCGCGGGCCGGCCAGCGCGACCACCAAGAGCGACCAGGCGAGCGCCCCGAGCCACAGGCCACGCCGCGGACCCGCCGCGCGTCCCGACAGCCCGGAGAGCCGCCGGCCCAACCCGTCGGGCACCACCAGCGCCGCGCCGATCCCGGCGCCGGGGGGCAGAAGGCGCAGCGCCAGGAGCGGAAGGGGCAGCAACAGCAGTGCCAGCGGATCGGCGAAACCGAAGGTCATGGCCGCGGCTCCCCGCGCAGCATCGCCCTGAGCCGTGCCGCGGACGGCAGGCCGCCCGGCGCGTAAAGGGTCGGGCGCAGCGCCGCGAATTGCGCGGGCCGTTCGCGTTTGAGCGCCTGCAAAAGGGCGAGGCGGTCCTCTTCGGTGCCGGTTTCGGGGGCGGCGATTTTCCGGGGGCGCGCGGTCAGGCCGCGCAGGACGGGGGCCAGGGCGGCGGCCAGCAAGAGGCCGATGCCCAGCGCGGCCAGCGCCTCGGCGGGCAGGCCGCCCGCGGCCTCGGGCGGCAGGCGCCCGGGGTGCAGCGCATCCAGAAGGGTGTCGACCTCATGCGGGTCCATCGGGGCCCCCGAGCCGGGTGGACAGGTCCTCGACCGGCCAGGCAGGATCGAGCGGCAGCGGGGTCAAACCGGCGATCCGGGGCGCGGCCTGGGCCCCTGCCCGCGCCAGCCGCACCGCCAGCCGCCGCCCCTCGCCGGTGCGGATCGGGTAGCGCCCCGCGGGCAGCGAATCGGCCCCGTCCCCGACATGCCAAAGCT
>JBNGDM010000286.1:0-4122 GCA_049975105.1 Rhodovulum sp. | reverse complement strand
GTGGCGTGATACAAGAATATGCGATCACCCAGTTTCGTGGCGACCGCATCCAGCTTTCCGTGGCCGATCCGACGATGGCCCCGGAAAACCCGCCGCCCGGCTGACCGGTGCGGCTGCAACCCTGACTCCCCAGTCAAACAACGTTCATCAAGAGGAAGACACAATGTCCATGCTCAAGACTTTCGCTGCCGCTGCAGCCGCGACGGTGATCTCTATCACCGCGGTCGCCGCGCAACAAGCCGATGGATCGGCCGACGCACCTTACCGCGTCATGCTCGTTCCCGCCGATGGCGGCACGGCGGATGGCACCATCGCGGATTTCACCCCGGTTTTCAATGCCGTGACCGAGGCGACCGGGCTCAACTTCGACATCAATGTCGGCCAGAGCTATGGCGCGGTGATCGAGGCCATTTGCGCCGATGCGATCGACGTGGCCTGGTTCGGCCCAGCCTCTTACGTGCCCGCGCATGAGCGCGGCTGCGCCGAGCTGCTGGCGGTCGACGTCAAGGGCGGCGAGTCGGTCTATTACTCGGGCTTTTATGCCCGTGCCGACAGCGGCATCGAAAGCCTTGCCGACATCAAGGGCAAGAGCATCGCGCTTGGCGATCCGAATTCGACTTCCAGCTTCGTGATTCCGGTCTACAGCATGGTCGATGCGGGCATCGACCCGATCGCGGACATGACCGAGGTGCGCATCGTCGGCAGCCATGCCAACGCGCTGCAGGCCGTGCAGCAGGGCAATGTCGATGTCTCGGCCTCGTCCTTTTCCAGCTACAACAAGGCCATCGGTCAGGGCGCGATCGACCCCGATCAGGTGGTGCCGATCTTCAAGTCCAAGCCGCTGCCCAACCCGCCGCTCGCGCTGCGCAGCAGCCTGTCCGATGACGTGAAGGCCACTCTGCGCAAGGCGATTTCCACCGTGCACGAGGCCGAAGGCATCGAAGCCGGCATGATCCGCGGCTATGGTGGCAAGCAAGTTGATCGCTATGACGCCGACATCACCGAAGACCTGATGGCACCCATCGCGGGCGCGCTCAAGGTCGTGGGCCCGGTCCGCGAAGCGATCCTACGCGCGGAAGGGAACTGATCATGGGACAGGCTGTGGCACATCTGGCCGCCGCGGCAGGGGACGAGGTGCAATCGCACCTCGTCTTTCGCGGCGTCTCCAAGACATTCCCGGACGGCACCGAGGCATTGCAGGCAGTGAGTTTCGATGTGCCACGGCGGCAATTCTGCGTGGTGCTGGGGCCGTCCGGCTCGGGCAAGTCCACGCTTCTGCGCTGCGTCAACGGGCTGACTTCGATCACCGGCGGCGAGATCGCTGTCGGCGGCGAGGTGCTGGCCCGGCGCAGTGAATACCGCATCCGGCGCAAGGTGGCGATGGTGCATCAGCTCTTCAATCTTGTAGAGCGCGCCAGCGTGGCCGAGAACACGTTGCAAGGTGCTGTGGCACAGGTGCCCGCGTGGCGCGTCGCACTTGGCTGGTATCCGGCTGATTTGCGGGCGCGGGCCTGCGAGGTACTGGAGGGTGTGGGCCTGTCGCCGCAACACCTGACGCGCCGGGTGCGCGAGTTGTCGGGTGGACAGCAACAGCGGGTGGGAATCGCGCGCGCGCTGCTCCTGTCGCCCGAGGTGGTGCTGGCGGATGAGCCGGTGGCCAGCCTCGACCCGTCGATCAGCCGCGACGTGCTGGCGCTGCTGCGCAAGGGCGCGGACGCGCAAGGCGCAACGGTCATGTGCTCACTGCATCAGCCTGATCTGGCGCGCGAATTCGGTGACCGAATCGTCGGTATGCGCGCTGGCAAGGTGGTCTTTGACGGTCCGCCCGAGGCGTTCGACGCGGACGCTGAGGCATTGATTTATGACGGCACGGTGACCCCGTCGTCACCGGCGCAGCCCGTGTCGCGCGCCCCGGTGATGGAGGTGGCGCAATGACCATCACCCAAACCGACCCGCGCAGCGCCCCCGACAAGCGGTGGGAGCTCAAGGCCCCCTATGACTGGCGCGCCGTGCTGGCGGTCATCGTGCTCACCGCGTTGCTGGGTGTCTCCTCGCAGCGCATGGAGGTGGACGTGCTCTTCTCCCGCCTGGGCGAGGCGGTCGCGGCCAATCTGGGCTTCAAGGAAGAAAGCGCTGTGGGCAAGGGCCTTGGCACCATGGTGCGCGGCCTTTTCCCCATCGCCATCGCCGAGCAGACCCCGGTTGACCGTATTCCCGGCTTCGACGCTGATAACCTGCCGATGTTTGCCTATGTCGAGGAACAGACCGTCACCGCCAACAGCTATGACGTCGAGACCATGCAGCGCGTGACCGAGACGACGACCAAGGAATATCTGGTCAAGCCGTTCGGTTATGTCACCCGCGTGGCCGGCAAGATGGTCGAAACCATCGAGATGGCGATCTGGGCGACAATCCTGTCGATCCTGCTCAGCGTGCCGCTCGCAATCGGCAACGCGCGCAATTACACGCCGAACCGCGCGGTCTATTTCGCCTGCCGTGCGACGGTCAGCTTCCTGCGATCCTTGCCCGAGCTGATTGTGGCGATGTTCCTTGTGCTGGCCTTCGGATTTGGCCCTGTCGCGGGATTTCTCGCGCTCGGGCTGCACGCGGCAGGGTTTTTGGGCAAGTTCTATGCCGAGGATATCGAGGATGCCGACCGCAAGCCGCAAGAGGCGTTGGAGGCACTTGGCGCGGGCAAGCTGCGGGTGCTGCGCGCCGCCGTGCTGCCGCAGGTGTTTCCGTCCTACGTGGCCTACACGCTCTATATCCTTGATCGCAACGTGCGCATGGCGACGGTCGTGGGCCTCGTGGGCGCGGGCGGGATCGGGCAAGAGCTCAAGGGCCGGTTTGACATGTTCCAGTATGACCATGTCGGCACGATCCTCGTCGCGATCTTCCTCACCGTTTTCGCGCTCGATCAGATCTCGGCGCGGCTGCGGTCAAAACTCATCGGATAAGGAGTATAGGGTCATGAGACCGGAGAGAGAAGACTGGAATGCGGCACTTGCTGCCGCTGACACCGGACGGGTCGCGGCGCTTGCCGACCGCATCCGCGACCGTGCCACGGTGGAGCCGCTTGCCCCGCCCCGCGAAGGGCTGATGCTGATGCAGACGCGCGATTCTGTCGCGGGTGCCGCCTTCCATCTGGGCGAGATTCCAATGTCTCGCGTCCATCTGCGCCTGACCACGCCCGAAGGGACCGCCGAAGGTGGTGCAGCGCTGATGACCGACGATCTGGCGCTGGTCACACGGCTGGCCATCCTTGACGCGGCGCTGGTGGCCGACCTGCCTGAGGCGCCCGAGATCGAGGCGCTGCTGGCCGAGGGTATGGCGGCCCGCGCCGAGGTGCAGGCCCGCCGCGCCTTGGCGCTGGACCGCACACGCGTCGATTTTCAACTTTTGTCGGAGGAAGACGAATGAGCGTTCTTGACCTGCCCCGCCTTTGGCGGCCTGCGACGCATCAGGCATTGTTCCGCCGCATTCTGGATGTGGCAGCGCGCCCCGGCCAGATCGCTGATCTGGGGGATCTGCTGGACGGGCGGCCCGCTGCACTGGCCGCACTGGCCACCTTTTGCGACAACACCCAGACGCTGGCCGATTTGACCGGCACGTTGTCGGACACTGATCTTGCCTTTCTGGACGTGAGCAAGGCCGCGCCCGAACAGGCCGGGTTTATCCTGACCGCTGGCACTGCCGCCCCTGATTTTGCCCCCCACCTTGGCACACTTGATACACCCGAAGGCGGGGCGACGATTATTGTGATGGTCGAAAGCCTGATGGATGGTGCCGCCCTGACGCTGACCGGACCCGGGATCGCGACCCAGACACGGCTTGCGCCCTCGGGCCTTGCAGACGGCTGGCTGACCGCCCGCGCGCGATGGTGCGCCGATTTCCCGATGGGGGTGGACATGGTGCTGACCGACCAGACACATCTCGCCGTCATCTCACGCACAACCAGAATAGGAGCCTGAGCCATGGCCTATGTTGCCATTCGCGGCGGCGCTGACGCGATCAAGGGGTCGGCTCACCTAATGGATGCGCTGCGCGCCATGGGGGATGCCGCACCGCTGGAGCTTGACCAGATCGAACGCCAGATGCCGCTTTTACATTCCAAGGTCCTGT
>JBNGDM010000285.1:0-4150 GCA_049975105.1 Rhodovulum sp. | reverse complement strand
GTCCAGATACTCCCAGATCGGTTTGACGAATTCCGATTGGTTGCGGTCGCGCTGGATCACGTCGGTGTTATAGCGCACGTCGCGGAACGCCGCGTCGAAGGTGCGCCCCGAAATGCCGTTCGCCTGTGCCCGGCCGCGGAACCCCTCGATCCAGCGCTGAAAGCCGCGATTCGCGGTCGAGACCTGCATCGTGGTCACCGCCTCCTGTCGGGCCGCGGCGGGGCGGGGTTCGGGGCGGGGGCTGGTCGTCACCTCGGCCACCGGCCGCACCACCGGGCGCGGCGACTGGTCAAGCGCCGTGGCCCCCGCGGCGAATGCCGTCAACAAGACTCCGGCCGCGACAGCCCCGGCCATGGTTATTCTGGAAAACATCTGCTCGCACCTTTCCGGCTTTGGCCAAAGTGTAGCCGGAAGCGGCGTTTTCGCAAAGCGGTCTGGCGCAGGCGTGATCGGGCGGCTGCCGGTTTCCGCCTATTTGCGCTTGCGGATGACCTTGCGCTTGGTCTTGGCCGCTTTCGCCTTGGCCCGCGCGGGTGCCCGGCGCGGCGGCTTGCCCTTGCGGCGCGGACCGGACCGGGGCAGCGCCTTGTCGTCGATCGACAGCAGCTCCAGCGTCAGGCCGCCGGTAACCGGCACCGCCTCGGACAGGCGCACGGTGACGCGCTGGCCGATCCCGATTTCAAGCCCGGTATCGGCGCCCATCAGGGTCTGCGCCTCGCGGTCGTGGTGGAAATACTCGTTGCCCAGCTCGCGGATCGGGATCAGCCCGTCGGCCCCGGTCTCGTCCAGCTTCACGAAGACCCCGAACCGCGCGATCCCCGAAATGCGCCCCGAGAACTCGTTGCCGACCCGTTCCGACAGATAGGCCGCGAGGTAGCGGTCGGTGGTGTCGCGTTCCGCCTCCATCGAGCGGCGCTCGGTCTGGGAAATATGCTCGGCGGTGGCTTCCAGTTCGTCGATCTCTTGCGGCGACAGCCCGTCCTTGCCCCAGCCATGCGCGGTGATCAGCGCGCGGTGCACGATCAGGTCGGCGTAACGCCGGATGGGCGAGGTGAAATGCGCATAGGACCGCAGCGCCAGCCCGAAATGGCCGAAATGTTCCGGCGTGTAATAGGCCTGGGTCATCGAACGCAGCGTGGACAGGTTGATGAGTTCCGAGAACTCGGTCCCCATCGCCTGGTCCAGCAGGTCGTTCAGGTGGCGGGTCTGCAAGACCTGCCCCTTGGCCAGCGTGAAGCCCGAGGCCGCGGCCACCTCGCGCAGCGCGTCCAGCTTTTCGGGGCTGGGTTCCTCGTGCACGCGAAAGATCAGCGGGCGGCGCAGGCGGGTCAGTTCCTCGGCGGCGGCGACATTGGCCAGCACCATGAATTCCTCGATCAGCCGGTGCGCATCCAGCCGGTCGCGGAATTTCACCGAGGTCACATGCCCGTCCTCGGACAGTTCGATCCGCCGTTCCGGCAGGTCAAGGTCCAGCGGCTGGCGCGCCGCGCGGGCCTTGGTCAACGCGCCATAGGCCGCGTAAAGCGGCGCGATCACGTCCTCCATCAACGCCGCCGTCTTGTCGTTCGGCCGCCCGTCGCGCGCGTCCTGCACCTCCGCATAGGCCAGCGCGCCCGCCGACGCCATCAGCCCCCGGGTGAAACGGTGGCCGATCTTGGTGCCATGGGCGTCGATCACCATGCGCACCGCGATGCAGGCCCGCGGCACGCCCTCGTGCAAGCTGCACAGATCGCCCGACAGCCGGTCGGGCAGCATCGGCACCACGCGGTCGGGGAAATAGGTGGAATTGCCCCGCTTGCGCGCCTCGCGGTCCAGCGCCGATCCGGGGCGCACGTAATGGGCCACGTCCGCGATGGCGACCCATATGATGTGGCCGCCCGGGTTCCCGGGGTCGTCGTCGGGCATCGCCAGCACCGCGTCGTCGCGGTCGCGCGCGTCGGGCGGGTCGATCGTGACCAGCGGCAGATCGCGCAGGTCCTCGCGATTGCCAAGGCCCGCGGGCTTCGCGCGGTCGGCCTCGGCGATCACCTCGTCGGGGAATTCGTCGGGAATGCCGTGCTGGTGAATCGCGATCAGGCTGACCGCCCTGGGCGCGCCGGGGTCGCCCAGCCGTTCCACCACGCGCGCCCGCGGCAGGCCCATCCGCCCGCGCGGACCCGCCTGTTCGGCCTGGACCAGTTCGCCGTCCTTCGCGCCGTGGGTGGCGTCGGGGGCGACCATCCATTCCTTGTCCGCGCCCTTGTCGATGGGCACGATCCGCCCGCCCTCGGCCCCCTTGCGGAAGATGCCCAGAACCCGCGTCGGGTTCGCGCCGATCTTGCGGATCAGGCGGGCCTCGTATTGGTGATCCTCGCCGCGCACCTCCTGCAGGCGGGCGAGGATGCGGTCGCCCTCGCCCAGCGCGGGCTCGGCCTTGCGGGCGATGAACAGCACGCGCGGCTCGGGCCCCTCGCCATGCCATTCCAGCGGCTTGGCGAACAGATCGCCATCGGCATTGGGCGCCAGCACCTGCAGCACCGTCACCGGGGGCAGCTTCTCGGGGTCGCGATAGGTCTTGCGCCGCTTTTCCAGGCGCCCATCGGCCTCCAATTCCTTGAGCACGCGTTTCAGGTCGATCCGGTCCGCCCCCTTGATGCCGAACGCCTTGGCGATATCGCGCTTGGAGGTCTGGCCGGGGTGCTCGGCGATCCAGTCGAGGATCTCGGATTTCGAGGGGATGCGGGTCATGTGGCGAGAGGTAGCACGCGCAACCCTGCCCGTCAGCCGGAAAGCGCGCGGGAAACGCCGAAGGACAGGCGAGGGCCGCGCCCGATCCTCAGCGCATGATGTTGCTCTCAGCCGAAATATTCCGACAGGATGCGCGCATAGATCCGCTTCAGCGCCTCGATCTGGGCGACCTCCACCCGCTCGTCGACCTGGTGCATGGTCTTGCCGACCAGCCCGAACTCGACCACCGGGCAGAAATCCTTGACGAAGCGCGCATCCGACGTGCCGCCCGAGGTGGACATCTCGGGCCGCATCCCGGTTTCCGCCTCGACCGCGCCGGCGACCAGGTCGGACAGCGGCCCCGGCGGCGTGACGAAGCTTTCGCCCGAAACCTTGATCTCGGTCTCGATGCGGATGCCGGTCTCGTCGGTGACCTTGGCGGCCTCGGCGCGCAGCCAGTCGGTCAGGCTGTCCGAGGAATGCGCCTCGTTGAAGCGGATGTTGACCGTGGCCCGGCACAGCCCCGGGATCACGTTGTTCGCCGGGTTGCCGGTGTCGAAGGTCGTCACCGCCAGCGTGGAGGGGTCGAAATGGCGCGTGCCCTCGTCCAGGCTATAGGCGGCGAGGCGTTCGACAAGGCGGGCCAGCGCCGGGATGGGGTTCTGCGCCCGGTGCGGATAGGCGGAATGGCCCTGCACGCCATGGGCGGTAAAATAGGCCGTCATCGACCCGCGGCGGCCGATCTTCATCATGTCGCCCAGGGTTTCGCGGCTGGTCGGCTCGCCCACCAGGCAGACATCCATATGCTCGCCCTCGGTCGCCATCCAGTCCAGCAGCGCGGCGGTTCCGTCGATGGCGTCGCCCTCCTCGTCGCCGGTGATGGTCAGGATCAGCGCGCCGTCGGGGGGCGTGTCGGTGACAAGGTCGATGGCGGCGGCGACAAAGGCCGCGACGCCCGATTTCATGTCGGTCGCGCCCCGCCCCCACAGCATGCCGTCGCGACGGTCGGCGCCGAACGGGTCATGGGTCCAGGCCGCGGTGTCGCCCGCGGGCACCACGTCGGTATGGCCGTTGAACCCGAAGGTCCGCCGGTGCCCCCGCGCGCCCCAGCGGGCGAACAGGTTGGCCACGCCGCCCCGGTCGACCCGGTGACACTCGAACCCCGCGGCGGCCAGCCGGGTTTCCAACAGGCGCAGCGCGCCACCCTCGCTGGGCGTGACCGAGGGGCAGCGGATCAGCTCGGCGGTCAGGGCGACGGGATCGGTCATCTGGGGCTCCTGTGCGGGACGGGTTCAGCGATAGCCCGCGGGGGGACGGGCCGCAATGGGGCGGCGGAGGGGTTTCGCCCCGGCTGGCGCCGGGGCGACCGGCTGGGGGCTCTGTCCCGTCGCCATTGTCACTCGGAGTTGCCATTGGAGCGCCATTGGTCCGAGCGACAATGGCG
>JBNGDM010000284.1:0-4167 GCA_049975105.1 Rhodovulum sp. | reverse complement strand
CGCCCAGCCTGTCGCCCGCCGCGGACCGCGCTCTGCGCGCCGAATGGGGCGCGCGCATCCTGGCCCGCGTCAGCCGGGTGCACCGGTATCCCCGCGGGGCACGGGCGACCGGCCGGGCATTGGTGGAACTGGTGGTGGCGCGGGACGGGCGGCTGGTCTCGGCGCGCCTCGCACAAAGCGCGGGCGACCCGGTTCTCGATCGCGCCGCGATGGCCGCCATCCGCCGGGCCGGGCGCTTCCCGCCAGCCCCCGAGGGGCTGGGCGAGACGAATTACCGCTTTACCCTGCCGCTGAAATTCGACGGGCGCGGCTGATCGCCGGGCCGCGTGCCTGCCTTCTTCTTGGTCGAAAGACCCTGAAACCGGCCCGCAGGGCCGGTCACGCGGCCTCGGGCTTGCGGATACGGCCGGCGGCGGCGGCCACGCGCGGCGACAGCTCGGGCGCACCGGCCTCGACCAGGTCGAGCAGTTGCGCCCGCATCCGCGGGTCCCAGAAGGCGTCGATATGATCGGCGATGGCCGTCACCGCCGCGTCCTCGGGCAGGCGCGCGAAGGCGGTGGCGATCTGGTTGGCCATGTAGACCAGTTTCTCAGGCGTCATGGGGAACCTCCTTCAAGGCGATCCGGTCGGGATGGGTGTGAATGTCGAAGGTCTCGCCGCGGGCGCGGGCGATCAGCGTCAGGCTCGCCGCCTCGGCCGTTGCGACGGCGCGCGTGGTGGGGGCGGAGACGGCGGCCAGGACCGGCGCGCGGGCCAGGACGGCCTTTTGCACCAGTTCGATCGAGACGCGGCTGGTCATCACGATGACGCCGCCCGCGGCATCGCGGCCCATCCGCGCCAGCGCGCCGATCAGCTTGTCCAGCGCGTTGTGCCGGCCCACGTCCTCGCGCGCGGCGACCAGCCCCTCGGCCGGGGTCCAGAACCCTGCGGCATGCACCGCGCGGGTCGCATCGTGCAGCGCCTGCGCGCCGCGCAGCGCGGCCATGGCCCGGGCGATGTCCCCCGGCGCAAGGCGCAGCGCACCGCCGGGCAGCCGGGGCAGGGGCCGCGCGGCGGCCTCCAGGCTGTCGATGCCGCAAAGGCCACAGCCCACCGGGCCCGCCATCGCGCGGCGCCGTTCCATCAGCCGCGCGCCAAGGCCCTGGGCCAGCCACATCCGCATCTCGATGCCCTGGGCATGGTCCACCCGCTCGATCCGCTCGATCTGGCGTGGCGTGTCCACGATCCCCTCGGACAGCGAAAAGCCCAGCGCGAAATCGTTCAGCTCCGTGGGGCTGGCCAGCATCACCGCCTGTGTGGTGCCGTCATAGGACAGCGCCACCGGCACCTCTTCGGCCAGCGTTCGGCCGACCCGTTCCGGTCCCGCCGGGCCGACGGCCAGCGCCGTGGTTCTGATCGCGCCGCCGCTCATTCCGCCGCCGGCAGGATGCGCCGGGCGGCGCGGGCCCGCTCGGCATAGCTCAGCTGCCAGTTCGACGGGCCGTTCGTCAGCGCCACCTGCACCGCCGTCACCTTGTATTCCGGGCAGTTCGTGGCCCAGTCGGAATAGTCCGAGGTCACCACGTTGGCCTGGGTCTCGGGGTGGTGGAAGGTGGTATAGACCACGCCGGGGCTGACGCGATCCGACAGCGTCGCGCGCAGCGTCGTCTCGCCCGAGCGCGAGGCGAGGCGCACCCAGTCGCCCTCGGAAATGCCGCGGGTTTCGGCGTCGTGGGGGTGAATTTCCAGCACGTCCTCGGCATGCCAGACGGTGTTCCCCGTCCGCCGGGTCTGGGCGCCCACGTTGTATTGCGACAGGATTCGCCCCGTGGTCAGCAGCAGCGGATAGCGCGGGCCGGTGCGCTCGTCGGTCGGCACGTAATCGGTGACCACGAACAGCCCCTTGCCGCGCACGAAGCCGCCTTCGTGCATCACCGGCGTGCCCCTGGGGGCGGCGTCGTTGCAGGGCCATTGCACGGACCCCTCGGCCTCCAGCAGGTCATAGCTGACCCCGGCAAAGCTGGGCGTGGTCGCGGCGATCTCGGCCATGATCTCGGAGGGGTGGGCATAGGTCCAGCCCGCGCCCATGGCGTTCGCCAGATGCTGCGTCACTTCCCAGTCGGCCAGCCCGTTCAGGGGCGCCATCACCCGGCGCACCCGGTTGATGCGGCGTTCGGCATTGGTGAACGTCCCGTCCTTTTCCAGGAAGGTGGAGCCGGGCAGGAACACGTGGGCGTAGTTCGCGGTTTCGTTCAGGAACAGGTCGTGGACCACGACGCAGTCCATCGCCGCCAGCCCCGAGGCCACGTGTTTCGTGTCGGGGTCCGATTGCAGGATGTCCTCGCCCTGGATGTAGATGCCCTTGAACGTACCGCCGACGGCGGCGTCCAGCATGTTGGGGATGCGCAGGCCCGGTTCGTCCGAGATCGTGACGTTCCACAGCTTTTCGTACATGCCCCGCGCCGCATCGTCATGGACGTGGCGATAGCCCGGCAATTCGTGCGGGAAACTCCCCATGTCGCAGGAGCCCTGAACGTTGTTCTGGCCGCGTAGCGGGTTCACGCCCACGCCGGGGCGGCCGATATTGCCGGTCGCCATGGCGAGGTTCGCGATCGCCATGACGGTGGTCGAGCCCTGCGAATGTTCGGTCACGCCCAGCCCGTAATAGATCGCGGCGTTGCCGCCGGTGGCGTAAAGCCGGGCGGCCTTGCGGACCTCCTCGGCGGGCACGCCTGTCAGCGCCTCGGTCGCCTCGGGGCTGTGGCGGTCCTCGGCGACGAAACCGGCCCAGTCCTGGTAGGCGTCCATCTCGCAGCGCTCGCGGATGAAATCGTCATCCGTCAGCCCCTCGGTCACGATGACATGGGCCATGGCGGTCAGCAGCGCCACGTTGGTGCCGGGGCGCAGCGGCAGGTGGTGCGCGGCGCGCACATGCGGCCCGCGCACCAGGTCGATCCGGCGCGGATCGGCCACGATCAGCCGCGCGCCCTGGCGCAGCCGTTTCTTGAGGCGGCTGGCAAAAACCGGGTGCCCGTCGGTCGGGTTCGCGCCGATGATCAGCACGACGTCGGCATTTTCGACGCTGTCGAAATCCTGCGTGCCGGCCGAGGTGCCGAGCGTCGTCTTGAGGCCATAGCCCGTGGGCGAATGGCAGACCCGCGCGCAGGTATCGACGTTGTTGTTGCCGAAGACCTGGCGGATCAGTTTCTGCACGAGGAACGTCTCCTCGTTGGTGCAGCGCGACGAGGTGATGCCGCCGATGGCGCGCACGCCGTGTTTTTCCTGGATTCCGCGGAACTTCCGGGCGGTGAAGGCGAAGGCCTCTTCCCAGCTGACCTCGCGCCAGGGCTGGTCGATCGTTTCGCGGATCATCGGGTTCAGGATGCGGTCGGGATGGGTGGCGTAGCCATAGGCGAAGCGCCCCTTGACGCAGCTGTGCCCGCGGTTCGCCTTGCCGTCCTTGGATGGCACCATGCGCACCAGCTGGTCGCCCTTCATCTCGGCCCGGAAGGAACAGCCGACGCCGCAATAGGCGCAGGTGGTGACCACCGCGCGGTCGGGCGTCCCCATCTCGATGACCGATTTCTCCTGAAGCGTCGCCGTGGGGCAGGCCTGCACGCATGCGCCGCAACTGACGCAGTCGGACCCCAGGAAATCGTTGTGCCCGGTGGAAATCCGCGCCTCGAAGCCACGCCCGTCGACGGTGAGGGCAAAGGTGCCCTGCACCTCTTCGCAGGCCCGCACGCAGCGGTAGCAGGCGATGCATTTCGACGGCTCATAGGTGAAATAGGGGTTGGACGCGTCCTTTTCGATGTAGCGCGGGTTCGCCTCGCCGTTCTGGCGCGTCTCGAAATGGTTGGCGCCTTGTTCGTAGCGCACGTCGCGCAGGCCCACGGCACCTGCCATGTCCTGCAACTGGCAATCGCCGTTCGCGGCACAGGTCAGGCAATCCAGCGGATGGTCGGAGATATAAAGCTCCATCACGCCGCGTCGCAGCTTGGCGACCTTTTGCGTCTGGGTGCGTACTTCCATGCCGTCGGCCACCGGCGTGGTGCAGGAGGCCGGCGTGCCGCGGCGGCCCTCGATTTCCACGAGGCACAACCGGCACGATCCGATCGGTTCCACGCTGTCGGTGGCGCAGAGCTTGGGGATCTCGATGCCCAGTTCGGCGGCGGCGCGCATGACCGA
>JBNGDM010000283.1:0-4170 GCA_049975105.1 Rhodovulum sp. | reverse complement strand
GACCGCGCCGCCATCGGCAGGCTGGGCGTGATCCGCCCCATCGCCGCGTCCGCCGCCCCCTGGGCGATGGCGAAGAACCGCACCCCGTACGCATAGACGATCGCAAAAGCCGACCCGGTCATCAGCAGGCCGATATCCACCCCGAACAGCCCCTGCACCCCGTCGGCCAGCGCGTTGTCGGCGGCCGCCATCGGGATCAGCAGCCCCACGCCCAGCACCGCGCCGGGCGCCGCATAGCCGATGGTGGTCACCGGCAACAAGAGCTTGGGCAGGCTGCGCCCGGTCAGCCGCACGCCGTAGACCAGGAACAGCCCCGCCGCCACCGTGCCGACCGCCGCCAGCCCGCCCACCGTCAGCGTGTTGCCCAGCGCGCGCAGCAACCCCGGGTCGGTCCAGGCCTCGGCATTGGCCAGCGCGTGGACCGAGATCACGCCGACCGGCAGCACGAAGCCGACCGCCACCGGCAGCGCGCAGGCCAGCGTCGCGCCCCAGGCCACCGCCCCCCTCAGTTGCACCGGCACCAGCGGGCGGTGGTGGCGGCCCAGGTTATGGAACCGCAGGTTGCGCCGGCTGATCTTCTCCAACGCGACCAGCACCAGGATCAGCACCAGGATCACCATGGCGATCTGCGCCGCGCCACCCGCGTTGCCGCTTTCCAGCCAGACCGAGAAGATCCCCGCGGTCAGCGTCTGCACGGCGAAGAACTCGACCACGCCGAAATCGTTCACCGTTTCCATCATCACGATGGCAGAGCCGGCCGCGATCGCCGGGCGGGCCAGCGGCAGCCCCACCCGCCGGAACAGCGAGAACGGCCCCGCCCCCAGCGCGCGCGCCACCTCGTAGGCACAGCCCGACTGTTCGCGGAAGGCCGCGCGCGACAGCAGGTAGACATACGGGTACAACGCCGCCGCCAGCACAAGGACGGCCGCCCCCCGCGACCGGATCTCGGGGAACCAGTAGTCCTGCGCGCTGGTCCAGCCGAACAGCGCGCGCAGCCCCGTTTGCACCGGCCCGGCATATTCCAGGAAATCCACCAGCGCATAGGCCCCCACATAGGCCGGGATCGCCAGCGGCAGCAGCAACAGCCATTCCAGCCAGCGCGCGAAGGGGAAGCGGTACATCGACACCAGCCAGGCCGCCCCCGCGCCCACCGCCGCGGCCAGGCCCGCCACGCCGACCATCAGGATCGCGGTATTGGACAGGTAGCGGGGCAGCGTGGTCGAGGCGAGATGCGGCCAGATGTTTTCCTCGGGGGTCAGCGCGATCCAAAGCACCGAGACGATGGGCATCAGCACCAGCGCCGCGATCACCACCGCGCCCACCGACCACGGATCGACCCGCACCCGCCAGCGCCTGCGCCCGGGCTCCGCCGCCGCGTTTACTTGAGCGATTTGCTCAGCCATAAAACCCCAGTTACATGAAAGCCGTTTTACTGTCCAGAATGGCGCGTATACTCAAGGGGCAGGCAGAACAAGAAGAACGGGCGCAGGCAGCATGGAACTGGTCTACCACATCGGCGCCCATTGCACGGACGAAGACCGGCTTCTGAAATGCCTGCTGAAAAACCGCGGCACCCTGTCGAAACAGGGGATCATCGTGCCCGGCCCCAGCCGCTACCGCCCGGTGCTGCGCGAGATGCTGGTCTCGCTCCGGGGAAAGCCGGCGACGCCCGACATGCAGCAGATCATCCTCGATGCCGCGATGGACGAGGACGAGGCGCGGCGGCTGATCCTGGTGAACCAGTCCTTCCTCTGCATGCCGCAAAAGGTGCTGGGCCAGCACATGCTCTACCCGATGGCGGGCGAGAAATCGCATTGGCTGGCGCAACTCTTTCCCAATGACCCTTGCGAATTCTTCCTCGGCATCCGCAACCCCGCGACCTTCATCCCGGCGCTGTTCGCCAAGGCGCGGGAAAAGGATTTCGAGGGATTCATCGCCGGGGTCGATCCCCGCGCGCTGACCTGGTCGGACATGGTGCGGCGCATCCGGCAGGCCAATCCGCGGGCGCGGCTGACGGTCTGGTGCAACGAGGACACGCCGCTGATCTGGCCGGAACTGCTGGAACGGGTGGCGGGCATCGCGCCGGGCACGCCGCTGCGGGGCGCCGACGACCTGCTGGACGCGATCATGCAGCCCGCGGGCCTGAAACGGATGCGCGCCTATCTGGACCAGAACCCGCCGGTGAACGAGGCCCAGCGCCGCCGCGTCGTGGCCGCCTTCCTGGACAAGTACGCCCTGCCCGACGCCGTCGAAGAGGAACTCGACGCGCCGGGCTGGACCGCGGCCCTGGTCGACGAGCTGACCGAGCGCTACGAGGCCGACCTCGGCCAGATCGAAGCGCTGGGCGATGTCGAGGTGGTCACGCCCTGAGCGCGGCGCCCGGGCGCGCGCCGCATCACATCCCCAGCGCCTGCTTGTAGAGCTCCAGCACCGCCTCTTCCTCGGCGATGTCGTCGCGGTCGCGCTTGCGCAGCGCGATCACCTTGCGCATCACCTTGGTGTCGTAACCGCGCGCCTTGGCCTCGGCCATCACCTCTTTCTGCTGGTCGGCGATGTCCTTCTTCTCGGCCTCCAGCCGCTCGAACCGCTCGATGAACTGGCGCAGCTCGTCGGCGGTGACGCGATAGGTGGCGTCGGGGGACGTCACGGTAGAGGTCTCGTCCATGGCAAAGGCTCCTCTCGGGCTGGGATCGGAAGCCTGACCTATCGCCGGTCCCGCGCGCCCGCAAGCCCCTTGCACCGCCCGCCGCCTTCGACTAGGCGCGGGGGCGTCCACCGGTGGAGGTCGCGATGGAAATACTGATCTGGATCGGGGCGGCGGTGTCGCTGGCGGGCCTGGCCGGAATCGTCCGGGTGATCGTGCAGGTGCGCGCCGCGCGCCGCGCAAACCTGGCCGAGGACGCGCTGCGCGCCCGTCTGCAACGGGCGGTCGCGCTGAACATGGCGGCGCTGGGGCTCTCGGCGCTGGGGCTGATGATGGTGGTGATCGGCATCACGCTGGGCTGACGCCAACGGGCGCGCCGCGCGCCCCGACATCGCCGAACCGCCTGCCGGTCTTGATCAGCTCCGCGATCAGCGGGTCGGGCGTCCAGATCTCCGGGCTCCCGGAACCCTCGGCCAGCGACCGCAGCGTGCGGCGCAGCCACAACAGCCCGCGTTCGTCGGCCGCCCGCATCGGCCCGCCGCGCCAGCGCGCCAGCCCCGCGCCATGGACCACCGCCAGGTCGATCTCGACCGCCCGGCGCAGCGCGCCGCGCCGCAACAGCCCCGCACCCGCCTGCGCCATCCCGGCCAGCACCTTTTCGGCGATCTCCGCGGCGCCGATCTCGCGCGCGGTGCGGCCCAGAACCTGACGGGCCGCGGCGACCAGCATCTCGATATCGGGATCGGGCGCGCCCCGCCCGCCCGGTTCGGGATAGGCGTAATAGCCCCGTCCGGCGACCTGCCCGCGCCGCCCCTCGGCCAGCAACTGACCCGCGACCAGCACCGGGCGCGTCTCGGGGTCGTCGCCCCCCGGCAGCCGCGCACGCAGGGCCAGCAGCGCCTCCAGCCCCAGCCGGTCGGCCATCTCGTAGGGTCCCAGCGCGAACCCCCAGTCGCGCATCGCCCGGTCGACCGCATAGGGCGAGGCGCCCTCCTCGACCAGCGTATCGGCCGCCTCCAGCGCCCCGATCAACACGCCCAGAACCGGGCTTTCGCCATGGGACACCAGCGGCGTACGCAGCATCCTGTCGACCAGCCCCCCCAGCGTGGCCAGCGCCTGGGGCGCGGTGGCCGGCGTGCAGACCAGTTCGGCCAGCCGCGCCGCGGGCACCAGATCCGGCAGGTTCAGCCACAGCGTATCCGCCGGGCGCTGCCCCCCGGCGGCAAGCGCGCCCGGTGTCGCCAGCGCGCCGGTGCCCACCAGGACGGCGCCCTCCCGCGCGACGCCCGCCAGCGCGGCAAAGGCGCGCTCGCGTTCCGCGCCCGGCCCGTCGCCCGCCTCGATCAACACCTCGCAAGGGGCCAGGCCGGCGGCCCCCTCGGCCCCGGCAAAGCGCGACCAGTTCGCCTGCCGCCCCGCCTCGCCCATGCCACCCGCCTCGCAGGCCGCGGTCAGCAGGCTGTCGACGCGCGCCACCCCCCCGGTCAGCGCCGCCTCGTCCGGCGCGGCCATGCGCACCGCCGTGC
>JBNGDM010000282.1:0-4205 GCA_049975105.1 Rhodovulum sp. | reverse complement strand
GTACTCGCCTCCATTTTATTCTAAATCATAGGGTTAGCGGCTGGACGGTCGGGTGTGACACAAAGTGGGACACACGCCCTATGATGCTGTCATCCTATCTAAGCCCTTCTCGGCACGGTGTTTATTACTTCCGCTGGCCTATCCCTCCATCCATAGAGGGAAAGCGGACCACGGTGCGCATCTCCCTGCGGACACGTTGCCCGGATCATAGGGCGCTCCGCTGGTGAGACTGACGCGCGCCCCGGCACGGCCCGAAACCGGACAGCAAGGACGATCAATATCCAGATTTTAGATACCTAGTTTTGAGATATAGTCAACGCGCCCAGTGCAGCAGCATAGGGCGTCCATGCCTAAAACTCTTGGAGATCATAGGCATGATGCTCTTGTCCGCTACCTCATCGAGAAGCGGGGCGAGGCAGGCTTGAAGCAGGTGGAACTTGCGGAGCGAATGAAGGTCTATCAGTCCTTCATCGCGCGGCTGGAAAGCGGTCAGCGCCGCGTGGATGTGGTGGAACTGGTCAAGCTGGGCGAGGTGCTGGGCTTCGATCCCACCGAGATTGTTGGCAGGCTGGCCAAGATGTCGGACTGAGCCTGCCACGGCCCCGGCCTATTTGCCCCAGTAATGGGGTGAAACCACTATTAGCCGCACGAGCTACCCACATATAGCCAGACTGAGTAGCATCATGGCTCTAATGCCTCGGCCTCGAACGCCGCTTTGAAGTCGGTATTGGTCTGACCCGTTTCATTGAAGAAGGGCAATCCAAGAACCGTATAATCCCGGCCTTGGAATACCGTCTCAAGTCTGGCCTTGTCTTTTACTTGCTCAAGGAAGTCCTGCTTCCACTTATCATCTTTGTACCATTTTTCGCCCTTGGGTTCGATGAATAGCTGCAAGATCGTGCTGGCATCCTCGCCCTTTTGCCGATGTGACAACCGTGTCGACACCTGCGGCGCGACGAGGCGCGGCCGGGCGGCCAGACCGCCGGACTGGGCAACCCCTTATCAGAGAGGGATTTTTCCTCGTCTGGTCGGCCCGGCCACGCAGGGGCCAATTCCCGTGCCGCGATCTGGAAATCGCTGCGCGCGGATCAAAGGCGCGGCGACGAAGGGATCGCCGGCTCGGGCCACGCCGCGCAGATGCCGTCGGCGGCCTGGCCATCGCGCGGGTCCACGCTTCGGACAGCGCGGGCAAGGCCCGCCGGTCAGGTGTTGAACAGGAAATGCATCACGTCGCCGTCGCGCACGATGTACCCCTTGCCCTCGGCGCGCATCTTGCCGGCATCCTTGGCCGCCTGTTCACCGCCCAGGCCGACGAAATCGTCATAGGCGATGGTCTCGGCACGGATGAATCCGCGCTCGAAATCGCCGTGGATGACACCCGCGGCCTTGGGCGCGGGTGTGCCCATCGGGATCGTCCAGGCCCGGGCCTCTTTCGGGCCGACCGTGAAATAGGTCTGCAACCCCAAAAGCTTGTAGCCCGCCTTGATGAGCCGATCCAGTCCGGCCTCCTCCAGCCCGAGCTCCGACAGGAACATCTCGGCCTCCTCGGCGTCCAGCTGGCTGATCTCTTCTTCGATCTTGGCCGAGATCACCACGCTGGCCGCGCCCTGGTCCTCGGCCATCTGCGCCACAGCCGCCGAATGCGCGTTGCCCTCGGCCGCCTCGTCCTCGGCGACGTTGCAGACGTAAAGCACGGGCTTTGCGGTCAGCAATTGCAGCATCTCCCAGGCCTTGGCGTCCTCCTCGGCCACCTCGACGGTGCGCGCGGGCCTGCCCGCCTCCAGCGCGTCCTGGGCCGCTTTCAACAGCCGCTCCTGCTGGACCGCCTCCTTGTCGCCGCCGCGCACCTTGCGGACGATGTTCTGCAGCCGCTTCTCGATCGACTCCATGTCGGCCAGCATCAGTTCCGTCTCGATCACCTCGGCATCGGCCACCGGGTCGACGCGCCCCTCGACATGGGTCACGTCGCCATCCTCGAAGCAGCGCAGCACATGGGCGATGGCGTCGCATTCGCGGATATTGGCCAGGAACTGGTTGCCCAGCCCCTCGCCCTTGGACGCGCCCTTCACCAGCCCCGCGATGTCGACGAAGGTCATCCGGGTGGGAATGATCGCCTTCGACCCGGCGATCTCGGCCAGCTTGTCCAGCCGCGGGTCGGGCACCGCCACCTCGCCCACGTTGGGCTCGATGGTGCAGAACGGAAAATTCGCCGCCTGCGCCGCGGCGGTGCGGGTCAGCGCGTTGAAGAGGGTGGATTTGCCCACGTTGGGCAGGCCCACGATCCCGGTCTTGAAGCCCATTTTCGTCACTCTCCTGAGGTCCGCGCGCATGTAGGGGGGCGGGCCCGGCGCCGTCAAGCGCGCCGCCGCGCAAATTTCCCGCAACCCGTCCCGGCCGCCAGGTCGAAACCGCCCATTGATTTTCCCGCCCGCCTGCCGCAAACCCCTTTGGACGAGGAGCAAGGGGGAGCCGTCCATGACCCGCATCGACGCCAAGTTCGCCGCGCTGAGGGCGGAAAACCGCAAGGCCTTCGTGGCCTATGTCATGGCGGGCGATCCCGACTATGACACCTCGCTCGACCTGGTGAAGGGGCTGCCGGGCGCCGGGGTGGACATCATCGAACTGGGCATGCCCTTCACCGACCCGATGGCCGACGGCCCCACGATCCAGCTGGCTGGCCAGCGCGCGCTGGAGGCCGGCCAGACCCTGCAAAAGACGCTGGACATGGCGCGCGCCTTCCGCGAGGGCGACGATACCACGCCGATCGTGATGATGGGCTACTACAACCCGATCTATAACCGGGGCGTCGACCGGTTCCTTGCGGATGCGCGCGAGGCCGGGATCGACGGGCTGATCGTGGTGGACCTGCCGCCCGAGGAAGACGACGAATTGTGCATCCCGGCACAAAAGGCGGGGCTGAACTTCATCCGCCTCGCGACGCCGACAACCGACGACAAGCGCCTGCCCAAGGTGCTGCAGAACACCAGTGGTTTCGTCTATTACGTCTCGATCACCGGGATCACCGGCGCGGCCGCGGCACAGGCGTCTGATGTCGCCCCCGAGGTCGCCCGGATCAAGGCCAAGACCGACCTGCCGGTGATCGTGGGCTTCGGCATCCGCACTCCCGAGACGGCAGAGGAGATCGCGGGCGTGGCCGATGGCGCGGTCGTCGGCTCGGCCATCGTCAAGCTGGTCGAGGAAGGCCGCCCGGTGCCCGAGATCCTGGACTATGTCGCAGGGCTGGCCGCGGGCGCCCACCGCGCCTGAGGCCTCACGCCTTCATCCGGTAGCCGGTCTTCAGCCAGTACCAGCACAGCGCCATCACCACGCCCGTGCTGGCCGTGCACACCGCCAGCCCCAGCCAGGGGGAACTGTCGGACTGGCCGATGATGCCATAGCGCACCCCGTCGATCAGGTAGAAGACCGGGTTGAAATGGGTGATCACCTGCATCGTCTGGGGCAGCCGCTCGATGGAATAGAACGTCCCCGACAAGAAACTCAGCGGCGTGACGATGAAATTGGTGATCGCGGCCATCTGGTCGAATTTGTTCGCGAACACCGCCGCGACGATCCCCAGACCCGACAGGAAGGCCGACCCCAGCAGCACGAAGACCAGCGCCCAGACCGGGTGCGCGACCCCCATGCCAAGCACCAGGATCATCAGCCCCCCGACGGCCACCGCGACCAGCAGGCCGCGCGCCACGCCCCCCGCGGTATAGCCGATCAGCAACTCGGCCGCCGACAGCGGCGGCATCAGCGTGTCGACGATATTGCCCTGCACCTTGGAAATCACGATGGACGACGACGTGTTGGCGAACGCGTTCTGGATCACCGTCATCATCAGGATGCCGGGCGCCAGGAACTGGATGAAGGGCACGCCCATCACCTCGCCGCGCGTCGGTCCGATGGCCAGCGAGAAGACCCCGAGAAACAGCGCCGCGGTGGCCAGCGGTGCGGCCAGCGTCTGGGTCCAGACCGCCATGAAGCGCTGGATCTCGCGCGCGCTCAGCGTGTAAAGCCCCAGCCAGTTGACCCGGCCGAACCGGCGCACACCCATGCCCGCCGCGCCCTCAGCCTGTTGCATGCCCGTTACGTCCATCTCGCTTGCCTCCTGTCTTCGGCTTGCGCTTGTATCCCCGAACCGCCCCGGATTAGAATAGGGCCTTGATCGAATTCTCCAATCCGGCCGGACGGCGGGGCGCCCC
>JBNGDM010000281.1:0-4213 GCA_049975105.1 Rhodovulum sp. | reverse complement strand
CTGCTGGGCCTTGTTGAAGCGGTGGATCTCGTCCACGAACAACAGGGTTCCCTGCCCGTTCGCGTGGCGCATCCGGGCGGCCTCGAACACCTTTTTCAGATCAGCAACACCGGTGAAGATCGCGCTGATCTGCACGAAGGCCAGGTCGGTTTCATCCGCCAGAAGCCGCGCAATGGTCGTCTTGCCCACGCCAGGCGGACCCCAGAAGATCAGCGAGGAAAGGGTGCCCGAGGCCAACATCACACCAAGCGGGCCGTCCGGGCCAAGGACATGCTCCTGCCCGATCACCTCGGATAGCTTCTTGGGCCGCAGCCGGTCGGCAAGCGGGCGCGGCCCGGCCTTGTGGGGCATTTCGCCGTCGGTACGGTCGAACAGATCAGCCATGGAACAAGCCTACGCGAGGCCGATCAGACACGAAAGCGCAACACGCCGCGCCGGCCGTTCCTGACGTACTCGACATACCAGCCGCGCCCGCCCTCGTGCGCGGCGCGGGCCACGTCGTCGGTCTCGCGGATCGCACGGTCGTTGATCTGCAACAGGATGTCGCCGGCGCGCAGGCCCACGCGCGACGCCACCTCGCCCGGGTCGGTCACCAGAACACCCTGAGCCCCAAGGGGCAGGTTCGCCTCCTCGGCAACGGCGGGGTTGATGTTGACCACCGACAGGCCCGCCAGCACGCTGCGGCCCTTGACGGTCACGGGCGCGCGCGGCGGCATCTCGGGCGGCGCTATCAGGGCGACATGCGCCTCGCCCGGGCGCCCCTCGCGGAGGTAGGTCACCGCGATCTCGCCGCCTACCCCCTCGGCCGAAAGCCGGAACAGCATCTCTTGCGGCGTGTTCACCGGCGCCCCGCCCAGGTCCAGCACGACGTCCCCGACCTTAAGCCCGGCCCGCGCGAACGGGCTTTCGGGATGCAGGTTCGTCAACAACACGCCCCGGGGCACGTCCAAGCCGAACCCTTCGGCAAGGCCCGCGTCCACGGCCTGCCCGGTGATCCCGGCCCACGGCCGCTGGAACCGGTCGCGCCCCGCCCGCGCCTGGTCGACGAAGCGTGACACCAGATCGGCGGGAATTGCGAAGCCGATGCCGTTCGACCCGCCCGAGCGCGACAGGATCGCGGTGTTGATCCCGACGAGCCGTCCCGCCATGTCGACAAGCGCCCCGCCCGAATTGCCCGGGTTGATCGCCGCGTCGGTCTGGATGAAATAACCGCGCCCGCCCCCGATCGACAGGGCAGAGCGCGCCAGCCCCGAAACGATGCCGGAACTGACCGTCTGGCCGATCCCGAACGGGTTGCCGATGGCTAGCACCAGATCGCCCACCTCGACCGTGTCGGAATCGCGAAAGGCCAGCGCGGGCAGATCGCGCGCGCCCTGCAGCTGCAGGATCGCAAGGTCGGATTCCTCGTCGCCCAGCAACACCTCGGCGTCGAATTCACGCCGGTCGGCGAGAACCACGCGAATCTCGCTGGCCTGACCCACGACGTGGTAATTCGACACCACCAGCCCGTCGTCGGACACGATCACCCCCGACCCCAGCGAGTTCTGCACCCGCGGCTGTGCCCGGCCGAAATTGCGAAACAGGTCGGAAAAGAACGGATCGTCCGCAAAGGGGCTGGAGCGGCCCTGGACGACGCGGCGGGCATAGATGTTGACCACCGCGGGCGCGGTCTGGCGCACCACAGGGGCAAAGCTGAGGCTGATTTCCGCCTGGGATGTCGGCGGCCGACGGTCTTCGGCGGCGAGAGGTGCCGCAAACAGACAGATGGGCAGGCAAAGGACAAGAAGGATGGATAGACGTTTCATCGGCGCAAACGGTCCGTGTCGATCACCCAAGGATATGCGCCCTGAGCGGGCCGAGTTCAACGCCGGTCCGGTCCCCGCCCTCGCGGCGGGGACCGGCGCACCGTCAGTGAAGGTTCGCGGCAAAGTTCATCGAGACGACCTGGTTCTTGATCCCGTCGATTTCCAGCACCGGGCCCATCGCCGCCATGTCGATGCCGACCCGCTTGTACCACAGGGTCCAGTTCGCGTTCAGCAGCGTGAGACACTGGCTGGCGCCCAGGTTCCGCGCGGCCTTGGCAAGTTCCTGCACGAGATTGAAATAGATCGGGCGGCGCTGCGCCAGCGGCACCCGCTGCGACACGAACAGGCGCGAGCTTTCCCAGACGGTTTCGGCCACCGGCGCCTCGTCATACAACAGGTGCGACGGGATCGTGTCCAGAAGCCCGTTCTGCGCGTCCCGGATCATGTAGGTATAGATGCCGCAACGCGCGGTCGTGGGCGTCAGGCGGTTGCCCGCCAGCACCTGGCCAAGTTCGTCATGGACAACGACCCAGCGGCTGGCCGGCGTGTCATACTGGTCGTATTCCATGCCCATCGCCTCGGGCAGGTCCCATTTGTTCTGCTCGATGAACAGTTCCCACCTAGCGCGAAGCATGTTAGCAAACAGCTCGCCATGGTTGTGAAGGTTTTCGAAAGAGAGAGTCGTGGTCTGCATAAGAGCCTCCTGCAGGGTTTGTGGTGTGGTCGTTAACCTTGCGGAAGGCGGTGGCCGTCAAAGCAGCCGATAATCCTTTGCGCGCTGAATCGCTTCGGCGGTCGTGCGTGCCATGAGCCGCTCGCGCGCAGATGCGAGACGGGCCTTGAGTGCACTTTCCGAGATCCCCAGCTTGCTGGCTGCGGCCGCATGGCGGTCGCCGTCCGCAATGCATTTCAGCGCCTCGATCTGAGCCTTGGTCAGCTCCCCGGGTGGCTCGGTCATGTCGTGCAAACGACGCACGATGCCTTCGATCTTGTCGATCTCGGCATCCGTGAATTCCCGATCTGCTCGTGCCACGCTTGCAATGGTCCTGGAGGTAATAGGCCCCCAGGAGATCGTCACGCCGAACCTCAGCCCGTACCTCGCGGCATCTTCGAGGATGCCGAAAGGGTCGGGAATGTTCTCGTTGCTCCACCGTGTCGCGCCGGTGGTTGAAAAGCCCCACGCCACCATCGGGTCGCGCAGGACATAGCCATGTTCGGTGTAGTGGGTCAGCCACTCGGGGTCATAGGTCTGAAACGTCATGAGGGGCGACGTGAATCGGATATGAAGTCCGATATTGTACCCCTGTGGGGCCAATGCATCGAGGACCCTCAATTCACGATCAAACACTGACTTTTCGAACATGACTTTTTAGACAAGTTGCAAGATAGCCAGTCAACCTTAAATTGTTGCGCAAGACACAAGCCATTTCGATAGTCTAGCGGAGTATTCAGTGCGCACAATCCATCCCACCCTTTTCAACAGGTTGATGCGGCTTCCGGCCGGAATCAGAACCGATCTCCTCGAATTTCTGGGCGCAACCCCGGTCGCAAACGCTCAACTCGAGCGGATGCTGCGGGACGTGGACAACCAGATCGAACAGGGACGCGGCGCGGACATGGTCGAGGCGATGGCCTAGGACTCGCTGACACCCGGTGCTACGAACAAGGCCCTGCCAACCGGCAGGGCCCTTTTTACATGCGAAGCATTCCTGCGCGGGAATCACTCTTCGGCGTCAGCCTCGGCCGCCTCGCGCGCGCGGTCTGCCGCGCCCTTCGCCTCGGGATCGCGGTCGACGAATTCCATGATCGCCATCGGCGCCATGTCGCCATAGCGGAACCCGGCCTTGAGCACGCGGACATAGCCGCCCGGACGCTCGGCGTAACGCGGACCCAACACCTCGAACAGCTTGGCGACATGCGCCTCCTGCTTGAGTTGCGCGGCGGCCTGGCGCCGCGCGTGCAGGTCGCCCCGCTTGCCCAGCGTCACCAACTTGTCGGCGACGCGCTTGAGTTCCTTCGCCTTGGGCAGCGTGGTCTTGATCTGTTCATGTTCGATAAGCGCGCCGGCCAGGTTGGCGAACATGGCCTTACGGTGCTCATGGGTGCGGTTGAGGCGGCGATAGCCGCGGGCATGACGCATTGGTTTTCTCCATCTTTGCCCTCTACGGGCGGTTTTGCTTTGTCCGGCCGGCGATGCGTGTTACCGGCTCTCCTTGGGGCAGAAGGCCCGGGGTGGTGTAGGGTGGGCAGTTTGCCCACCCCGACATCTTAGAACTGGTCTTCGAATTTCTTGGCCAGGTCTTCGATGTTGTCCGGCGGCCAGTCCTCGACATCCATGCCAAGGTGCAGGCCCATGCCCGAAAGTACCTCTTTGATCTCGTTCAGCGACTTACGGCCAAAGTTCGGGG
>JBNGDM010000280.1:0-4249 GCA_049975105.1 Rhodovulum sp. | reverse complement strand
CAGGATCACCGGCCCCGTCGGCGCCGGCAGCGGCGCGGGGTCGCTCCAGGCGGCCGCCGCCAGGCAGGCCGCCACCAGGGCCGCCGCGAACCGCCGCGCAAGGGGCATCATCGCATCGAGCATCGTCCCGATCCTCCGTCCAACATGCCCCCTGCCCCGTGCCGCGGCCACTTCCGGACCGCCCCGGCGCTCCTTGGAAAATAGCGCGCGCGGTCCCGAAACCGCGCCCGGACTGCCCGGATGGTTAAACCGTTTCCATGAGCGAAACGTTGACAAGAAACCTAAAATTTTTCCGATCCGCTGTTTCCGCCCGGTGCGCAACGCCCCGCCCACCGCCAGGGCATCGCCCACGGGTTCGGCCCCGGAAAGCCCCGCGGCCGCGAATCGGTGGGGCGCAACGGCCACCCGCCGCGGCCCGTTCACAGACCCGTCAACGCGCGCCGGGCGCTCTGGACGGGCGATCCGGCCTCGCTAACTCTTTCACGGGCGCGGCATTACGACGCAGGCGCCCCGACGATGACCGGAACAGGGGAGGAAACGCCGGTGATGGACGGAAATCCGATGCACGACACGCGCCCCGCGGCCAGCGCCGACAGGGACGCACCGCAGACGCTCGCCGATGGCGGCCGTCGCGCCTTTCTCAGATCGACGGGTCTCGCGGCGCTGAGCGCCACCGTGGCGGTGCCCTTCGCGCGCTTCCTGCCCGAGGGCATGGCGCCCATCGGCATGGCCCATGCCGCGGGCAGCGACATGGACAGCTACCAGTTCAAGGACGGGCTGACGCTGCTCAACGACCGGCCGATCAACGCCGAGACGCCGGCGCACCTGCTCGACGACCGGGTGACGCCCGCAAACCGGCTGTTCATCCGCAACAATGGCGGCGTGCCGGAACACGCGCTCGCCATGGATGCCTCGGGCTGGACGCTGACCGTCGACGGCGAGGTGGACACGCCGCTGGAATTGACCCTCGACCAGTTGCAAAGCGATTTCGAGGCCGTCACCCGGCAGCTTACGCTGGAATGCGGCGGCAACGGGCGCGCGTTCTTCGTGCCCGGCGCCTCGGGCAACCAGTGGACGACCGGCGCGGTGGGCTGCCCGGAATGGACCGGCGTTCGGCTGCGCGACGTGCTGAACGCGGCGGGCGTCAAGGACACGGCGGTCTATACCGGCCATTTCGGCGCCGATCCGCACCTGTCGGGCGACCCCGAGAAACTGCCGATCTCGCGCGGCATCCCGATCGCCAAGGCGCTGGAAGAGGACGCGCTGATCGCCTGGGCGATGAACGGCGAGCCGCTGCCCGCGATCCACGGCTTCCCGCTGCGCCTGGTGGTGCCCGGCTATCCCGGCTCGGCCTCGCAGAAATGGCTCACGCGGATCTGGGTGCGCGACCAGGTCCATGACGGGCCAAAGATGGGCGGCTATTCCTATCGCCTGCCCGCCTACCCGGTCGCGCCCGGCACCGAGGTGCCCGAATCCGACATGGTGGTGATGGAGAGCATGCCGGTGAAATCGCTGATCACCAGCCCGGCGACCCGGTCCAATGTCGACAGGCTGACGCTCGACGTGCGCGGCCATGCCTGGGCCGACGGCGACGTGGCCGCGGTGCACATCTCGCACGATTTCGGCCAGACCTGGGCCGAGGCGACGCTGGAGGCGCCCGCGAACCGCTATGCCTGGCAGCATTTCTCGGCCACGGTCGACCTGCCGCAGGCGGGCTATTACGAGATCTGGTCGCGCGCGACCGATGCCCAGGGCCGCACCCAGCCGGTGACCACGCCGGGCTGGAACCCGCGCGGCTACGGCAACAACATGGTCCACCGCATCGCGGTGCTGGCCAGCTAAGCCCCTTGCGCCCCGGGCGGCCGCACCGCCGCCCGGGGCCTTCAGCACGACCGGAAGACAGCATGCACGGACATTTCCCGTTTCCCGGGCGCACGCTTGTGGCCATGTCCTTGGCCGCGGCACTGGTCGCCGCGACGGCCGCCCCCGCGCTCGCCCAAAGCGAGATCCCAGACCCGATGGCGATCCCGAACCCGATGATGCCGAACCCGGGCCAGCCGATGAGCCCGATGAGCATCGCGCCGATGCAGCCCCTCGGCGGGCTCGGCGCCCAGCCCGAAACGGCCGTGGCGCGCGACCCCGAGCTTGGCAACCTGCCCATAGGCCCGGGCCTCGAGGATACGTTCTACACCTGCACGGCCTGCCATTCCGCCCAGACCTTCGCCCAGCAGCGCCTGACCGACGAGCGGTGGGAATATCTCTGGGGCTGGATGATCCGCGAGCAGGGCATGCCCGATTACGAAGACGAGCTCCGCGCCTCGATCCTGGGCTATCTCAAGACGCATTTCTCGGCCGAACGCTAGGCGGGCGGGCTTGCGCCCGGCCCCGAACGGGCTAAGCCTTCGCACAACACGGAGGCCCCGATGACCAATCCCCTGCTCGCAGACCGCACCCTGCCCTTCGACCTGCCCGATTTCGCCGCCATTACCGACGACGGTTTCGCGCCGGCCTTCGAAACAGCGCTGGCCCAGGCCCGGGCCGAGATCGACGCCATCGCCGCCGACCCCGCGCCGCCCGATTTCGACAACACGATTCACGCGCTGGAACGCTCGGGCCGGGCGCTCTCCGACGTGCTGTCGGTGTTCTTCCTGCTGGCCTCGGTCGATGCGACGCCCGAACGCGAGGCGCTGCAACGTGCCTTTTCGCCCAGGCTGGCCGAGTTCTCGTCCGACGTCACCCTCAACGCCACCCTCTTCGCCCGGATCGAGGCCGTCTGGCAGGCGCGCGACACCCTCGATCTGACCCCCGAACAGGCCCGCCTGCTGGACCTCAAGCGCCGCGATTTCGTCCGCGCGGGCGCGGCGCTCGAAGGCGCCGACCGCGACCGGCTGCGCGCGATCAACACTCGGCTTGCGGAACTCGGCACCGCGTTTGCCCAGAACCTGTTGGCCGACGAACGCGACTGGGCGATGCCCCTGCCCCAAGACGCCCTCGCCGCCCTGCCCGGTTTCGTGGCCGACGCCGCCCGCGCCGCCGGCGCCGAACGCGGCGCCGATGGCCCCGTGGTCACGCTGTCGCGCTCGGTGATCGTGCCCTTCCTGCAATTCTCCCCCCACCGCGAGTTGCGCCGCCGCGCCTACGAGGCCTGGACCGCCCGCGGCGCCCGCGGCGGGGCCACCGACAACCGCGCCATCGTCACCGAAACGCTGGCGCTCCGGGCCGAGCGCGCCGCACTTCTGGGCTATGACAACTTCGCCGCCTACAAGCTGGAAACCGAGATGGCCAAGACGCCCGCCGCGGTGCGCGAGCTGCTGATGGCCGTCTGGGGCCCTGCCCGCGCCCGCGCCGAGGCCGATGCCGCGCACCTCCAAGAGATGCTGGAACAAGACGGCCACCCCGCCCCCCTCGAACCCTGGGACTGGCATTTCTACGCCGAGAAGCGCCGCCGCGCGCTGCACGACCTGGATGAGGCCGAACTGAAACCCTTCCTTCAGCTCGACCGGATGATCGAGGCCGCCTTCGACTGCGCGCACCGCCTCTTCGGCCTGGACTTCGAACCGCTCGACCTGCCGCTTCACCACCCCGACGCCCGTGCCTGGGAGGTCACCCGCGACGGCCGTCACATGGGCGTCTTCATCGGCGATTACTTCGCACGCGCCGGCAAACGCTCGGGCGCCTGGTGCTCGGCGCTGCGCAGCCAGCAAAAGCTTGCCGGCGAGATCCGGCCCCACGTCCTCAACGTCTGCAACTTCGCGAAACCCGCCGCCGGGCGCCCCGCGCTTTTGTCCTGGGACGACGCGCGGACGCTCTTCCACGAATTCGGCCACGCGCTGCACCAGATGCTCAGCGACGTGACCTACGAAAGCCTCTCGGGCACCTCTGTCGCCCGCGATTTCGTGGAACTGCCCAGCCAGCTTTACGAACATTGGCTCGAGGTGCCCGAGGTGCTGCAAACCTTCGCCACCCATGCCGACACCGGCGCGCCGATGCCCCAGGCGCTGCTCACCCGGCTGATCGAGGCCGCGACCTACGACATGGGCTTCCAGACGGTCGAGTTCCTCGCCTCGGCGCTGGTCGATCTCGACTTCCACGACGGCCCGCCCCCCGCCGACCCGATGCAGCGCCAGACCGAGGTGCTGGAATCGATCGGCATGCCGCGCGCGATCCGCATGCGCCACGCCACGCCCCATTTCGCCCATGTCTTCGCCGGCGGCGGCTATGCCTCGGGCTATTACTCCTACATGTGGTC
>JBNGDM010000279.1:0-4256 GCA_049975105.1 Rhodovulum sp. | reverse complement strand
AGGCGGCGTGAGGCGGCGGCCGCCGTCGCGTAAGCCTCGGCGGAACGCATGAGCAATTCGACGCCCTGCGCCTCGAAGGCCCTCGCATCGAGGGTTGCCCGGGCCTCGCCGATACAGGCGAGCCGAAGCAGCTGACTTTTGCCACGCCGCCCGGACCGCGCCAGCAGGGCGGCCACCGGGTTGACCGAGTAACCGAGCCGGGCGGCGGCCTCCTCGACGCGGGCGCGCGTGGAAGCGGCCACGCCGGGCAGGCCACGCATGGCCAGCGAGACGGTGTAGACGGAGACGCCCGCCGCGGCCGCCACGTCCTCACGGAGGACCCTGTCCACAGTTGTCGCCCGCTTGCGTGCCATCATCAGCGATGGAAACCCATCAGGCCGCGGATGGCAAGCACGGCGGCGGATGCCAGCCCCCCTGCGGGCCAGCGGGGATCAGGGAGTTGGCTCGAGGAGGTTGTCCCGGACCCAGGCGGTGCCGTTGAAGTACAGGTACCACGGGCTGCCGGCCTGGCGGACCAGCCAGCCGCGCCCGGGGTGGTGGAAGTACAGGTGTTCGCCGTTGGCCGAGTGGAAGTAGACCCATCCGAGCGGGAACTGGTACAACCATGGATAGAAGCCGGTGTAGATGTTGCCGAGGTTCCATGCGTAGCCCAGGCTGTCCGTGTAGCCCCAGATGAAGCCCAACGGCGGATACTCGCCCCACTGGTTGGGCGTGAGCACAAGCGTCGGCGCGTCGGGCGAGGTGCGGATCACGCGCAGCGCGACTTCCCCTGTCGTCTGGGCGACCCCGTCGCTGGCCTGCACCGTGAAGCTGTGGATGCCGTCCGCGGTGGTGGCGCCGCTGAGCGTGCCGTCAGCCGCGAGCGTGATGCCGCCGGGCAGCGCGCCTCCGGCAAGCATCCAGGTGAGCGGGCCGCGCGGGCTGAAACCCTGCAGGCGGAAATTGTACGGCAGGCCCTCGATGGCCGAGCGCGCCTCGGCGGTCCATACCTGCGGCGCCGCGTTGGCCGACGCATCGCGCGTGACCACGGTGTAAAGAGCGTTGAACGGCAGTTTGACGACAAGGTCGCCGGCCTCGTCGTAGTGGACGGGGGCCGCCAGCGGGTAGCCGTTGGGATCAAGGTATTGAGCGCTGGCGCCGGCATAACCGCGCAGGCGCACCACGCCGTCGATCACCTCGACATTGAACGGCACGCTCCCGATGTCGGTGATCTCGAAGGCGGGCTGGCCGGAAATGAACGACGGTTCGGTGGCGTAGCCGTAGGTCTGCTCGCGCGTGGCCGCCTGGATCAGCACCTTGGCGGACTGGGCGATCGGCAGCCCGTCAAGCGAGATCACCAGCACCGCGCCGAACACGTTGTTCATCGCGATGACGGTGTCGCCCAGTTCGACCGGACCGGCGTCGCCGAGGTAGCTGGTGACGCCCTGGCTGCGCGGCGTATCCACTTTGAAAATACCGCGCGCGCGGTCGATCTCAAGTTGGCCGGTCACGCTGCGGATGCGGCTGGCGGCATCACCGAGCAGATCCGGCAGCTCCGGGTGCACGAAGTCCCTTTCGGAATCGCCAAATGCCAGCTCGACCTTGCCGATGAGCGCGGCCTCGATGCCGAGCGAACCGCTGCCCTGTTCGGGATCGTAGACCGTGTCGCGGGTCGGATCGAAACCGCTGTCCTGCACAAGAATGGAATCCTCCATTTCCATGAGCGATTCAAAGCTCCGGCCCTCGCGCACCACCAGCGGCGCCTCGGCAACGTCACCACGCCGGTACAACAGGTTGGCGCCGGGAAACTGGCCCATGACCGCCGGGCCGCCAACCTGCCACTTCTGCAGCACGGTGTCGAAACCGATGGATCCGTGCACGAACCACATCAGTGCGTCGATGTCCTGCATCGAGGCGTAGGCAGCCGTGATCAGCGGGGCCTCGGCACCGATGTCGCTCGGGTTTACCCATGAGAATTCCGACACCATGCTGACGCGTCCCTCGACCTGCTTCATCGCGGTGGAGATCTCGTTGGGGCGATCGACCGCCGACAGGTTGCGGTAGGTGTCGCCGACGCTCACGCGGTAGGTGAGCTCAGAGACATCCTGCGGCGCGAAATAGTTGTGCAGGTCGACCACATCGGTCTCGGTGTAGGTGTAATACTCGACGTCGCGCAGAAGAATGTCGCGCGCGGTCTTCCAATTGGTCGCGGAGACGGGGCCCTGATAACCAAGGGAGCGCACGAAGTCGCGTATCTCCGCCCAGAAATTCTTCTGGACCTCGGTCTGGAAGCGCAGTTGGTCGCGCTGGCGCAGGTAGCGAGCGGTGGTGCCGGCGCGCAGGTTCCCGGCCGCCTCCACTTCAAGCAGCCCGAGAGCGACGTTGTCGTTGCCGCGCTGGCCACCGCCCCAGGCGGCGTAGGCCGCTTCAATGGAACCGTATTGGGCGATCACCCAGTCGCCGAACTTCTTGTAGAGCAGCTCGCGCTGCACGACCGGGTAGTTGGTCGGATTGAAGCTGTACCAGAACAGGTTGTCCTCGTTGATGATCTCGAAGTTCATGACCGCCGGGTCCTGGCCGAGCGGCGTCTGCTGCGGGTCGTGGGGATTGGGCCGGGTCAGCAGCTCGGAGATCCAGTTCTTGTAGGCGTCCTTGAAGGTGTCGTTCCAGATGAACAGGCCGTAGGGCGCGCGGTCGTTGGCGTCGACGTAGGCCTGGTCGAATCCGGGTATGTTCCACTGGGCGCGCACCCGGAAGGTCAACGGAAAGAACATCGAAAGGTTGGTGTAGATGCCTTCCGTCTTCATCGCGGCAACCGCCTGCTGCACGGTCGCCAATTCGGCTTCGCTGATATTGTTGATCGAATCGGAGGCCGGCGAATCGTCGAAGATGTGGCCGTGCCAACGCACCGCGTTCACGCCGCGTTTGGCGAGGAAGCGCGCCTGTGCGAGGTAGGACGACAGTGTGCCGCCGCGGATGGTCGCGCCCACGAAACGCACCTTCTCGCCGTTGCCAAGGAAGTAATCGCTGCCGCTGCGCCGGACCCAGCCGGACTGGCCAGCCACGTCCTCGTTCAAATAAGACAGGTCGATCGGCGAGAAATCCACATAGGTGTCGAGTTCCGGCTCAAAGGCGAAGAATCCGGGCGCATGCAGCGCGGACTTGATGCCGGGCTTGGCCTTGCCCGCGGGCGAGAACGGCGAGGCGGTGAACAGGAACACGTCCCAGCCATAGTGCTGCATGAAGCGAAAGCGCATGGTGCCTTCGATTTCCGGGAAGTCGGTCGCGAGGTTGACCCTCAGGCTGAAGGTGTATTCGCGGCCGCCGATCAGGTCGACCGTGCCCGGCGGGTTCTGCCAGGTGAGCGAGAAGTTGGTGCGGTAGGGCACGCGTTCGAGCTCCGGCAGGCCGTAGGTGTTGGCCGCGATCCACTCACCGTCATCGATGCGCCAGTGGAACGGACCGTAGTTCGACAGGTTGCGGATGTAGAGCGAGTACGTGCCGTCCGAGGGCGCGGTGAAGCGGTAGGTCTGCTCGTAGGTGCGGTCGGTCTCGCGCTCCTCCAGCGTGAACATGCGCCCGAACAAGGTGCCGCCCGACGCGGCGCCCGCCTCGAAGGCATCGGCCGGCTGCAGGGTGGTGTTGCCCGGTATCGGGAAGGTCGTGGTCTCGTAATCCTCCCCCTCAATCCACACCCAGTCCGGACCGCTGTTCGGTTCCGGGATCGGCCCGACCGTCACGATTTTGGTGACCAGTGACTCGCCGTAGGCGTTCACCGAAACCAAGGCATAACGCAGCTCCACGCCCACCGGGGCGGTCGTGTCGGCAAACCCGATGGCGTTCGCATTGATCTCGGCCACCAGTTCCAATTCGCCGTCGCCCTTGGCGCGGTAGACCCGGTAGGCAAACTCATCGTCCGCAACGTCCGTCCATGTCAGCCGGATACCGCCGCCGTCCACCTCGCCGTGCTGGTTGGCTGGCGCGGCCGGCAGGCTCTGGCCCTCGCCGAGCGTGGTCACTTCCACCGCTTCAGAGGCATCGCCGGTACCGTTGGTGTTGAGGCCACGCACACGGTAGGCATACGCGGTTTGCGCCACAAGACCCGTGTCGATGTGGTTGGTGGAATCGGCCGCCGTGGTGAAAATCGCATCCCACGGACCCGCCAGGCTCGCCGCGCGCTCAATCACGTAACCGGTCTCGTTCAGGTTGGTGTCCTGCCATTCCAGCAAAACCGCCTCGCCGCTGATCGCGCGCGCGGTCAGCTCCTGCGGCGGCGC
>JBNGDM010000278.1:0-4259 GCA_049975105.1 Rhodovulum sp. | reverse complement strand
GCTCGGCCTCGCTCAGGGGGGCGGCCAGCCGCACCTTCGCCTCGCGCGCGTCGCCATCGAGGTCAAGCGCCACGATCAGCCGCTGGCCCGCCAGCGGGTCGGCCGCGTCCAGCACCGCGCCCTTACCGCCCGACAGCACGTAACGCGGCGCGTCGCCCTTTCGGCGCAGCCCCACCCGGTCGGGATAGGCCAGCGCCGCCATCTCGCCCGCCGACAGCCTGCGCGGCGGGGCGGGGGCGCGGGCGGCCAGCCGGTCGGCCTCGGCGCGGATGCGCTTCAGCGCCGCGCGGTCCGGGGGCACCGGGTGGTCCGCCCCGGGGGCCTCCAGCGCCCGCAGCCGCAGCCCCACGTCGCTGCCCGCGCCGCGAAGCGGGTCGCGCTCTTCCAGCAGGGCGGCGAGCGTGGCCGCCTGTGTCCCGGCCGTCAGCAGCATGTGGCCCAGCCGCGGATGGACGGGCAGGGCGGCCAGTGCCCGGCCGTGATCGGTGATCCGCCCGCGCCCGTCCAGCGCGCCCAGCCCCGCCAGAAGCGTGCGCGCCTCGGCGAAGGCGCCGGGGTTGGGTTGGGTCAGGAACGCCATCGCCGCCGGGTCGTCCGCCCCCCACAGCGCCAGGTCCAGCGCAAGGCCCGTCAGGTCGCCCGCCTCGATCTCGGCGGGCGGGTAGGGGGCCAGCCCGCCCTCTTCGCCGCGGGTCCACAGCCGGTAACAGACCCCCGGGGCCACCCGCCCCGCGCGGCCCCGGCGCTGGTCGGCCTCGGCCCGGGTCACCCGTTCGGTCACCAGCCGCGCCATGCCGGAATTCGGGTCGAACCGCGCCCGCCGCGCCCGGCCGGCATCGACCACCACGCGCACGTCCTCGATGGTCAGCGAGGTTTCCGCGATCGCGGTGGCCAGCACCACCTTGCGCCCCTGTTCCGCCGGGCGGATCGCGGCGCGTTGCTCGGCGAAGGGCAGCGCGCCGTAAAGCGGGCGGATATCGCACCCCTCCGGCAGCCGCCCCGCCAGCGCGGCGGCGCAACGGTGGATCTCGCCCTCGCCGGGCAGGAAGACCAGCACGCCGCCCTCGGTCTCGGCCACCGCGCGGCCCACCAGGTCGGCGGCGGCCTCGGCCAGCCGCGCGCCCTTGGGCAGGGGCCGGTCCAGCCAGCGCGTCTCGACCGGAAAGGCCCGGCCCTCGGACGTCACCACCGGCGCGCCGTCCATCAAGGCGGCCACCGGCGCGGCGTCCAGCGTGGCCGACATCACCAGCAGCACCAGGTCCTCGCGCAGCGCGCCGCGCACCTCCCAGGCGAGCGCCAGCCCCAGGTCGGCGTTCAGGGACCGTTCGTGGAACTCGTCGAAGATCACCGCGCCGATGCCGTCCAGCCCCGGATCGGACTGGATCATCCGGGTCAGGATGCCCTCGGTCACCACCTCGATCCGGGTGGCACGCCCCACCCTTGTCTCGCCCCGGATGCGATAGCCCACCGTCTGCCCGACCTTTTCGCCCAGGGTTTCGGCCATCCGTTCGGCCGCGGCCCGCGCCGCCAGGCGGCGCGGCTCCAGCATCACGATGCGGCCCGGCGCCAGCCCCGCCTGCAACAGCGCCAGCGGCACCCGCGTGGTCTTGCCCGCGCCGGGGGGCGCCTGCAGCACGGCCCGCCCCGCGCGGCTCAGCGCCGCGATCAGGTCGGGCAAGGCGTCGTCGATCGGCAAGGAAACCATGGCTTCGCTATATGGGCGATTCCGCGCGGGGCGGCCAGAGGGCTGGACAGCCCCGCCCGCACGCGGCAAGACAGGCGCGCCCCCGTTTCGGAGCCGCCGATGGATACCGACGAGCTTGCACAGCGCCTCCGCGCCGGCGAACGCCGGGCGCTGGCCCGCGCGATCACCCTGGTCGAAAGCGGCCGTGCCGATCACCGCGAACAGGCGCAAGCGCTGCTGGATGTGCTGGCCGCGACGCCCGGCCAGGCGCTGCGGCTGGGGCTGTCGGGCACGCCCGGCGTCGGCAAGTCAACCTTCATCGAGGCATTCGGCACGCTGCTGACCGGGCAGGGGCACAAGGTCGCCGTTCTGGCGGTCGATCCCAGTTCCGCGCGCTCGGGCGGGTCGATCCTGGGCGACAAGACCCGGATGGAACGCCTCTCGCGCGATCCCAACGCCTTCATCCGCCCCTCGCCCAGCCAGTCGGCGCTGGGCGGTGTCGCGCGCCGCACCCGCGAGGCCGTGTCCCTGTGCGAGGCGGCCGGATTCGACATCGTGCTGATCGAAACCGTGGGCGTGGGCCAGTCCGAAACCATGGTCGCCGAGATGACCGACCTGTTCATCCTGCTGATGGCGCCCGGCGGCGGTGACGAATTGCAGGGGGTCAAGCGCGGCATCATGGAAATGGCCGACCTGATCCTGGTGAACAAGGCCGATGGCGACCTGAAACCGGCCGCCGAACGCACCCGCGCCGATTACGCCGGTGCGCTGCAACTGTTGCGCCGCCGCCCGGAGGATCCCGACGGCTTCCCCAAGGCGATCTGCGTCTCGGCGCTGGAACAGGCCGGGCTGGCCCAGGCCTGGGCCGAGATGCAGGCGCTGGCCGACTGGCGGCGTGAAAACGGCCATTTCGACGCGCGCCGCGCCGCCCAGGCACGCTATTGGTTCGCCGAAGAGGTGCGCCGCGGGCTGCTCGCCCGGCTGGACACCGACGCGCAGGTGCGTGACCGGATGGCGCGGCTGGGCGATGCGGTGGCCGCTGGCGAAACGACCGTCGCGCGCGCCTCGGCCGAGATGCTGGCCCTGCTGGGGGCGGCCCCGTGAAGCCGTTCCTCGTGCTGCAACTGCGCCCCGAGACCGAGGCCTCCGACGACGAGTTCGCCGCGATCCTGCGCAAGGGCGGGCTGCGCCCCGACCAGGCCCACCGCATCCGACTGGACCGTGACCCGATCCCCGAGGGGCTGACGCTCGACGCCTATTCCGGCGTGATCGTGGGCGGCGGGCCGGGCTGCGTGTCCGATCCCGAGGACGCGAAATCCCCCGTCGAAAAGGCGATCGAGGCGGCCGTCATGGGCCTCATGCCCGAGATCACGGCGCGCGATTTCCCCTTCATGGGCTGCTGTTACGGCATCGGCATCCTCGCCCATCACCTGGGCGCCGAGGTGTCCAAGCGGCGCTATTCCGAACCCGTGGGGGCCACGACCTGCACCCTGACCCCGGCGGGCCGCGCCGACCCGCTTCTGGCCGATGTGCCCGACCGCTTCCGCGCCTTCGTGGGCCACAAGGAGGCGGTGCAGGACCTGCCCCGGGGCTGTGCGCACCTGCTGGCGTCGGATCCGTGCCCGTTCCAGATGATCCGCTACGGCGAAAACGTCTATGCCACCCAGTTCCACCCAGAGGCCGACAGCGACGGGTTCGAGCTGCGCATCCGCATCTACAAGGACCGCGGCTACTTCCCGCCCGAAACCGCCGCCGACCTGGTGGCGATGTGCCGGGCCGAGGACGTGCACGCCCCCGAGATCGTGCTGAAACGCTTCGTGGATCGCTACGCGCGCGGCTAGGGCCCGGCCGGGGTCGCGCAGGGTGGGGGCCAACCCGCCGCCCCGACCGGCGCGCGCCGGGCATGAATCGCTTGACGCCCTGCAGGATTGCCCTTATGGCACCCGGACGGAATTCGCGGCGCTGCCCCGGGCGGCGCCGGTTGCATTATCGAGACGAGGAACACACCCATGTCGCGCGTCTGCGAACTGACCGGAAAAGGCCCGATGACTGGCAACAATGTCAGCCACGCCAACAACAAGACCAAGCGCCGGTTCCTGCCGAACCTGAACGACGTGACGCTGATCTCCGACACGCTGGGCCGGTCGTTCAAGCTGCGCGTCTCGGCCTCGGCGCTGCGCACCGTCGACCACCGCGGCGGCCTGGACGCCTTCCTGGCCAAGGCCAGCGATGCCGAGCTGTCGGACAAGGCGCTGAAGATTAAGAAAGACATCAAAAAGGCCCAGGCGGCCGCCTGATCCTTTGATCCCGGTAAGTCCCGGTATCCGTTAGAACAGCCCCGCGCGTCCCCGCGGGGCCGTTTCGCGTTTCCGGCACCGCGCCGCCCCGGCGGGCATGGCGCGATTCTTCTTTCCCGGTCCGGTGCGGCGGCCTAGAACGGGGGCGATGCGACATCTGCGCCCCGCCCTTGCCCTTTGCCTCGCGCTGGCTCTCGGGTTTGCCTCGCTCGGCCTTGCGATGGCGCGCGGCCAGGCCGCGCCGGCGGGCACCATCGTGATCTGCACCGGGATGGGGT
>JBNGDM010000277.1:0-4271 GCA_049975105.1 Rhodovulum sp. | reverse complement strand
CGCCCGACCGAGACCGAGGGCGCCAGCGCGCCCTGAACATGACCAAACCCGCGCTGAGCCGGATTTCGCCTTGGCTTTCGCCAAGGCGACCGGCTGGGGGCGCTGCCCCCAGACCCCCGGAGTATTTGGCCCAAGAAGAAGGGTGTCAGCCGGTGCCCGGCCGGGTCAGGGCGGCGTAGTCGGCGGGCTGGCGGTGCTGCTTGAAGTCGAAGATGTTGCGCCGGATTTCCGCGCAGCGGTCGAGATCGACGGTCGCGGTGATCACCTCGTCGGCCAGCGTCGCGGTGCGGGCGACGATCTCGCCGGTGGGAGCCGCGATCAGGCTGCCGCCGATCAGGTCGCAGCCTTCCTCGCGGCCGGCCTTGGCGGTGGCAACGGCCCAGAGCCCGTTCTGGTAGGCGCCGGCCTGCACCGACAGGTCGTTGTGGAAATACTGCAAATGGTCGTGTTCGGGCGCGGGCGGGTAGTGAAGCGGCGTGTTATAGCCCAGCACCACCAGTTCCGCGCCGCCCAGCCCCAACATGCGCCAGGTCTCGGGCCAGCGGCGGTCGTTGCAGATGCACATCGCCAGCCGCCCGCCCAGCGCATCGAACACCGGGAAACCGAGGTCGCCCTTTTCGAAATAGCGTTTCTCGAGGTGCTGGAAGGCGCGCCAGGGTTCGTTCTCGCGGTGACCGGGCAGGTGGATCTTGCGATATTTGCCGACGACGGCACCGGTGTCGTCGACGAGGATGGCGGTGTTGAAGAAGCGGCCCTCGGGGGTCAGTTCGGCATAGCCCAGGTGGAACCCGACACCCAGCCGTGCGGCCTCGTCGAAGAGCGGGCGGGTTTCGGGGGACGGCATTTCGGTTTCGAACCAGCGGGCCAGTTCGTCCCGGTCCTCGATGAACCAGCGGGGAAAGAACGAGGTCAGCGCGAGTTCGGGGAAGACGACGAGGCGGGCGCCGCGCGCGTGCGCCTCTCGCATCATCTCGACCATGCGGGCGACGGCCGAGGCGCGGGGCTCGTCGGCGGCGATGGGGCCCATCTGGGCGGCGGCGACGATGAATTTGCGGCTCATGCGGGGGGATCTCCGGTCAGGGCTGGCGCGCGCGAACGGCGACAGCATCGGCCCCGACGAGCTCGGCATAGAGGCCGGGATCGGTGTCGCCCTCGGTGCCAAAGACGAGGATGCGGGCGGCGGGGGTCAGGCAGAGCGCCTCGCGCGCCTCGGGGTCGTCCATCGCGGCGAAGAGCGCGGCGAGGCCCGCCACGGCGGATTCGCCTGCGACAAGCGGCGGGTCGCCCGCGACGGGATCGGCCAGCCGGCGCATCATCTCGACCGCGGCCGCGTCGGGCACCGCCATCGCGGCGTCGCCATGGGTGGCGAGGATCTTCCAGGCCAGCGCCGAGACCTCGCCGCAGGCCAGCCCCGCCATCAGCGTATCCAGGTCGCCATGAACCGGCGTGGGCGTGCCCGCACGGTAGCTGTCGACCCAGCAGGCGGACTCGTCCGGATCGGCCAGAACGATCACCGGGCGCCCCGCGCCCCAGCGCCGCTTGGCCTGGGCCGCGACCGCGGCGGCCATACCGCCCACACCGGTCTGCAGGAAGATGTGGGTGGGCGGTTCCGCCAGCGCCTCGAACGCCTCGGCGGCCATCAGTTCATAGCCCTGCATCACGTCCTTGGGGATCTCCATGTAGCCCGGGTAGGACGTGTCCGAGACCACGAACCAGCCCTCGCAGCTGGCGGTGTCCTGTGCCTGGCGCACGCTGTCGTCGTAATTGCCCGCGCAGCGGCGGACCTGGGCGCCGAAGGCCTCGATCGCGGCCTTGCGGCCCTCGGACACGGTGGCGTGAATGAAGATCACGCATCGGCAGCCGAAGGTTTGCGCCCCCCAGGCGACCGAGCGGCCATGGTTGCCGTCGGTGGCGCAGCAGACGGTGATCCCGGCGACGATATCGGCATGGGCGCCCGACACGATCTCGGCCATGGGTACCGGGTGGCCCTTGGCGGTTTCGACCTCGCGTTGCAACAGACGGGCCACGGCATAGGCCCCGCCCAGCGCCTTGAAACTGCCGAGACCGAAACGGGTGGATTCGTCCTTGTAGTGGATCGAGGCGACGCCCGCCGCCTGCGCCAGCCCCGGCAGCGCGACCAGTGGCGTGGGCGCATAGCCCGGCCAAGAGGAAATCGTCGCCCGCGCGGCGGCGAAGGCCGCGTCGCTTAGGATGGCGTTCTGGTCGTCGGTCCAGGGGGCGCGGTGCGCGGCGGTGGGGTTCTTCACCAGCGTGAAGGGGCGCGCGACGTCCGGGTCGCGGCGTGTAATCTCGGCTGTCATGGCTGTCCTCGATCCTCGACCGGGGGCGGTGTGCCCCCGGCCGGTTTTGCTGTGGCGTCAGACCCGGTGCAAGCGGATCAGAACGCGCCCTTCTCTTCCTCGATCGAGGCGAGCAGCGCATCCAGCATCTCGATGCCCTCGGCGCCGTACTGGTCCTCGATCAGGGCACGCACGGCGGGCTGGGCGGCCTCGGCGAACTTGGCCTGTTCGGCGGGAGGCACGACGTTGACCTCCATCTTTTCGGCCAGGGCGGGCAGGCCGCGGTCGGACGCCTCGATCACCCGGCTCATGGCGCGGCCCGATTCGGTCGCAACCTCGGCGGCCCAGTTGACCAGCGTCTTGTGCTCGTCCGAGAGGCCCTCGTAGAAATCGGCGCTCATCGTCCAGATGTAGGGCGTGATGATGTGGTTGGTGACGGACAGGTATTTCTGCACCTCGTCGAACTTGGCAAACGCGATGATCGGCACCGGGTTCATCTGCCCGTCGGCGACGCCAGTTTGCAGCGCGGTGTAGACCTCGGCCCACGGCAGCGGTGTGGGCTGGCCACCAAGGCTGGACACGATGGCCTCGTGCGTGGGCAGGGTCATGGTGCGGATGCGCAGCCCGTCCATGTCGTCGACCGACGTGATCGGCCGTTCCGAGTTAGTGAAGGCGAAGAAGCCGCCCGAGTCGATCAGGCCCAGCACCTTGAGGCCGGTCTTCTCCTGCAGATCGGCGATGAACGTCTCGCCGAAGGCGCTGTCCTTCGAGATCACGCGGCTGGCCACCCCGATATTCGGAAACGCGAAGGGAATGTCGAAAACGCCCACCAGCGGGTAGTGCTGCGCCATGCCGCCCGAGGACGAGATGGTGGTTTCCACCAGCCCCGTGCGCACCTGCTCGATCACCTCGTTGTCCTTGCCGAGCTGGCCGTTGGGGAAGAGCTGCACCTCGATGGCGCCGTTCGAGTTCGATTCCACGAGACTCTTGAACACCGCCGCCATGGTGCCGGAATGGCTTTGGAACGGGTCCTCGGGGTTCAGGTGCGCGAGCCGGATGGTAACGTCGGCGGCGAAGGCCTGGCCGGCCACCAGGGCCGCGGCGAGTGTGGCGCCGAAAGTCTTGAACATGGTCATGTGTGGTCTCCCTGTTGGTTGGGTTTTGGGCTGTTCACAGTCCGAACAGCCGTGGAACGAAAAGCGTCAGATCCGGCCAGAAGGCGATCAGCAACAGGATCGCCACCTCGGCCAGGATGAACGGCCAAAGCTCGCGGGTGATCGCCTCGATCTTCTCGCCGGTGACGGAGGACAGCACGAAAAGGCACGCCCCCACCGGTGGCGTCATCAGCGAGATGTTCAGCGCGAGGATGATCATGATGCCCGCATGGACCGGGTCCATCCCGAGGCTGAGCGTGAGCGGCGCAAGCACGGGGGCGAGGATGATGAGCGTGGCGTTGATGTCCATCACCAGCCCGATCACCAAGAGCAGCAGCACGATCAGCCCGATGATGACCTGCGGGTTGTCGGAAATCGCCAAAAGCCCCGCGGCGATGGCCTGCGGCACGCGGTTGAAGGTCATCCACCAGCCGAGGATGGTGGCCGACGCGATGATCAGGAAGATCACCCCGGTGATCCGGGTGGTGCGCACCGCGATCTGGTAAAGGTCCTGCCAGGTCAGCGCGCGGTAGATCACGCCGCCGACGAAGAGCGCATAGGCCACGGCGATGGCCGCCGCCTCTGTCGGCGTGGCGATGCCGAAGAGGATCGAGCCGAGGATGAACACCGGCAGAAGCGCGGCGAGGAAGCCCTCGCGAAAGGCTTGCACCACGATGCGGAAGCTCGGCCGCCCCTCGCCCTTGGGCAGGCCCTTGGCCCGCGCGGTCAGGGCGATCACGGCCATGCAGACCGCGCAGATCAACAGCCCCGGCAGGATACCCGCGGCGAACAGCCCGGCGATGGAAACCCCCATGAT
>JBNGDM010000276.1:0-4344 GCA_049975105.1 Rhodovulum sp. | reverse complement strand
ATGCGCAGCTTGGGCATGCCGCTGGCCACCGCCTTGGTCATGCCGCCCATCTCGTCGACTTCCTCGATCAGCTTCCACGCCGCGTCCGCCAGGTCGGCGGTCAGCTTTTCGACGTAGTAGGACCCGGCCAGCGGGTCGACGACCTTGGTCACCTTGGTCTCGTTCTGCAGGATCAGCTGGGTGTTGCGCGCGATCCGGGCCGAGAATTCCGTGGGCAGCGCGATCGCCTCGTCGAAGCTGTTGGTGTGCAGCGACTGGGTGCCGCCGAGGACCGCGCTCATCGCCTCATAGGCCGTGCGCACGATGTTGTTGTAGGGGTCCTGTTCGGCAAGGCTGACGCCCGAGGTCTGGCAATGGGTGCGCAGCATCAGGGATTTGGGGTTCTTCGGATTGAAGTCCGACATGATGCGGTGCCACAGGAACCGCGCGGCGCGCAGCTTGGCGATTTCCATGAAGAAGTTCGTGCCGATGGCGAAGAAGAACGACAGACGCCCGGCGAAGGCGTCGACGTCGAGCCCGCGCCCGATGGCGGCCTTCACGTATTCCTTGCCGTCGGCCAGGGTGAAGGCAAGCTCCTGGACCAGGTTCGCGCCGGCCTCCTGCATGTGGTAGCCGGAAATCGAGATCGAGTTGAACCGCGGCATGTCGGTCGAGGTGTATTCGATGATGTCGGCGACGATCCGCATCGAGGGTTCGGGCGGGTAGATATAGGTATTCCGCACCATGAACTCTTTCAGAATGTCGTTCTGGATGGTGCCCGAAAGCTGCTTGCGGTCGACGCCCTGTTCCTCGCCGGTGACGATGAAATTCGCCAAGACCGGGATCACCGCGCCGTTCATCGTCATCGAGACCGACACCTGGTCGAGCGGGATGCCGTCGAACAGGATCTTCATGTCCTCGACGCTGTCGATGGCCACGCCCGCCTTGCCCACGTCGCCGACGACGCGGGGGTGATCGCTGTCATAGCCGCGGTGCGTGGCCAGGTCGAAGGCGACCGACACGCCCTGCTGCCCGGCCGTCAGCGCCTTGCGGTAGAAGGCGTTCGACTCCTCGGCGGTGGAAAAGCCCGCATATTGCCGGATCGTCCAGGGCCGGCCGGCATACATCGTCGCCTTGGGGCCCCGGGTGAACGGCGCCTGGCCGGGCACCGAGCCCATATGCGGCAGGCCCTCGATATCCGCCTCGGTATAGAGCGGCTTGACCGCGATGCCCTCGGGCGTTTCCCAGGTCAGGTCGTCGAGGCTGCGTCCTCTCAGTTCCTTTTCGGCCATCTCGGCCCAGCTTGCCGTCTTGTCCGTCATCGGATCGTCCCTTCTCGTGTCGCCCGCACGGCGTTTCGCGCGGGTTCAAGCTTCGCTTTCCGCCCGAGCGCGCCTATATGAGACGCGTCAGGAGGGTTCATGGCTAAACGTCTTGCGTTTCTCGTGTTTGCGGCCGTCGCCGCGGTTTCCGGCCCGGCCCGGGCGGCCGAGGAGGCCTCGCCCGTGGCGCGCTGGGAGGCGGACCATTCGGTGATCCTGAACGCCGACGAGGTCACGCTGTCGGATTTCCACTGGATCGCCCGGCCGCTGGTGGTTTTCGCCGAAAGCCCTGCCGATCCGCGCTTCCAGCAGCAGATGGACCTGCTGACCGCGCGGCCCGGCGATTTGGCCGAGCGCGACGTGGTGGTGATCGTCGATACCGCCCCCGACGCGAAAAGCGACCCGCGCCTCAAGCTGCGACCGCGCGGATTCATGCTGGCGCTGATGGCCAAGGACGGCAGCGTGCTGTTCCGCAAACCGTTTCCCTGGGACGTGCGCGAGATCGGCCGGTCGATCGACAAGCTGCCGCTCAGGCAGCAGGAAATCCGCGACCGGCGGGGCTTGAACCCGTGACAGGTCATCGCGGTGCCTCCTCGAAGACGAAGCGCGCGCCCTCGGGCAGGCTGGGCACGAAGGCGGCCAGCCGCGCGCGCAGGTCCTCGGCCGCCTCGGGCCGGGTGGCATAGAAGGCAACCGTCCGATCCGCGACAAAGCCATAGGGGCCGTCGATCCACAACGCGCCCAGGCGCACCCAGTCGGGGCCGGCATACCGGCGCAGCCAGCGGTCATAGATCATCGCCAGGTCCGCGCCGTGGCGCGCGACAAGCGCATCGGCCCAGCCTTCCGGCCCGCCCGCACGCCGTGCAGCCAGCGCTTCGCGCGAGGCCAGCCCCCAAAGATCGATCACGTAATCGGAATTGCGCCAGGCCACGCGGCCGATGTCGTTCACCGCGACCGGGCCGGCGAATTCGTCCCGCACGAACCGCGCCATCTGTGCCTGTTGCAGATGGATCGCCCGCGGCGCAGCCGTGCCGTCGGTCAGAACCGACGGGCCGTAAAAGCCAAGCGGCACCGCGAGCAGCGCCAGCGGCAGGACGGGGGCCAGGCGCATGGGACGCGCACGCCCCGCGACCGTGGCCCGGCCGAGCACATAGACCGCCGCGCCCACGAGGAAAACCACCGCGTAATTTTCATACCGGTGACCCCAGCCCATCCGGCCGAACAGCAGGTGCGCGAAGGCGACCAGCATGCCCGCCATCACCACCGGGCGCAGCGCGCGCCGCCGGTCCGACGATGCCAGGGCCGAGACCGACAGCAGCACCAGGGCCGCACCGGCCATCAGCATCCCCGCCGGGTAGGCGAGATTCAGGCTCAGGCGGGCCGGGATCCAGTCCAACGCGCTGCTGCCCGGCACGGTGGTGCTGTCCAGCTTGGCCATGACCGAATTGGGCAGCGGGCCGATGCCATGCGCCGACAGAAAGCCCGAGAAGGCCAGAACCGGCAGCACCGCCCCCAGCCCCAGCGCCAGCGCCGCACGCACCCGCCCGGCGAGCAAAAGCGGCAGGCAGGCAGCGGCCGACACGGCCAGCCCTTCGAGGCGAACCATCGGCCCCAGGACGATGCCGATCACCAGCAGCGGGCCGATCCGGCCATCCTCGGCGAAGCGGACCAGTCCCAGCAGAACGGCCAGCGACACCGTGGCGTGCAGCGCATGCTCCATTCCAAGGAAGGCCACGCCCGCCATGTTCAGCGCCACGGGGCCGAGCGCGGCCAGCACAAGGCCCAGCCGCGGCGTGGCCCCGAACCCGGCGCGGGCCAGCAGCGTGCCCCAACCCCAGGCCGCCGCCACCAGCGCGGCAAGGTTCAGCGCCAGCGGCACCAGCCGGATCGCGCCAGTGCCGGTAAAGGGGGCCAGCAGTACCGGGTAAAGCGGCGAGGACGCCGCCGAGGCATATTCACCCGGGTTCACCCCGTAGCCGCCCGCCGCGATACTGTCGGCCATGGCGAGGTGGATATAGACGTCGTCCAGCGGGTATTCGAAGACGCCGCCCGCGCGTAAGATCGCGATCCCGTTCAGGAGCGCGAACCACAGCACCGCGCCCGCCCCCGCCGCCACCCCGAACGGGACGGCAGGACGGGCGGCCGCGGCACCGGCAAGGGCGGCGTCACCGGTCATTCGAATTCCATGATCACGTCATCCACGGCCAGGCTGTCGCCGGGGCCGGCGTTGATCTTGGTGACGATGCCCTTGCGCTCGGCACGCAGGATGTTCTCCATCTTCATCGCCTCGACGGTGCACAGCGCCTGGCCTTCCTGCACCTCCTGGCCCGCTTCGACGTCGATCTTCACGATCAGGCCGGGCATCGGGCAGAGCAGCAGTTTCGAGGTGTCGGGCGGCAGCTTCTCGGGCATCAGCGCGGCCAGTTCGGCCTGGCGGGGGGTATAGACCGCGACCCGCATGTCCGCCCCACGGGTACGGATGCGATAGCCGTTGGGCGATTTGCCGACCTTGAGCACCAGGGGCTCGCCGTCGATCTCGATCCGCGCAAGGCTTTGGCCCGGCGTCCAGTCCGATGTGACGCGGTGGGTGTCACCCTCGGCGAAGCGGATCGTCGATCCCTGGCGGTCGGCGTCGATGGTCAGTTCGAACCGCTCGCCCTGGGCCACGACCACCCAGTCGGTACCCACGGTGCGTTCGTGGTTGTCCATGGTGCCCGAGATGCGCGCGCGCCGGATTTCCGCCACGCGGAACATCGCCGCCGCGGCCGCCGCGACCCGGCGCAATTGTTCGCGCGGCAGGGTCACGCCCTCGAAGCCCTCGGGGTATTCCTCGGCGATGAAGGCGGTGGTGATCTCGCCCGAACAGAACCGCGGGTGGTCCATCACCGCCGACAGGAACGGCAGGTTGTGGCCGATCCCCTCGACCTCGAACGCGTCGAGCGCAGTGCGCATCTCCTCGATGGCCTGCGCACGGGTGGGTGCCCAGGTGCAGAGCTTGGCGATCATCGGGTCGTAATACATGCTGATCTCGCCGCCCTCGTAG
>JBNGDM010000275.1:0-4354 GCA_049975105.1 Rhodovulum sp. | reverse complement strand
ATGATGGCCCGGCTCGCGGCCTTCGTGCTTCTGCCGACGGTGATCGCGGGCTATTACTACTATGCCGTGGCAACCCCGATGTACGCCACCAAGTCGGAATTCGTCATCCAGCAGGCCGACAGCCAGGCCGGCGGGGGCCTGGGCGGGCTGTTCCAGGGCACCGGGCTGGCGATGCAGCAGGATTCGATCGCGGTGCAAAGCTATCTGCAATCGCGCGACGCGATGTTGCGGCTGGACGACGACCTGGGATTCCGCGCCCATTTCTCGCAGGATTTCATCGACCCGATCCAGAAACTGCCCGAGGATGGCAGCAACGAGGCCGCCTACGAGATCTACCAGAAGGCGGTCAAGATCGGCTATGACCCGACCGAGGGCATCCTCAAGATGGAGGTGCAGGCCGCCGACCCCGCGACCAGCGCCGCCTTTTCCAAGGCGCTGATTTCCTATGCCGAGGCGCGCGTCGACGGGCTGACCCATCGCCTGCGCGAGGACCAGATGGCCGGCGCGCGGCAAAGCTATGAAAATGCCGAGGCCCGCGTCGAAGAGGCCCAGCAACGCGTTCTGACGCTTCAGGAAAAGCTGGGCGTGCTGGACCCGGTCAGCGAAACCAGCGCGCTGATGGGCCAGATCACCACCTTCGAGACCCAGTTGCGCGAGAAGCGGTTGCAGTTGCAGCAGTTGCTGGACAATCCGCGGCCCAGCCAGGCGCGCGTCGACGGGGTCGAGGGCGATATCCGCCGGCTGGAGGACCTCGTCACCGACCTGCGCGCCTCGATGACCGAAAGCGGCACGGCGGGCGGGTCGCTCGCGCGGGTGTCGGCCGAGTTGCGCATCGCCGAGGCCGACCTCGCCAACCGCCAGCTTCTGCTGCAACAGGCGCTGCAACAGCTGGAAACCGCCCGGATCGAGGCCAACCGCCAGGTGCGCTACCTCTCGCTGGGCGTCAGCCCCGTCGCCCCCGACGAGGCGACCTATCCGCGCGCCTTCGAAAACACCGCGCTGGCCTTCCTGATCTTCGGCGGCATCTACCTTATGATCTCGCTGACGGTTTCGATTCTCAGGGAACAGGTATCCGCCTGACATGACAGATGTGACGATCGGCGGGCTGACCGTCGGAAACGACCGCCCGCTGACCGTGATCGCGGGCCCCTGCCAGCTGGAAAGCCTGGACCACGCGCTGATGATCGCGCGCGCGATGCGCGAGGCCTGCGCCGCGGCCGGCGCGGGCTATGTCTTCAAGGCCAGCTTCGACAAGGCCAACCGCACCTCGCTGTCGGGCAAGCGCGGGGTCGGGATCGACGCCGGGCTGGAGATACTCGCCCAGGTCCGCGAGTCGGTGGGCGTGCCGGTGCTGACCGACGTGCACACGCCCGAGCAATGCGCCCCCGCGGCCCGGGCCGTCGACATCCTGCAGATCCCCGCCTTCCTGTGCCGCCAGACCGACCTGTTGCTGGCCGCCGGCGAGTCGGGCGCGGCGGTCAACGTGAAAAAGGGCCAGTTCCTCGCCCCCTGGGACATGGCGAACGTGGTCGCCAAGGTCGAATCGACCGGCAACCGCCGCCTCCTGCTGACCGAACGCGGCACGTCCTTCGGCTACAACACGCTGGTTGCGGACATGCGCGCCCTGCCGATCATGGCGCGCACCGGCTGGCCGGTGGTGATGGACGCCACCCATTCGGTGCAACAGCCCGGCGGGCTTGGCGGCGCCAGCGGCGGCCAGCGCGAATTCGCACCCGTCATGGCCCGCGCGGCGGTGGCGCTGGGCGTGGCCGCGGTCTTCATCGAAACCCACGAGGATCCCGACCGCGCGCCCTCGGACGGGCCCAACATGATCCCGCTGGCCGAGATGCCGGCGCTGGTCGACACGCTGATGGCCTTCGACCGGCTCGCCAAGGCGCATCCCCTGCGCCCCTGACCCGTCACGAGGTGCGATTTTTCGCGCGATGGGGCTTGAAGCCCGCGCGCACCCGGCGTATCTACGCGCGCACCGTTGGGGTGTAGCCAAGTGGTAAGGCAGCGGTTTTTGGTACCGTGTATCGTAGGTTCGAATCCTACCACCCCAGCCACCTTCCCGATCCGCGTTCCCGTCGACAGGTGACCCGAGGCCCCACCGGCGGGCGCGCTTGCGGTATCCCGACAGGCGTGGGCCGCGGCGCGGCCTAGCCCCAGGGGCCGGCGGACGGTGCGCGCCCGGCGGCGGCGGGCGCCTGCATCCCCGCCATGCGGCGCAGCGCGGCGACGCGGTTCTCGGTCGCGGGATGGGTCGAGAACAGGTTGTCGCGGGCGTGCGCGTGCAGCGGGTTGATGATGAACATGTGCGCGGTGGCCGGGTTGCGTTCCGCCGCGTCGTTGTCGATCCGCGCGGCACCGGCCTGGATCCGCTCCAGCGCCGAGGCCAGCCACAGCGGATGGCCGCAGATCTCGGCCCCCGCCTTGTCGGCGGCGTATTCCCGCGTCCGGCTGATCGCCATCTGCACCAGCGCCGCCGCCATCGGCGCGAGGAACATCATCGCCAGCGTGCCCACCAGGCCCAGCCCGCCCTCGCGCCGCCCGCCGAAGAACAGCGCGAAATTGGCCAGCATCGTGATCGCGCCCGCAAAGGTCGCCGTCACCGTCATAATCGCGGTGTCGTGGTTTCGGATATGGGCCAACTCGTGCGCGATGACGCCCGCCAGTTCCTCGCGCGAGAGCGTCCGGATCAGCCCCGTGGTCACCGCCACCGCCGCGTTCTGCGGGTTGCGCCCGGTGGCAAACGCGTTGGGCTGCGGCGTGTCGATCAGGTAGACCGCCGGCACCGGCATGTTCGCATTGCGCGCCAGGTCCGCCACCATGCGCGACAGCCCCAGCCGGTCGTCCGGCCCGACGGGCTGGGCGTTGTGCATGCGCAGCACCATCTTGTCCGAGTTCCACCAGGTGAACGCGTTCATCGCGCCGGCCACCAGCAGCGCGATCATCGCCCCGCCGCCTCCGGCCAGCAGATAGCCCAGCCCCATGAACAGCGCGGTCATCGCCGCCATCAGAAGCGCGGTCTTGGTATAGCCCACCGGTCCGATCCTCCATCCATGCGCCCCCATCGGGCGCGGTTGCCTCGGATATAGGAACCGCCGCGCGCCGCGCAATCGGGCCTAGCGCAGGATCAACCCGCGCCCCTCGGCCGCCTGGCCCACCGCCGCCGCGTGGTCGAACCCCTGCGCGGCGAACAGGTCCAGCACCGCGTCGGCGGCCTCGGGCGCGCAACTGACCAGCAAGCCGCCGCTGGTCTGCGGGTCGGTCAGCAGCGCGCGCTCGGTCTCGGCGAACCCGTCGGGCAGGGTCACCTCGGCGCCGTAGCTGGCCCAGTTCCGCCCCGAGGCCCCGGTCGCACAGCCCTGGGCCAGCAGGTCGCGCACCTCGGCCATGACCGGCACGCGGGACCAGTCGATCTCCACCCGGCAACCCGCCCCGCGCGCCAGTTCCAGCGCGTGCCCCGCAAGGCCGAAGCCCGTCACATCGGTGATCGCGTGCACGCCTGCCATCTCGGCCAGGTCGGGGCCGGGCGTGTTCAGCCGCGTGGTGGTGTCCAGCATCTGCGCATAGCCCGCCACGCTCAGCAGCCCCTTCTTGAACGCGCCCGACATCACGCCGGTGCCCAGCGGCTTGCCCAGGATCAGCACGTCGCCCACCCGCGCGGCGCTGTTCTTGCGCACCCGGTCGGGATGGACCAGGCCCAGCGCCACGATGCCGTAGATCGGTTCGACGGAATCGATGCTGTGCCCGCCCGCGACGGGAATGCCGGCCGCCGCACAGGCCGCCGCGCCGCCCTCCAGGATGCGGGCGATGGTGGCGGGCGACAGCCGGTCCAGCGGCATGCCGACAAGGGCCAGCGCCATGATCGGGCGCCCGCCCATGGCGTAGACATCGCTGATCGCGTTGGTCGCGGCGATCCGACCGAAATCGAACGGGTCGTCGACGATCGGCATGAAGAAATCGGTGGTGGCCACCAATGCCTGCGCGTCGTTCAGCCGGTAGACGGCGGCGTCGTCCGATGTGGCCGTGCCGACCAGCAGTTCGGGCGGCACCGGCAACCCGGCGGTGCCCGCCAGCAATTCGGACAGCACACCGGGCGCGATCTTGCAGCCGCACCCGCCCCCATGGGCAAGCGAGGTCAGGCGGGGGTCATCGGTTGTGGTCATGGCGCGGCTCCGGTCGGGGACGTCTTGTCATACCCCCGACCGGGCCGCGCGCGAAACGCGACTCTTGCGCCCGCGCGCTCAGGCGGCGGCGCGCTTGGCCAGCACGTCGGCCATGGTCTGGCCCATCGCCGACGGGTTCGGCGCCACGGTGATGCCCACCGCCGAGAGGATTTCCACCTTTT
>JBNGDM010000274.1:0-4428 GCA_049975105.1 Rhodovulum sp. | reverse complement strand
TTCCTCGGCTAGCAGCGTCGCGATAGGTTGGAGTTGCCATTGGGCAAGGTGCCTTTGCGCCTCTCGGACCAAAGGCCCCTGCGCCTGCGATGCGAACAGCCCCGGCAACACCCCGAACGCCGCCAGGATCGACGCCCGCGCCGCCTCGGTCGATTGCAGGGCCATGCTTCGTTGAATGTCTGGCGTTGTGTCGTGGCCCTTCCAGTCCTGCGCCGGGGCAGGCCCGCCCGCAGCCGCGACAGTCACGGACTCGCGCAGAAGGACGCGCCCGCGCTTTCCTCGGAACCCACGGCCCAAGGCTTCCATGTCGGTATCCGGGGCCTCGGGAAACGGCAGAACCTGCGAACCGATGGGGGCGTTCTCGTAAATCTCGCCCAGGGCGGTTTCCAGCGTATGCAGCAGCCCCGCCGTCAGCCGGGCGCGGCGCAAGGGGGCCTGCCCGGTCCAGGGGGCCACGGGGTCAGCCGCAAGGCGAAGGTGGATCACCTCGCCCGCCAGCACGGTTTCGGTGCGCCCGCCGCCCGCCTCGCTGATCGACACGCGATAGGCGCGCGGGATGCCGTCGCGGGTGCTCAAGTCCCAATCCGCGCAAGGGATAAGCCGGTCGCGGATCAACAGCACCGCCTCGCCCCGCAGCGCCGCAGAACGGCCCAGCATTGCCATTGCCTGCCGCGTTAGCAGGTCGGTGCCGTCCACATCGGCCAGGGCGAACCCGTTTTCCCAGAGCGACACACACGCCTGAACCGTGGCGGTCAGGTCGCCCAGCCCGGCCCGGCCCGCGATGTAGCTTTCCCGCGCGGCCATGATTTCGGACGTGTAGCCGGTGCCGCTGGATCGTGTTTCGGTCTTGCCGAAGATGCGTTGCAAAAGGCCCATGTCATGCCCTCCGATACGGGCGCAGAAGGTCAGCCGCGCCGCTGTTCTGCATTGCGCGCGCCGTCGCCGCGGCGCTGATCTCCATGCTTTCCTTGATCTGGCCCAGGTCCATCGAATAGGATGTGACGCCCGCCGGGGCGATGGAACCGGCCAGATACTCGGCCAAGCGCCGGAACGCCTCGGAGACAGCCGCCGGAACGTCCCCGCCGCCCACGCTCGCCGTGATGCGATACGGGCCTTCAAGGGTCAGGTCATAGCCGCACCAGGACGCATCCGGGGTTGCCGCGATCCATGCCGCGCCGTCCCATATCTCCACGCTGGAAACCGTCGCAGGCGTCAGCGGCGGTTCCCACTCGCCCGGACCTTCCACGATCCACACCACATCGCGCGCGGTCCAGCGGTGCGCCGTGTATGCCTCGATACGCTGCCACAGCGCCCCGCTATCCAGCGCCGCCGCCGCCGTGGACAAGTCCAGCACCACCGGCCAGGACGCGGGCGCGGCCTCGGTCTGCTTGATCGTCACCGCCATCGGTAAGCCCCCCTTTTCGGAATGGTCACGCCGCCCGCGGTCGTTTCCCATTGCCGCGCTTCAACCTGTGCCTCGGGATAGGCCGGGCGGGTCACAAGGCTGATCTCGTAAAGCAGGGCTTGGAAGATCGTCCGAATCAACGCCATGCCTAGCGCCGGGTCTTCGGGTTCGACCTTCTCGGCCACGGGCACGGCGCGGCGCGGCGGGATGCGAAACCCCGGGCTGATGCCGACAATCAGGCCCGCCCGCATCGCCGCAAGGAAGTCCTGCACATAGGAAACGCCCTGCATTTCCTCGGTAATGGTCGCCTCGAAGGTCAGCGCCTCGTCGCTGTCCTCAAGGTCCAGGGTGCCAGCCCCCCGCGATGCGAGGGGCCGGTCATATGAGTGCCCGATCAACAAATGAATGTCCTCGTCGGGCCGCTCGACACGGTAGGCGAACGCCCGTGGGGCGACCACCTCTTTCCGGGGTCTGCCGGTGCGGCCACCGTCCGAAAGAACAGCGGCCTTGTTGTAAGGGAAGCGGCCCCGCAAGCGGCGCACGCCAACACGCGCGCCCCTTTCCTCAAGGGTCAGTTCCCCGCTTGCGAAGCCCTCCAACATTATGCGCCCTCGATCTGGACGCCCGACATCAGCCGCAGTTGCGCAGGCCGCGCGACCGTCACATCCGCCGTGGTCAGCGCCGTGAGCCGCAGCCCGCCCGATTGCGCGTCCGAGAACGGATCTCGGATCATGTCCACCGCGCCCCACAGGCCCACGAACATGGGCGCAACGCCCCCCGTGGTCGTGGTGAACAGCAGCGAGGTTTCGGCAGGGGTGCCAGACGGCGCAGGAAGCGCATTGCTTGTGACGGTCATCGGGGCCGGGAAGGTGCCCACCGGGTTCCGGCCCCCCAGCAGGAAGCCAAGCCGGTGATATTCGCTCATTTGCAGATCGGCATTCACCTGCCCCTCAAGGTAGCCGAACAGTTCCGGGCGCATGAGCGTGCGCACCTGCCCCGGCGACGTGATCGTGTTGGCCGACATGAACGCCACGATCTCGGCCAGGAAGTCGGAGTAACTCGGAACCGCGCTCAGGTCGGTTTCGTTGATGCCATAGGTGGACGCCCCGGCAATCACGCCAAGCGGTTGCCCGTTCGCGCCGGTGCCCAGGAAAATGGCCTGATCCAGCGCCGCGCCCATCGCGCTGTTCATGTCGCGCCGCACGGCCTGTTCCAGCGCCGAACCGCTTTGCTTCATGGCCTTGCGCGTGATGCGCATTTGAATGCCCAGGTTGTGTTCCGGCTTCAGCGCCTTGTCCGTGGTGGCGAAGGCAGACGGCCCGGCCACGTTCGCGGTTTCGCCGTCAGCCCAGCCCGCAGAAACCGAAGACGTCACAACGGGCCACTCGGTCGCGCCGCTGTCAATCTGGATCATCTGCGCGCCCATCTTGCCCGCCACGCTGTCAGGGAACAGGCGGTCAATCATCGGGCGGGTGCTGATCGGATCGGGGGTGCCGCTCGCCACGGTTTCACCCGCGCGGACTTCCAGCGCCTGCAACGGAACCGGGATGCCCCGGAACCCACCTTGCGCGCGCAGTTCCGACACGATTTCGGCGGTCGCGCCGTCCAGTTGCCGCCCCTCGTCCAGGGCAAGGGCCACCTGCCGCATCTCGAACCCGGCCATCATGTCCGACCACTCCCGGTCAGAGCGGGTTTCAAGGTCCGCGCCCGCCTCGCGCCGTTCCTCGTCTTCGGCAATCAGGGCCGCGCGATACCGCGTTTCATTGGAGCGGTATTCCCGGTCCATTTCGTCCATCTGGCGGGTTTCGTCTTCGCTGGGGGCCTCTTTGCCCACCAGTTCGGCCAGCTTCTGGCGGATTTCACTTTGCCGCCGCTGGATTTTCACAGAGTCCAACATGCTCTTTAACCTCATGCTTTGTTGGGTTTCGCTGCGATTGCAGCAGGGCTTTCCACGCCTCTCGGGCGGGGTCGATCCGGCCAAGGCCGATCTCGATTCGGGTCTTCCTCGCGTGGCACGCGGGGCAGAGACATTGCGTATTGGACAGGTCGAACGCCCGCTCGGGCGCATCGCGCACCGGAACAATGTGATCGACTTCCAAGCGGCCCTTGGCCCCGCACTGGACGCATTGCCAGCCATCGCGGCGCAGGGCTTCCAGGCGCAGGGCCTTCCAGCGCCTTGTGCGGATCACCGCCGCGCTTTGCCGGTTCCACCTCACGCCCATACGGGTGCCCTCCCTTGCCGGGCAGGACGGGCGACACGGCGCATCCCTTCGGCCACGGCCAGCACCGACGCCGCCGCCGCGTCGATACGGCCAAGGCTTCGGGCTTTTGCCAGCTTGTGGTTTCCGGCGGGGTCAACCAGGGTAATGGCGTCCGCAAATGCGCTTCGCAGCAGCAGGCTAGGCGCGGTCTTCACTTCGCCGTCGAACAGCGCCCGGCGGAACCGCTCAATATCCTCGGAACCGTCTTTCCAGCCGAACCCGCGCCAAACGAACGGCACCCGCAGCCCCGCCGCAACCATGGCTTCGGAAAATTCGGCATGTCTGAAACGGTCCCCGACAATGCACGCAATCGCCGCGCCATCGGCCAGCTTGACCAGTTCCGCCAGCCACGGCCCCGGCGGAACGGTGTTTTCGCCCATGACGGACAGTTCCCCCCGCTCCTGCATCTCCACATAACGCCGCCCGACGCCATCGGACGCGCCGCGATCCGCAAGGCCGGGCTTGGCCGGGAAGGTGCCATAGGCTTCCAGCCGCCCGGTTTCCGGCCAGAAGAACGCCGCCGCGCTCATGGAACGACTGCCACCCAGGTCAACGCCCAGCACGCATTCGCCGCGCCGCTCGGGCAGATCATCCGGGGCCACCTCTGACGACAGCCATTCGTCTACCGTCACCAAAACCGAACGATCCTCGGTCGAAACACGTTCGTTGCGGTTGAGGTTTCGGAACGACGCCAGCGCAGAACCGCCGCGCGCGATTGCCCGCCGGGCCTGTGCAATCAGCCATTCCGGGCTTGCGCCGATG
>JBNGDM010000273.1:0-4438 GCA_049975105.1 Rhodovulum sp. | reverse complement strand
CTTCGGGCTGATCGTGACGGTTCAGGGGTTCGAGACCTCGCGTTACCTGGGCGACGAATACGAGGCGGGCACGCGCATCCGCACCATGCGGGCGGCGCAGCTCGTCTCGGCCGCGATCTACCCGGTCTACGTGACGCTGCTGGTGGTGTCTTTCGCGCCGGTGGAGGGAAAAATCACCGAAACCGCGATCATCGATGTCACCCGCGCGGTCTCGCCGGTGCTGCCCGTCGTGCTGATCGGGGCGGCGCTGGCCGCGCAGTTCAGCGCGTCGGTCGCGGACACCACGGGTGCGGGCGGGCTGGTCGCCGAACGGTCCGGGGGCCGGATCGGCAACCGGGTGGCTTATGCCGCGCTGGGCGCGGTCGGCATCGCCTTGACCTGGACCGCGGACGTGTTCTCGATCATCGCCTATGCCTCGCGCGCCTTCGCGGCCTATTACGCGGTGGAATCGGCCATCGCGGCGCTGGCGGCCCGGCGCGAGGGCGATGCCCGCTGGATCGGGTTCGCGGGGCTATGCGTGCTGGGGCTGGCCATCGCGGTGCTCGGCCGCCCCGTGGAATAGGAGGGACCCATGACGCATGAACCAGAGGATGCCGCTGGCCGCCGGGCCGCCCGCCCGGTGATCTGCTACCCGACCGCCACCTTGCCCGCGCCCGACCTTGGGCTTTACGCCCGGGCGCGGGAAGGAGCGGAAAAGACGGGCGAGGTCCTGGTGCCCCCGCGCGCGGCGCGGTGCTTTCGGCTGCCGGCAGGCGGGTTCTTTCGCATTTCCTGCGTGGACGGTCCGCAGGTGGGCGATTTGAACCTGTGGAACGCCGCCGACCTGTCGGAGCGGTTCTATTCCGGCAAGACCCGCGCGCTACACGGCACGCACCTGACCACGGGCCACCGGATGTGGTCCTGCTTTCCGCATCTGCGTCCCATGGCGACGATCACCGCCGACAGCCTGTCCTGGTACGGGTTCGACGCGGACGGGGCGGGGGTGCATGACGTGATCGGCACGCGCTGCGATCCCTATACCAACGCGCTGCTGGGCGGCGCGCCCTACCACCAGTGCTGCCACTCGAACCTTACCCGCGCGCTGGCCGCCGAAACCGGCCTGCCGCTGGCCGAGGCCGAGCGCCACGTGCATGACGTGCTGAACGTTTTCATGTGCACGGGGTTCACCCGCGACACGCATCGGTATTTCATGAAGGCCAGCCCCGTGCGGCCCGGCGACCACCTCGAATTCTTCGCCGAGATCGACCTTCTGGGGGCGCTCTCGGCCTGTCCGGGGGGCGATTGCGGGGCGGAACATTCCTCGGACGCGGCCGCCTGTTTCCCGCTGCTGGTCGAGGTCTTCGCGCCCGCGCCCGGTGCACTGAACGGATGGAAGCCGCCGACCCCCAACGGCTATGACCGCAGTCACGGCGCGTGACCTGCCCTCTTTTTCTTGGGAAAAATACTCACCGTCCGACGCCCGCCACCGGACCTTTCGCGGCTCAGGCGAAGGCGGCTTCCAGGGCGATTTCCACCATGTCGCCAAAGCTTTGCTCGCGGTCCTCGGAGGCCATCGCGTCGCCTGTCAGGAGATGGTCGGAAACGGTCAGAACCGCCAGCGCGCGGGCGGCGTGGCGGGCGGCGAGGATGTAAAGCTCGGCCGCCTCCATCTCGACGGCCAGCACCCCGTGGCGGGTCATCTGCTCGTTCAGGTCGGGGCGTTCGTCATAGAACACGTCCGAGGAATAGATCCCGCCCACATGGGTCGGCACGCCGCGGTCCTGGGCGGCCCGGTGTGCCGCCGATAGCAGCCCGTAATCGGCGCAGGGGGCGAAGTTCAGCTCGCGGAAGATGCCGCGCGACGGCGTGGAGAGGGTCGAGGCGGTCATCGCCAGAACGATGTCGCGCAACCCCACCTGCGGCTGCATCGCGCCGGCCGAGCCGATGCGGATCAGGGTGCGGGCGCCGTAATCGCGGATCAGTTCGTTCACGTAGATCGACAGCGAGGGCATGCCCATGCCGGTGCCGTGGATCGTCACCCGGTGGCCGCGCCAGCTGCCGGTATAGCCCAGCATGCCGCGCACTTCGTTCACGCAGGCCGCGCCCTCCAGAAAGGTTTCGGCGGCCCATTTGGCCCGGCGCGGGTCGCCGGGCAGCAGCACCGTTTCGGCGATCTCGCCGGGCTTTGCGCCGATATGGATGGTCATGGCAGGCTCCGCGTTGAGGTCGGCGGAACGGTATCGGGCCGGCGCGCCAAGGCCAAGGCCCCCGGCGTGTCCGGTCGATGTCACGTTCGGGCCTTTTTCGCCGGGCAGGGTGGTAGAAAAGGGGAATCGCGATGCAGACGGCCAATACCCAGGGCGCAACGGATCAAGGCTGGCTTACATTCGGCGAGGGGTTTGCCTCGGGCGAGGTCTGGACCCTGGCGATATGGGCGCTCGTGGCCTATCTGCTGTGGTCGCTGCTGTCGTCGGGGCCGCGCAACGGCGATGGTGGCGGTGGCGGCTGGTTCGGCGATTGCGACGACGGGGGGGATGGCGGCGACTAGGTCGCGCGCGCCTCGGCGGCGATCACTTGCGGATGACGTTGTGCAGCCGGTCGTAGGGGGCCGTTTCGACCATGTGCCACACGAGGTCCGGCGAATCGGGCCGGTCGCGGCCGCTGGTACGCACCAGGTAGGCCACGTAGAACGAACTGAGCACGCCGGCGGCCAGCGAGGCGCAGCTTACGACAAGTTCGAGTTCGGTCATGCGTGGTCTCCTTCCGGTACAGGATAGCCCATATCGGCGCGTGATACCACTATCGCCGGGCTTTGCTCCGCGATGCCTTTCATTTGGGGTCTTTCCGAACGCTTTCAATGCAGCGGCGAATTGCATCGGCATCGGCCTGGGCGCGGTTGGCCCGGTCGGCCAGCACATAACGCCCCAGGCTGGCCGAGCCGGCCGAGAGCAGAGCCCCCAGCCCGATCAGCACCCCCGCGCCCAGATCCAGCGTGCCCGCGGCGGTCAGCACCGCGGCGGTGGCGGCGGCGCCGAGGCCGACGTTCTGGATCGGCGCGAGCAGGGTATCGGCGGGGCGCGCGGCCTCGCGCGCATCGGCGCCGCGGTCGGCCGCGGCGCGCAGGAACCAGTCGTTCAGGGTGTGCGCCACCTCGGGGTCGTTCAGCTTGGCCATGCGCCGGCGCAGGTTGCTGGGGCCCACCGGGTCCAGCACCAGCGCGGCGATCGCGGCCTCGACCTCGTGCCAGTCGACGGTGTCGCCCAGCCCGTCGCGCGCCGCCAACGCGATCAGCGCGTCGACGATGCGGAAGGAGGGGGGCTGGGACATCGGCGGCACCGGGGGCAAGGATCGCCCTATCCCTAGACCGCGGCCGGCTGCCGCTCAACCGCCGGGCGGTTTATTCGGCGGCGACGGGGGCCGGGCCGATCAGCCCGACGATGTCGAACATGATCCGGTTCAGCTCGAAATCCTTGGGCGTATAGACCTTGGCCACGCCCATCGCCAGCAACCGCCGGGCGTCGTCGTCGGGGATGATGCCGCCGACCACCACGGGGATGTGCATCAGGTCGTTTTCCTTCATCAGCCGCATCAGCGATTCCATCAGCGGGATGTGGCTGCCCGACAGGATCGACAGCCCGACCACGTCCACGCCGTCCTCCTTGGCCGTGGCGACGATTTCGGCGGGGGTCAGGCGGATGCCTTCATAGGTGATGTCCATGCCGCAGTCGCGGGCGCGGGCGGCGATCTGTTCGGCGCCGTTCGAATGGCCGTCCAGCCCGGGCTTGCCCACCAGAAGCTTGGGCCGGCGGCCAAGCTGTCCGGTCAGCGTGTCGACAGCGGCGCGGATTTCGTCCAGCCCCTCGGTGCGGTTCGACGGGCTGGCCGACACGCCGGTCGGGCCGCGATACTGGCCGAAGGCCGCACGCATCACGTCGCCCCATTCGCCGGTGGTGGCCCCCGCCTTGGCCGCGGCGATGGACGGCGGCATGATGTTGGCCCCGGTGGCGGCGGCCTCGCGCAGGACCTTGAGCGCGTGTTGCACGGCGTCTTCGTCGCGCGCCTCGCGCCAGGCGTTCAGGCGGGCGATCTGGTCGGCCTCGACCTTGGGGTCGACGGTCATGATGGCGTCGTCGCCCGCGGTCAGGGGCGAGGGTTCGCCCTCGGTCCAGCGGTTCACGCCCACCACGACGGTCTCGCCCGCCTCGACGCGCGCGATACGGTCGGCATTCGATTCGACGAGGCGCGATTTCATGTGCTCGATGGCCGCGACGGCGCCACCCATCCCGTCGATCTGGGCCAGTTCGGCGCGTGCGCCGTCCTTCAGGTCCTCGACTTTCGCGGTCACCACGGGGTTGCCGTCGAACAGGTCGCCATATTCCAGAAGGTCGGTTTCATAGGCCATGACCTGCTGCATCCGCATCGACCATTGCTGGTCCCAGGGGCGCGGCAGGCCCAGGGC
>JBNGDM010000272.1:0-4446 GCA_049975105.1 Rhodovulum sp. | reverse complement strand
GGTATGTCGAGCGAGACGTGAAGAACCATCATATTTATGAAAGGCTCTAGCTGATGGACTGGATGGCATGGACCTGGCCCACCGCGGTCTTCTTCATGGTGATCGCGGGGCTCTTGATCACCTTCACCGTGCTCGCGATCCGCTACCCCGAAACCCCGCGCGTCGGCATCCTCAGGATCGAGACTACCCGGGGCGACCGGCTTTTCATCACGCTTCTGGGCTCGGCCTTCATCAACCTCGCCTGGCTGGGGCTGGTGGGCGAGAACCAGCCCTGGGCGCTTGCAGTCTGCCTGGCCTGGGCCGCGGCGGTGTTCCGCTGGGTCTAGGCCCGTCACCCGCCCCCGGGGCACGAGGAGCCCCGGGCCGCGTCTACCCCCATCCTCGGAAAAACGGTTCACCAAAGGGAGGAAACCTAAAATGAACCTCAGACTGAAATCCACCACGGCCATCGCGGCAAGCCTCGCGATCCTGTCCGGCCCCAGCTGGGCGGGCATGGAGGAAGCCATGGAATTCCTCGACAGCGAGATCGACGGCCTGTCGGTCCTGTCGCGCGAAGAGCAGGAGGCCGAGATGCAATGGTTCGTCGACGCCGCCCAGCCCTTTGCCGGGATGGAAATCAACGTGGTGTCGGAAACCATCACCACCCATGAATACGAATCCCAGGTACTGGCGCCCGCCTTCTCCGCGATCACCGGCATAAAGGTCACCCACGACCTGATCGGCGAGGGCGACGTGGTCGAAAAGCTGCAGACCCAGATGCAGTCGGGCCAGAACGTCTATGACGCCTACGTGAACGATTCCGACCTGATCGGCACCCATTGGCGGTATCAGCAGGCGCGCAACCTGACCGACTGGATGGCGGGCGAGGGCGCGGACGTGACCAGCCCGACGCTCGATCTGGACGATTTCATCGGGCTCAGCTTCACCACCGGGCCGGATGGCAAGCTGTATCAACTGCCCGACCAGCAATTCGCCAACCTCTACTGGTTCCGCTACGACTGGTTCACCGATCCCAAGACCATGGAGGATTTCAAGGCCGCCTATGGCTATGACCTCGGCGTGCCGGTCAACTGGTCGGCCTACGAGGATATCGCGGAATTCTTCACCGGCCGTGACATGTCCTACATGGGCGTCGAGGGCGAGGTCTATGGAAACATGGACTACGGCAAGAAGGACCCGAGCCTTGGCTGGCGCTATACCGACGCGTGGATGTCTATGGCTGGCATGGGCGACGTGGGTGAACCCAACGGCTTGCCGGTCGACGAATGGGGCATCCGGGTGAACGAGAACAGCCAACCCGTGGGGTCCTGCGTCGCGCGCGGCGGCGCCACCAACAGCCCGGCTGCGGTCTATGCCGTGACCAAGGCCATCGAGTGGCTGGAGAAATACTCGCCCCCCACCGCCGCCGGCATGACCTTCGGCGAGGCCGGACCGGTGCCCGCGCAGGGCCAGATCGCCCAGCAGATGTTCTGGTATACCGCCTTCACCGCCGACATGGTGGGCGATGGCGCGGATGCCGTGCTGAACGAGGACGGCACGCCCAAATGGCGCATGGCGCCCAGCCCGCATGGCGTCTACTGGCAAGAGGGCATGAAGATCGGCTACCAGGACGCAGGATCGTGGACGCTGATGGAATCCACCCCCGTCGACCGCGCCAAGGCCGCGTGGCTTTATGCGCAATTCGTGACGTCCAAGACCGTGGACCTCAAGAAATCGGATGTGGGCCTGACCTTCATCCGCGAGTCCACGATCAACTCCGACCACTTCAGCGAACGCGCCGACAAGCTGGGGGGCCTCGTGGAATTCTACCGCTCGCCCGCCCGCGTGCAGTGGTCGCCCACGGGCACCAACGTGCCGGACTACCCGAAACTCGCGCAGCTCTGGTGGCAAAACATCGGCGACGCGATGTCGGGCGCCAAGACCCCGCAAGAGGCGCTGGACGCGCTCTGCGCCGACCAGGAACGCGTGCTGGAACGCCTGGAACGCGCGGGCGTCCAGGGTGACCTGGGGCCGAAGCTGAACGAGGAGCAGGACCCCGACTACTGGCTGAGCCAGCCCGGTGCGCCCAAGGCCGCGCTGGAAAACGAGGACGAAGAGCCGATCACCGTCTCCTATGACGAGCTGATCAAGTCCTGGCAGAACTGAGGCCCGTGCGGCCGGGGTGGTCAGCCCCGGCCGTTTCGGCCAACACTGCAAGGGCCGCGGCGGCCTACCTCGCCGCGGCCCGTTTCCTTGACGCAAGACGAGTGGCCCCATGACCCATATCCTCGCCATCGACCAGGGCACGACCTCCAGCCGCGCGATCCTGTTCGGCCCCGACCTGAACGTCGTCTCCGTCGCGCAAGAGGAATTCCCCCAGCATTACCCGGCCAGCGGCTGGGTCGAACACGACCCCTCGGACCTGTGGTCGACCACCGCGGCGACCGCCCGCGCGGCGATCGAAAAGGCCGGGCTGCACGCCACCGATATCGCCGCCATCGGCATCACCAACCAGCGCGAAACCACGCTGGTCTGGGACCGCGCCACCGGCAAGCCCATCCATAACGCCGTCGTCTGGCAGGATCGGCGTACCGCCGAAACCTGCCGCGCCCTGCGCGAGGCCGGGCACGAGGCGAGCGTGACGGAAAAGACCGGCCTGCTGCTCGACCCGTATTTCTCGGGGACCAAGCTGAAATGGATCCTCGACACCGTCGAGGGCGCCCGCGACCGCGCCGCCCTGGGCGAGCTGGCCTTCGGCACGGTCGATGCCTGGCTGGTGTGGAACCTGACGGGCGGCCGCGTGCATGTCACCGACGCCACCAACGCTGCGCGCACGATGCTCTATGATATCCGGCAGGGCCGCTGGTCGCGCACCATGTGCGACATGCTGGACATCCCCATGGAACTGCTGCCCGAGGTGCGCGATTGCGCCGCCGATTTCGGCATGACCCGGGCCGACCTGTTCGGGCGCGAAATCCCGATCCTGGGCATCGCCGGCGATCAGCAGGCCGCGACCATCGGCCAGGCCTGTTTCAGCCCCGGCATGATGAAATCCACCTATGGCACGGGCTGTTTCGCGCTGCTCAATACCGGCACCGACCCCGTGGCGTCGCGGAACCGGCTGTTGACCACCATCGCCTACCAGATGGACGGCCAGCCCACCTATGCGCTGGAAGGGTCGATCTTCATCGCGGGCGCGGTGGTGCAATGGCTGCGCGACGGTCTGAAACTGATCCGCACCGCGTCCGAAACCCAGCCGCTGGCCGAACAGGCGGACCCGGGGCAGAACGTGGTCCTCGTGCCCGCCTTCACCGGGCTGGGCGCGCCCTACTGGAATGCCGACTGCCGGGGCGCGGTCTTCGGGCTGACGCGCAATTCCGGCCCCGAGGAATTCGCCCGCGCCGCGCTGGAAAGCGTCGGCTACCAGACCCGCGACCTTTTGGAGGCGATGACCGCCGACTGGTCGGGCGGCGGCGATACCGCGCTGCGCGTCGATGGCGGGATGAGCGCGTCCGACTGGGCGATGCAGTTCCTGGCCGACATCCTCGGCGCCCAGGTCGACCGGCCCCGCGTGCTGGAAACGACCGCGATGGGCGCGGCGTGGCTCGCCGGTCAGCGGGCCGGGCTTTACCCGGGCATGCAGGAATTCGCCCGCACCTGGGCGCTTGAGAAAAGCTTTGCCCCCGCGATGGCCATGGACGACCGCGAGGCGCGCTATGCCCGCTGGAAACGCGCCGTCGCCGCCGCCCAGGCGTTCTGAGCCGTGACCTTCGAGCTGCTGACCCCGGGCCGCATCGTCTTTGGCCGCGGCGCCGCCGCCGGGGCGGCCGCGCGGATCGCCGCCATGGGCCGGCGCGTCCTGCTGGTGCGGGGCGGATCGGTGGGATTCGCCGATGCGCTGGCCGCCGACCTGCGCGCGCTGGGCGCCGAGGTTCTGGGGCTGCGCGGGCAGGGGGAACCTACGCTCGACGCACTCCAGTCCGCCCTGGCCGAGGCGCGCGCCTTCGCCCCCGACGCGGTCGCGGCGATCGGCGGCGGCTCGGTGATCGACCTGGGCAAGGCGCTGGCCGCGCTGGTGCCCTCGGACCGCCCGCCGCTCGACCATCTCGAAGTGGTGGGCCAGGGCCTGCCGCTGCCCAGGCCCCCCCTTCCCATGGCGGCCCTGCCAACCACCGCGGGCACCGGCGCCGAGGCCACCAAGAACGCGGTGATTGGCGTGCCCGCCCATGGCCGCAAGGTGTCGCTGCGCGACGACCGGATGATCCCGGCGCTGGCGCTGGTGGACCCGGGCCTGACCGATGGCTGCCCCTGGGCGGTGACGCTGGCCTCGGGCCTCGACGCGGTCACCCAGGTGATCGAACCTTACCTGTCGGCCCGCGCCAGCCCGCTGACCGATGCGCTGTGCCGCGACGCGATCCCGCGCTCGCTGGCCGCGCTGGTCCGGCTGGCCGAGGCCGAGGATGCGGC
>JBNGDM010000271.1:0-4472 GCA_049975105.1 Rhodovulum sp. | reverse complement strand
GGTGATCGGCGCGCCGGTCGAGCGCGGCGCGGACCTCGGCGCCGAAGCCCCCACCGGCGAGCGGCACCGGGTCGCGGGCGAGCCGCATCCGGTCGAGCCAGGTCGCGCCCTCGGCCGCGATCTGAGCGTCCAGCGCGAGGTCGGACCGCCCGACCAGCGCGAGCTTCGGGGCCTCGCCGTCCGCAGGGGTCCAGAGCCGCGTCTCGACGATGCCGCCGGGCGGGGTGTCCCCCGTCGCCTCGATGTCGTCAAAGCGGAGGTGATGGACGCGGCCATCGACCCCGTCGATGATCGCGTATCCCGTGCCGCGGTGCTCGTCGTGGAAGCCGCGCTCGACGAGCCTGCCGAGGATCGGTGCCTCGGGGGTCCCCTCGATGGCGAAGTCGGTGGCGGCGCGGTCGGGTCCGCCGGCCAGGGCGCGGTGCATCGTCTTGATGATGTCGCCCCGGAGCCCGAGGTCGCGGAGCGTCGCCTCGGCGCCGGGGCGCAGCTGCCACACGGCCGGGGCGATCCGGTCCGCCAGGCCGAGCCGTTCCAGCGTCTGCGCCCGGCCGATCATCCGCCGGCGCAGCTCGGGATCTTGCGGCTCGGGCGCGCCGGGCCGGAGATCGGCGATGCCACCCGCGTCGTCGGACAGCGCGCGCAGCGCCCGGTCGAGATCGGTCCAGCGCTCGGCGGTGATCTGGGCCTCCAGCGCCCGGGCCATCTCGCGGGCGCTGCGGGGGCCGAGCTCGATCCCGACCAGGTGCGCGGCGCGGGCGCGCAGCCCGTGGGCGATGTAGTCGCGCGAGATCACGAGGTCGCGGCCGTCCTCGGCCCTGCCCCGGACGAGGATGTGGACATGCGGGTTGTCGGTGTTCCAGTGATCGGCCGCGATCCAGTCGAGCCGCGTGCCGAGATCGCGCTCGGCACTTGCCATCAGGTCGCGGGTGAAGGCGCGCAGGTCTTGCATCTCGGGGGCATCCTCGGGCGAGACGATGAAGCGGAAGTGATGTCGGTCGTCCTCGCAGGCCTCGGCGAAGGCGCGGCCGTCGGCGGCCTCGTCGGTGCGGTCGAAGAGCGCCGCGTCCCGCCCGTCGCGGGCGACGCCCTCGCGCTGGAGATAGCCGATGTGGCGCGAGAGCGGCGCCGCGCGGAACCGCGCCCCGCGGTGGCGCACGATGCGTGCCTTGACCACGACCCGGCGGGCGGGATCGGCAAGTCCCCTCGCGGTGCGGGCGAACCGGCCGCGGCCGAAGCTCGCGCCGCGCCCGGACCCGCCGAAGCGATAGCCGGTATGGCCGGCCTTCCGCGCGGCCTGCATCACCTCGGACACGAACCGCGCCGGGCGCTTCGGGGTCTTCCCGCCATCGCGGATGCGGCCGGGCCGGATGTGGAGACCATCCTCGCGCCGCGTCATGGCCGGGCTCCCGCGTTCGCGGCCTTGCCGCAGGGGAAATCGCGACGGATCAATCCCTTGTCCGTTGCGGCGCGGCAGGGTGTCCGGGCCTGCGGTGCGGAGGATGCCGCCAAAACAGCAGCTTGAGGTCCGCCTGCGGCACCTCTTTTATCTCGCGTCCAGCCGGGATAGGCCCGGGCCCGACCTGCCCTCCCCGCCGATCCCCCGACGGCGCGCGCCGCACCGCGAGCGACTGCGATCATGCTGGTCATGGCTGGTCCTCCTGTTCGATCGTCACGAAGAGCCCCGGTGCCGTGTCCGGAGCGGTGGGAGGCGGTGCGATCCGTGGCCCGGCACGCCCTTGAACCGAGGCGCGCCGGGGGCTGCGACCGGCAGGTGCCGCCCGGGCGACGAAGAGCGGCGCGGCCCGCCAGTCCCGGGGGGCAGGCGCGTCTTCGCCATGCGCCGGAGATGCGGCCGAACGCCCGATGCGCCGTGCCAGCCGGGCGACATAGGCCCGGGTCTCGCGCGGCAGCGGACGGCCCGTGGCGAGGTGCTCGGCGTAGCGTCCCGGCCCGGCGTTGTAGGCGGCGAAGGCACCCGGGACGCCGAAGCGATCGACCATTCGGCGCAGGTAGGCGCTGCCCGCGAGGATGTTGTCGCGCGGCTCGAACGGATCGTCACCGAGGCCATGGGCGGTGCGCAGCTCGGCCCAGGTGCCGGGCATGACCTGCATCAGCCCCATGGCCCCGGCGCGGCTGACCGCCCGCGGATCGCCCGCGCTTTCGACGGCGATGACGGCGCGGATCCAGGGCGCGGGCAGGCCGAACCGGGCGGCGGCCTCGGCGATATGTCCGTCGAAAGGATGCACCGCGGTCGCGACCGATTGCGCGGCGCCGGGATGGCCGGGCGTCCCGGCCTCTGCGCCCGCGGTGCCAGGATCGGGTGCGCCCGGGAGCAGCAGAAGGACCAGGGCCGCGACGCCCGGACTGCGGCCGGAAAGGGGAGAGAGGAGCACGATCTCAGCCTCCCCACGTCCAGAGCGGGTGTGCGCGGCCGATCACCAGATCGGCGTCGAGCGGGCCGAGATAACGGCCGTCGAGGCTGTCGGGCACCTCGGCGTTCAGCAGGAACAGCTGATCCGAACGCACCATGCGGCAGCCGTGCCATTCGGGCAGCGGCCGGCCGCTGCGGTCGCTTGTCTGCGCCGCGGCGACACCCCGGCCATCGATCGAAAGGCGCGTGCCGTGGCGGCAGATCGTGCTGCCCGGCCCCGCCGCCACGCGCTTGAGGAGCGGGGCGCCGGCGGCGAGATAGCCGCGGGACGCCATCCAGGTGGCGATGGGCGCGGGCAGCCGGGTCGCGACCAGGTCGCCGACGGCGAGCCCCTCGCGCGCGCCGATTCGGTAGAGACCAAGCGGCGCGCTCGCCGACAGGTTCCAGACGAGCCGCGGGGCGTGGGGCTGTGCCGAGACCGCAACGAGGGAGAGCGCGACCCCCATGCCGAGAAGGGGATGGACGGCGCCGCTCATGGCGACACCGCGCGGCGCTTGAGCCAGGCCGCGTGCCGCACCGGCGTGTAGGGGCGTGGCTGCAATCCGGCCGTCAGGCGGTTGTGGACGTGCCGCCAGTGATCGGGGCAGACCGCCTCGGGCGGGATGTGATGGCGCTCGACGATGTCGATCGCGTCCAGCACGGCCTCGACCTGCGGCCAGCCCGTCAGACGCAGCAGGATCTCGCCCCCGGGTGTCACATGAGGCACGGTCGAGGCCGCCTCGCCCGCACCGACCGCGCGCAGGATGTCGATCCGGCTTTCGACGATGCCACGGCCGTTCGACGACCAGCGGACCAGCGCGAAGATCGCGCCGGGATCGAAGGCGACGATGCGCCGCCGGGGGCCGAGGAGTGTGGCCTCGACCGGGGTGCCGAACCGGAGCCAGCGCTCGACGCGGCCCTCGATCCGGAGGAGATCGACCGTGGTGCGCATGGGCGTCACCGGTCGCGCCGCAGATAGGCGGGCGAGATCGCGGCATGCCGCTTGGCGGGCCGGACGGTCTCTCCGGTGTCGTCCGAGGTGGAGCTTTTGCCGCCGCGGGCGACCCAGGCCTGCAGGTCCTCGAGCGCGTAGACGACCCGCCCGCCGATCTTCGAATAGCGCGGGCCGGTGCCGTAGGTGCGGTGCTTTTCCAGCGTGCGGCCGGACAGGCCGAGGAAGCGGGCGGCCTCGGGGGTCCTGAGATAGCGAGGCGGAAGGCCGGCATGGGGATCGGGCATGGATCTGTCTCCTGGGGGCTCTGCCGCGCCGCGACCTGCGGCGGGCTGACAGGGACGATCAGAGCGGAGAAGGGTCCCGGAGGGGGATGACGAAGATCGTCCGCGAAAAACGTCACCCCCGGCCGGGCGCAGCACGCCGGGGCAGCGGATCGACGTCCGGCGGCCGAAAGGGAAATGTCAGAAGCAGCGCTTCTACTGGCGGCGCGTCGGCGCCCGGCCCGCGAGGAGATCGCGATAGCCGCGTTCGGCAAGCCGCCGGCCATAGGTCGCGAGGCGGGCGACCTGTGCTTTCAGCGCGCTGGTCGCCCACGGTTCGGCGGCGACGCGCGGGGCGCCGAAGAACGCCTCTGCGATCCGGCGGAGCGTCGCGCCATCGGCGCGCGCGTCGAGTGTCCGTAGCGCCATCCGGATGCGGCGAAGCTGCTGGAAGGTCAGCGGTGGAGGTGGGTGTGTGCCGTCGACAAGCGTGCCGAGCACGCGTTCCATTGCGTCGCGCCGGGCGGGCCAATTACGGTCCATGGGCAACAGGAACCCGATCGGCTGACCGGGATCGCGCACGGCACCTGCAAGCAGCGTGCCGGTGTCCAGCTGCAGGAAGACCAGATCGCCTGCGTCATGCGTGTGACGAATACGGTCCGGGGAGAGCCCGATGGCCGACAGCCCGGTGTCTGGCAGAGGCGCGACCAGGACGACGGCCGCGGGCGCCTCGGCGGGGTTCCAGAAGACCGGCGCGTCCGGTGCCGGAAGCTCCGGATCGGCCGGGAAATCGCAGCCCCCAGGGACGCGGCGACGCCTTGTCTGACGTCAGCGCCTATGGGAC